>JAFEGE010000044.1 GCA_018240105.1 Verrucomicrobiota bacterium | reverse complement strand
TCCTACCAGCTTCTGCCGCTTTGTAGGTTAGGAACTGACGAAACTGATTCCAACTTACGTCTACTATACTTTTTGCAAAAGGAGATCCTTCTATCATGTTTTTGATATTCAGATCTTCTACGCAAATATACTGATATTGATTAATGATTTTTCTAGAGTGCTTGTGGCAAAAATCCTTTCTTTGATTTTTGATGCGCTCATGGATTTTAGCGACTGACTTGCCAGCTTTATGGCGCTCTTTAGTCCCTTTCTCCAGTTTACTTAGTTTACGCTGCGCTTTAGCAAGGGCTTTTTCTCCCTTTTTGAAAAACCTAGGATTTTCAATCTTATCCCCGTTTGAAAAAGTAGCAAACGATTCGATGCCAACATCGATTGCAATCGCTTCTGTTTTTGGCTCTAATGGAGTAGCCTTCACCTCACAAGAAAAGGTAATATCCCAGGCTCCGGACGCGGTTTTTTTAATCGTGCAAGTTTTGATCTCTCCCTCAACCTGGCGATGCATCTTCACGCGAATGCGCCCTATTTTAGAGAGGGATATCTCCTTACCAAGCAAAGTAAAGCCACTCTGGGGATAGCAAAAGCTATCGTAACGATGCATTCCGCGAAATCTTGGAAAGCCCCCTTTTTCTTTGGCTTTGCATCTACGAAAAAAGGCCTGAAAGGACTTATCCAAACGATCGACGATATTTTGCAAGACTTGAGAATGGACTCCTTTCAAAGATGGTCTTTCTTCTTTAAGCAGGGGCAAAAACATGAGTTGTTCATACTTTGAGAGCGAAGTGTCTAGTTCTTCGTAGGAGATTTTTCTTTGCCAAAGGAGTTCATTGTAGAGCCATCGACATTCATCCAATTGCGCTTGTAGCAGTTTGGCTTGGGCTTTTGTGGGATAGAGCCTAAATTGGAATGCTTTTCAAACAAACATGCATCTATGTTAAAATTTACTCTATGAACTTGTCAATAGGCGCGATTCATCTCAGACCTGAAGGACTGAGTTTTCTCGCGTCCTTCGGATAAAAAAGGCATCACCCTGATTCTTGAACCACTCTCGGTATAACCACTACTTTTTAATAAGAGATGCCGATGCCAAGACCAGTCCTAAGACCTCCAATATCCTGAGACTTAGGATAGACAAGACGAGAAGAGTGTTCTCCTGAAACTTTTGTATAATAATAATCAGCGAAGAGGTCGAGAAATACCGATTTGCTAACATACCAGATCAATCCGCTTTTCCCTACTACGCCACCGCCATGTTTATGACCATGCTGTTTTACATATTCTGAATGGTCATGGAGATCAATCCACGTATAACTCCCCCCTACCCCTAGATACCCTTCTATATTGAACCAGAGACAGTGATGATATTGAACCCCGATGCTTAAAGGATAGATATGAACCGATGTCTTATCATGGACGCCCTGAGAATAGCCGTTCTATTCAAAATAATTAAAATTTATCCAAACATTCCATGCTTTAGAGATAACCCTTTGTTCGATTTCAAAGGTAACGCCACCATCGTGATAGATCTTTCTCATGGTCTCAGAAACAGGATAGAAATAACCAAATCGAACCTCTGTTGACCCGTATACTCCCCATAAAAAGGCGGGCATAAGCATTATAATTAGCAATCGAGAGATCCGTTTCATAATTTTTAATCTATCACTCTATGGTCACATTGCCAATTAGAAAACTATCAGAAGCGGTGACCGCAACAATATAGTAGGAATAGGCCGTATTTTTTTTGCGGTTATGATCTTCAAAAACTAGTGTAGTAGACCCTGCGGGAACTGTCCCTGCTACATTTGTCAAAGAGGCATCTCGATACACTATATAATAGAGAGGGGTAATACTAGTAGGAGCATTCCATGTAATTTTATTGAAATACTCGACCTGTAAAAGAAAACCATTTTGTTCTTGCAAGCCAAAGACATTGACCTGAGGAGGAGGTGGTGGCGTGGAGGAGCCTGCGGTTACCACAAAAAGAGGCCCAAAACCTACGGATACAGTAGCTAAAACTGTATCGCTGAGTGTTGCAATAACACTGACAGTTGCATCGCTTTGATTCGTTACGTACACTTTACTTGCATCTCTCGAAGAAGCCGTCGTAATAGGACTATTTCCAACTCCAACTGTTGCTACAACGGTATTAGAGCTCGTATCAATGACACTAACCGTTCCATCACCATTATTGGGCACATAAACCTTGCTACCATCAGTAAGGACTGATAGAAAAAATGGAGTCGATCCGACAATAACGACATCCGTTACGGTATCTGTTGCTGTATCTATTACGCTGACAGTTCCATCGGCTATATTAGCTACATATGCCTGTGTTCCATCAGGCGTTATCCCGATGATAAAAGGCGAATTTCCAATATTTACGGTAATGGTGGTTAAAAGAGTGTCCGTTAGAGTATCGATTACGCTAACCCCTGCTCCCGTACTGTTGGAAACATAAACCTTACTTCCATCGGGAGTAACAACCGGATATCGGGGCCCTGTTGCAAGACCTGTTGGGATCGTTGTGATCACCGTCAAAGAAGAGGCGTCAATCACAATGACTTCATCGGTCGTTTGGCTTGCGGCATAGACTTTTGTACCATCCGGAGTCACTGCAAGGTACTCAACATTTGTCCCCACCCCTATGTTGATCAGCGTGACAACACTACTTGCCGTGTCCACGGCAGCAATATCCGTAGAAGTTGCACCTGCAACAAATACTTTACTACCATCGGATGTTACAACGAGAAAAAAAGGAGGGATTCCAAGAGGGATCGTGCCAATATTCGTATCCGTGTTTATATCGATCACACTCAGGCTATTATCTCCACTATTTGTCACATAAACTTTCGATTGATCGCTTGTAACAGCCATGAATTGCGGAGCTGCTTGCGTAGGAACAGTCGCATCAACTACATTTGTCGTCGAGTTAATCACGCTAACATCTGAACCGCTATTGTTAGAAATATAAGCCCCTCCAGGGGCTGCCATCAAAGCGACTTTGAAAGATAGAGCCGCTGCTGCTAAGAAAAATAAGTATCGCTTCATATTAGGCCACTCTCTTCAAAAATCGGGATTCTATCAAATGCAAGCTTTACATCAAAAAAAATTCTCATATCGGCTGCTATATTCAGATGAAAGCAACAGGCTCTTGAGTCGAGCTAAAACAAATTGCGTGTTTAGCAAGATGCCTCATTAGATTGATCTTTATTGGGAAGGTCCAAGCCTATGCCAAAGAGGTTAGTGATGTAAAAAAGCTCTCGACTAACCTCTCTTGCAGAAATAATTGAAATACTGACTATCGCTTGAGCCATTGGCTAACTGCAGGAATACTTTCCATCTGTAGAACTAATGCTGCATCGTCATGAGGCAAGCGTGGATTATCTACTGCAGCAAATGTATAACGAGCAGGACGTCCTGGAGAGTATCTTGGAGGAAGTCCCATCTCACTTCTTATCGCATCAACATCTGGCGAGCTAACAAAAATAGAAGTAACCGCAGCGTATCGATTATCACCTCTAACAGGAAGAATATAAAGAGCGTTAAAAGACACTTTAAATTGAGTTGCCTGAAAAGACTCAATCGATCTAGAATCGCCTTTTTTCAACTAAGGCTAAACTAGATGCAGCAAATGTTTATCTCATTTACGACTATAATTATTTTATGTTTTTGTCTACCATCAAATCTCTTTGCAGACACCCAAACCGAATATCCCAAACTATACAAAAGCCTATGGCCTGAATTTTGTAAGGACCATCTTCTAAATGAAAGCGCCGCTTGCTCTGAAATGCCTGCTAACGAGCTTTTTTATGAAACAGATATAGATCAAGATGAAGATGAGGATGAAAATTATAATGACTTCGATATCTTTTTTCCATTTCCCCTATCAATACATATTGATGTCTCTCAACTTGAGAACTATGAAAACAATGTCAGCTTCATACCCAATTTACAAAGTCTTTGTTCTTATGTTTATTGTTCTTATTGTAAAAAGCCAGTCTTGAAAGGAATCGGTATTCTAAATTCCGAATGGCATCATAATTGGTTCATCATGAATCATGCATGTGAATGCTCTCATCATTTTCTATTTATTGATTCAAAAAAATCTTATCTAACAAACGATAGTAACCGTTGGACCTGTTGTAAAAAACCAGCCGTTCCCTTTTGTTATTTTAATAAACCCACCGCTAAATATTCTCTCTTTCTAAAGCATCATCTTAAATATTTAAAAGAAAATCCAAGCTGCAAATGTTACTGGCCATATATTTCAAAAATAGCCTGTGCAATAAGCGATCTTGTTTATGATGACATGCAACTGTTATTTCAAGAAACCTGTCTTTCCGATTTAGTAAATACACACTCTGATTGGATATTCGTTAGCGAATTTTCGTTGAAAAATTGGCCTAAAATTGAAAAAGAGAACCTTCTTCGCGCTCTTCAAAATCAATTTATCTTTTCTTTTTTTTACAGCAATTACCACACTTCCCTTATTGATCTTTGCACACATGTAGATGCAAATTCACCCACATCCTCAATCGAACTTCAAAAACTCTATTCTTTGATTGCCTCTATTCGCCCTCTTTTTCTCAACCTCTATTCCAACTGCCTAGAAAAGCACCCTCACCCTAAAATCTACTATGAGAGAGGTATGGTCTATTTTCATAATGGCGATCTCTTTGCCTCTTTATCTGACATGCAAGCATTTACTGAATCGGCTCATGAAGATGAACTAGAAACTCTTCTTACTTCTGATTTTTATCTACAAGAAGGCACTTCTTACGCAGAGCTTGGCCAATATGATGAAGCAATTGTTGCTCTGACTAAATCAATTGCAAAGGACCCGAGTAATAAAGAGTCTTATTTTGAAAGAGCGGCTGTTTATTTCGAGACAGGTGACTTTGATTTGGCAATTGCAGATTATCTTGAATCTGGTATAAAGCCCACCCTCCTTGATTCAAATGATCTAATTTCCATCGAATTTTCAAAATATCTTATGTTAGGAATTCTCAAAGGAACAGGTGAAGCAGCTATTGATTTTGCCCCTTCCATCTTATCTTCAATCAATGGACTATCCCATGCTCTTTGGGCTTTTGGCTGTGATCCACTAAACTGTTCAAAGGAAATGATAGCGACTTGTAAAGAGATGATGGAGCTTCTTTCTCAAAAATCCTCCGTTGAGCTATTGGAAGCATTCATCCCTGAGCTGAGGGAGTTCAATAACAGCACCTCAAATGAAGAAAAGGCAAAGCTCCTTGGTTATATGATTGGAAAATACGGCACAGAACTGTTTGCACCTATTGGGATTATGAAAACCTACAAAAAGTTCAAAACAGCAAATAAACTCTTAACTCTTGAGCATCTTGCGCAAGAATCTAAACAAGCTTCTGTAATTAAAGAAGCTGCAGGAAATTGGAGACAAGCTCATGAAGATATAATTCAAAAGTTTAAAACCACTCAAAAACTTTTAAAAACATATAAAGGGCAAGATTTATCAGAAACAACTGTAAGAAAAATCCTTCACCAAGCAGGTTTTCAAACATTTCCTAAACCCAAAAATATTCCAGATACTTTTAAAGTAACGTTTTCTGATAAGGGCTGTGGTATGAAATATGTTCATCCCACAAATCCTCATGAATCCGTACGAATTATGCCTGGAAAACCATATAGTCGTAATCCTTATCAACAAAAACCCTATGTTGTACATATGAGAGGGAATTCTGCACTCGATAAATTCGGCAATATTATTGACCAAAATTCAATTGAAGCACATATTTCATTGGATCAGTTTGTGTATAGACTAGAATAAAATTATGCCTGACAAAACAATTAAATTAAAAATCGTGCAATCACTCCTTGAAATTGTTAAAGACATTGCTGATGCAGAATATCAAGATCGCGTATGGATCAAGGCTCTTGAACCGTTAAGTGATTTCGATGAAACAATGTGTCATTTTTTTGATGATCTCAATGCAAAAGAAATTGTTGATCACCCTCAAGAATATGATATTTCCCCTTCACAACATAAAAAATTATTAGAATTATACAATGTCTTAAGAGCCTATTCAGACGACACTCCGGGTTTTATAGAAGCAGAAGTTATGCAAGACCCTAGATGGCATAAAATTAGAATCCTTGCAAAGGAAACTCTTCTTGTCTTTAATTATCCTAATGCCAATCAAATAATTACATAATGATTGCTTTTTAATTATAAAAAGCAATCATTATGAAGCTTTGAGCAACAGATGTTGCCCTGATTCCAGTAGGATGTCATCCAAAAATCTCCTCATTTATTCTCTCTACTATCTTCGATAAACGCTGTTGTATCTTTTAGTAATCTCAAGCCGTTTATGAATAAGCAAAATTCCGATCTCTACAAGACTAGAGACCATGTAATAGCCATGTAGCTTGCTGTACTGTGGCGCAAATCGTGGAAGCGAGAATTCTTTATTTGAGCTTTCTTTAGAGCTGCAAGCCATGATCGTCTGCTTGGATGGTTCTCTGAGTAATCCCTAGAAGCCTTTACCTTTGGGGCGCAGGAGCAGTCACACGGTCAAAGTTAATGTTTGTTTATTGCACGGTGTTATACCCAAGTAACCTCAAAAATTGGTTTTTGGCTTCACCAGAATCTTAAAATTTGCACCCGCTCCACCTCGCCCTATGTCCCAGAGGGGCTCGCTTTAGCGACGATTTCATCTGGCCCAAATTTTAAGTTCTGCTTTTGCTAAAATTCCAATTTTTGAGGTTACTTGGGTATATGGTATAGTGGGACCAGCAATAAAAAAGGCATCTTGCGTGTTTAGCAAGATGCCTGATTAGAGTGATCTCCGGCTGGAGGATTCGAACCTACGACCAATAGATTAACAGTCTACTGCTCTACCACTGAGCTAAGCCGGAATAGATAGAAGGAGCTACTATAGCAAATTAGACTATTTTTAGAATAGAGATAATCTGCTACATTTAAAAAATGCTTCGCCTAGACCCTTTTAGCGCCGTTAAGGAAAAGTATCCGCCAAGTGAGTTTGAAAGACTCGGGGTTCCAGCCTTTGCGGTCCCGAAAATGCACTCCTCGCTTGCTGATAAGCCTTATCTACAAGATCGAAGAGGGGTTTTAAAACAGTGGGTTTATAAGGCTTTTCTCTCACGCTACCAAAAAGAGTCTACCCCAAAAGGCACCATTCTTCTCTTTACCTGGGTTATTCCCGGTGGCTTTGGCGATTTAGTAACCCAAGAAGAGGTAAGAAGAGTTTTAGAAGAGGCATTCCCAGAGGTAAAGATCCATCTTATCACCCTTTTGGAAGAGAGCGTTCAGAATTACCCCTCCTTTGGCTACCCCCACCAGAGTATTGTCCGCTTTAAAAAAGAGGAGAGGGCCCCTATACCAAAGAGCCTTTTACCACTCTTACAAGAGGCCTCTCTTGTGTTGCAGATTCCTACCTACTACCCTTTTTGGAAGGATTGGCAAAAATGTCTCTCGCCTACAGCTGAGGTCCTCTCCATTGGAGAGTATGGCTTTCTAGACACCAAAGAGTTTCATCCCTCTACAGAAAACTTTTGCATGGGACTCCATGCACTAGAAAAAGGGATTTTGCTCCCAAAGATGCCAGGAAATAAAGAAAAAAGAGCCTCCAATTACTTTGCTTATCTTTACTCGGAACGCGGCTTTGCTATCTACCTTCACGCCATTTTAGAGAGAGAGAAAGCCTACAGCCGCGATATTACCCTCTTAGCCTCGCCGCCTCTGCCTCTTTTAACAGCCTTAGAGAATAGCTCTTGGCAGGGCTATGAAATTAAAGAAATAATTATCAAAAACAGTGCGCATAATACGATTATCTCTGTAGATCCAGAAAAGAGTAAACGCCTTATCATCCAGGTCGAGCCCTTTTTATCGAATGAGGCGGTACGAGAGGCGTACACTTATGAAGAAAATTTTGTAGGCTGCCGGGGCGATCGCTCCTTTTCGGAGGCGCTCGAGAGCGGCTCTTTTTTCTTCTATGAGGGACCAAAGCATGCTCTTCCCTTCCTCCGTGATCTCTATGAGATAGCTAAATACTATCTTTTTGCCTATCCGACGCTGCAAGAGTATTTAAAATGTCTTCTCGATACAAAGAGTGATCCCAAGGCTTTAGGCCACCATATTGCTGATCTTTTAAGCTACCCTGCCACTTGGCAAGGGATGGCCCTTTTACGAGAGTGGATCAAAAAACATGGCTTGTTTGATGAGACCTTAAAACAAATGGTTGCCTATGCACTTTCACCTCTACGTAACGAGGCAGAAAAACGGCTAGAGGCATTTTTACGAGAAGAGATCTCCCTTGACCAGCTTCTTTTATTAAGTTAAATTTGATGGCGATGGAAGATCAGATATGCGGCAGTATTGAAAAAATTCTCTTTTCTAATGAAGAGAATGGCTTTGCGGTAGCAGAGCTCTCTTTAAAGACAGCGGACGCCCCTGTTGTCGTCGTAGGAGCCCTCGGCAATGTAAAAGCTGGCGAGACGATCTCCTGTAAAGGGGTATGGAAGCACCACGCCTCCTATGGCAAACAATTTGAAGTCGCCTCCTTTGAAACCTCCCTTCCAAAGGATCTTCTAGGCATCCAGAGATACTTAGAGTCTAAGAGCGTGAAAGGGATCGGTAAAGTCTATGCTAAAAAGATTGTAGCCCACTTTGGCCTTGAGACTCTGCGTGTCATCGATGATGAACCGATGCGCCTTTTAGAGATCGAAGGGATTGGCGAGAAGAAAGTCGAAAAGATTATCTCGCACCGCGAAGAGCATAACTCTGTCCGCGATGTGATGGTCTTTTTACGCGGCCACAATATCGGCAGCGGTCTTGCAAAAAAAATCTTTAGACGCTTTGGCGAAGCGACGATAAAGACTTTAAAAGAAAACCCTTTTGTTCTGTCGCAAGAGATCTTTGGTGTCGGCTTTAAGACAGCAGACAAAATCGCCTCTGAACTCGGCATACCTCACAGCGCACCAGCTCGTATTGAGGCTGGGGCTGAGTACCTTCTCTCTCTTTTTGCCGAACAAGGCCACACTTGCTATCCAGAGGATGGCTACTTAACGCAGGCAGAAGAGCTTCTCCAAGTCGACCGCTCTCTTATCCATAACGCTATCGTCGCTCTAGAAGGAAAAAAGCGTATCATACGCGAAAAGCTCCCAACTGAAAACGAAGCGATCTTACACCTTTGGACCTCTACCCTCTTCTTTTCCGAAATAGGGATTGCCAAGAGGCTCTCTCTTCTAATCCAGGCGCCTCCATCGCTTCGCACGATTAAAACGGATAAAGCCCTTGACTGGGTCCAAGAGACTCTATCTATTCGCCTTGCCCCTGAGCAGATGACGGCTTTAAAGCGTAGCCTAGAAGAGAAGGTCCATATTATTACCGGTGGCCCAGGTACTGGTAAGAGTACAGTCACAAAAGCGATCCTTACGGTCCACGCTAAATTAACAGAAAAGATTATCTTATGCGCCCCTACAGGCAGAGCTGCTAAACGCCTCGGCGATATCTGCAGAAGAAAAGCCTTTACGATCCACAGCATCTTAGAATACGACTTTACAAATGGTGGCTTTAAGCGTAACCAAGATAACCCCCTAGAGTGTGAGCTTCTCATCATCGATGAGTCGAGTATGATCGACACCTACTTGATGCATAGCTTACTGAAAGCGATACCGCCCTCTGCCCGCGTTATCTTCATTGGCGATATCGACCAGCTCCCAAGCATTGGTCCTGGTAACGTTTTAAAGGATTTAATCGAGTCGCAAAAGATTCCTGTAACACGCCTCTTTCAAATCTTTCGCCAAGCTAAAGGCTCACAGATTACCATCGCGGCCCACGATATCAATCGAGGTATCTTCCCCCTTCTTAAATCACCCCCCGAAGAGAGCGATCTTCTCTTCTACCAGCTAGAAGAGCCCGAAGAGATTATCCACAATATCGTAGACCTTGTGAAAAATAAGCTACCCGCGCAGTTTTCATGGGACCCTTATCGAGACATCCAAGTGCTCTCTCCGATGCGCAAAGGGGTTATCGGCATTGAAAATCTAAACGTCGTTTTACAAAAACATCTCAACAAAGAAGAGTTTGGGGTGGCCCGCATGGGGCGCCATTTTCGCCTAGGCGATAAAGTGATGCAGACACGTAACAACTACAAAAAAATGGTCTTCAATGGTGATATAGGTCGCATAGAAGAGGTCGATCTAGACGAAGAGACGCTTGCTGTCTCTTTTGAACACCACGAAGTGGTCTATGAATTTAGCGAGCTCGATGAGCTAACCCTTGCCTACGCCGTCTCTGTTCACAAATACCAAGGAAGTGAGGCGCCAGCTATACTACTTCCCGTCCACACCTCTCACTTCAAGCTCCTCCAACGAAATCTTCTCTACACGGGTATCACCCGCGGTAAAAAGCTTGTCATCCTTTTAGGCACAAAGCAAGCTCTTGCCCTTGCGATTCAAAACAATGAAGTTCTTAAAAGGTATACAGGACTCTCTTACTTTACCCACAGAAATCTTCTTACCAAAGAGAGTTAGACCGTTCGCAATAAATAAAGAGATAAAAGCGCGCAAAATTTTGCCAAATAAGCAAGCTCGGAGATCGAAGGTTAACTTCCTGCAAGTTAGCGAGATCGAGAGCAAACTTATTTGGCAAAAGATGCGATGATTTTATGTCTTTATTTATTGCGAACGGTATTGGTCGATTAGCTCCTGATAGAGCTCTGCTAGCTTGTATTTTCTTCCCTTATTAGAGGGATCAACCACTACTAAAAATCCCTCTTCTACCCATCGTGCACAAAGAAAAGCGCTCGTACGAGACTTAAATCCGAACAAGTCGCCTATTTGCTTGCTAGTAATGGTTTCAAATTCTTGAAATAGTGCGATGGCTTTGCGCTGCTTAGGATCAAGTTTTCTAAGTAGGACCATCTGATCTTGTGAATCTTCCGTTTTAGATTGATCCATTCGTTTTAAAACACTCTCAAAAGAAGCAGCCATCCCTTCAATAAAATACTCTATCCATTTAGTAATAGAAGCTTCAGGTCGGCCTCTATAGTAATTGTGAAACTCACCGACACTAATAGCTTCGTAGTATGCTCCTAAATTTCGTGCATAGTACTCTTCTAGAGAATAGAGACCTTTTAGATCATACCCCCCCAAATGTAGAATAAGCGTTGTAAGAAGTCTGGCAGTTCTGCCGTTACCATCATAATAGGGATGAATTGTAGCAAACTGGTAGTGGGCTATAGCTGCAACAAGAGGGCAAGGCAGCTCTTTATTTTGATTGATCCAGGCGACCATACTCACCATCAAACTCTCCACATCTTTGGCTTCAGGAGGCATATAAATGATAGCCTTTGTTCTACCATCTTGGATAACGTTTTGACCATCTCTGTAAGGCGTTTTTTTGACATTTTCTTTGCCATGAGCCATCACAAGCCCATGAAGCTTTTGAATCATTGGCTCTGTAATTCTACTACCTTGTAGCGCCCATTTTTCTACCTGTTTTAAAGCAGCATAGTAGCCTTTTACCTCATACTCATCTCTCTCACGGCCCGGAAAATGCCCTTCATGCTTTAAAACAACCTTTACTTCCTCTGGCGTAAGCTGATTTCCTTCAATTTGCGTCGAATAATGAGTAGTATAAAGGCGTGCTGTCTCTCGTAGCGAACTAAGAACTGTGGGAGTTAAGGGTAAATGTAGTATTTTTTCTTTTGCTGCTTCTATACGAAGCAAAGCGTTCATGATCTTTGGCGAAACTATGTAATTTGGAGTAAAATTTATCGGCATAATATCTGCAATTTATCGGCATTCCTACTATTTACAGTATGCCGATAAATTGCAGATAAAAGAAAGATTTTTTAAAAGCGACTAATTATAAGTAACTTACGAAACCGTGCTGCCTGGTGGTAGATCCGCAAGAGTCGGTAGCTCTAAAAGACCGCCATCATGAGCGGCTAAGACCATCCCCTCCGATGTGATACCCATAAGCTTCACAGGCTTTAGATTAGCGACAACGATCACCTGCTTGCCGAGGAGCTTTTCTATCTCTTTAAAGTGAAGGGCAATCCCTGAGACAATGGTGCGCTTTTCAAAACCAAGATCGATCGAGAGCTTTAAGAGCTTCTCACTTTTAGCCACCTTCTCTACATGCTCAATTTTGCCGACACGAAGATCGAGTTTAGAGAAGTCGTCATAAACAATCTCTGCTTTTTTAGGGGCTACAGCGACTTCTGGTGTAAGCGTTTTTTGTAATTTTGCGCTCTCTTTTTCAATTTGCTCATCTTCGATTTTAGCAAAGAGTGGCTTCGGCTCTGGAAGCTCTTTGCCGACAGTTAGTTCTTCTTTCATAACGAGACTCCAGTTTTGTACTCCTAAGGAGGTTGTATTACCAAGCATCTTCCAAATCTTCTCTGCGCTCTCAGGTAGAATCGGAAAGGCAACAAGGGCCATTGTTCTAATCGCAATAAGGCAGATATGGAGGCATGTTTCAAGCGCCTCTCTATTCTCCTTCTCTTTAAGAAGAACCCAAGGCTTTTTGTGATCAAAGTATGTATTCGCAAGGTGTGAGAGCTCCATTAAAAGGAGGGCGACACGTCGGAGCTGGAAATGTTCATAGTGGTTCTTAATGTCGAGAGCCATCTCTTCTAACTTAGCAAGGAAGGTGTTATCTGTTTCGCTAAGGGCGTGTAGAGGCGGTACTCGCTCCTCCATCCTGTCATGGATAAAGGTCAAACTGCGGTGGATGAAGTTACCAAACTTGCCAACTAACTCTGTATTAACGCGTATCTGAAAGTCGCGCCAGGTGAATTCGCTATCTTGCGTTTCAGGAGCATTCGCTGCTAAGGTGTATCGTAAAAGATCGGAAGAGTAAGTCGTTAAAAACTCCTTCATATCGATCATCCAGCCGCTTGACTTGCTAAACTGCTTGCCCTCGAGATTTAAAAACTCATTCGCTGGGAGGGCATCGACTAATTTATAGGGAAGATCTTGGCCCATGACCATAGCAGGAAAGACGACTGCATGGAAAATGATATTGTCTTTACCGATAAATTGGACATACCGCGTCTTAGGATCGAGCCAATACTCTTTCCACTTCTCGCTCTCCCCTCTATTTTTGGCCCACTCTTGTGTGATAGAGATATAGCCGATCGGGGCGTCGAACCAGACATAGAGAACCTTTCCATCGCTATCTTCTAACGGCAGTGGTACACCCCATTTCGCATCACGGGTGATGGCTCGGTCTTTGAGCTCTTCTATGTAAGGCTTTATAAAGTTGATGACGTTCGGCTTCCAGTCTTTAGTCTCTAGCCATTTGTAAAGAGATTCCTTGAAAAGGTCGAGACGTAAAAACCAGTGTTTGGTCTTACGTAAAACAAGAGGCGCTCCCGTCATTTTGGATCTTGGATTTTTTAGATCGAGCGCATCAAAGGTTGCTCCGCACTTTTGACACTCATCCCCTCTGGCTTCTGGATAGCTACACTTCGGACAGCTTCCAACAACATAACGGTCAGCTAAAAAACGATCTTCCTTTTCTGCATAGAGCTGCTCTGTCTCCTTCTCCTCGACAAATCCCCTCTTTTTTAACGTAAGAAAAAACTCCTGTACGATAGGATCATGGAGCTTTGTCGTCGTCCGACCATAGTGGTCAAAAGAGATATTTAACTGGTTAAAGAGATCGAGATTGATCTTATGGAAATGGTCGACATGCTCTTTAGGGGTTCTCTTAGCAAGCTCTGCACTAAGGGTGATCGCAACCCCGTACTCATCAGAGCCTGAGATAAAGAGGACATCATCGCCTTGCAGCCTTTTAAAGCGCGCAAAACAGTCGGCTGGCAGATATGCCCCTGCCATGTGCCCAAAATGTAATGGGCCATTGGCATAGGGAAGCGCCGCTGTTATGAGCACCTTTTCTCTCATAGAATTTCTTCTTCGATCTCAATCTTAGACGGTATCTCTTTTTTTACCGCTCCAATTTTACCGAGAGAGGAGAAGAGAGATTGGAGAGTAAACTCACGACCTGCCTTAATAAGATCTTTTGCGCCATTGATAGAGGCAAGCGCTAAAGAGAAATTGTCTGAGAAGCTTTTATTGATATATTCGTTCGTTAAAAACTCTCTTTGTTTGTATTTTTTCATGTATCACCTTTGAAAACTTTATGATCTTCTGCTACCACGATACTTTGGAGAACGGCCAGAGACTCTGGAAAAATTTCATTCACAACCAAATAATCGTAATGGTTTTTCTTTTCTAACTCTTCTTTGGCTCGGCGAAGCCTTTTTTCAATGGCCTCCTCCGAGTCTTTATTGCGCAGCCGTATTCGTCTTTCGAGCTCTTGTAAACTAGGCGGTCCAATAAAAATATAGACAGCCTGGATTTTTTTCATCAATTGTAGCGCCCCACCTACACCAATAACAAGAAGAACATGCTTACCCGACTCAATATGTTTGTAAACTTCTTCTTTTAAAGTGCCGTAGTGGTGGCCATACATAGACTCTACTTCAAAAAATGCCTCTTTAGCCTTCTTGTCATGAAAAGTCTTATCATCATAGAAGTAGTAGTCTCTGCCATCCTCTTCCCCTCTTCTAGGAGCGCGTGTGGTGCAGGTAACAACTCTTGCAAAATCATTCGGATAGCGCGCTATCAATTCTGCAGCAAGGGTAGATTTACCTGTCCCTGAAGGGCCGCTCACAACAAAGATAATCCCTTTTTTTCTCTCCTTAAAAAGGCTCATTCGATGTTTTGCCCCTGCTCTCGAATTTTTTCGATCTCCTGTTTTAACAAAAGAGCCTGTCTAATCACTTCTATATCGCTCGACTTGGAAGAGAGGGTATTTGCCTCACGCATCATCTCTTGGAGAAGAAAATCCATCATCCGCCCTTTAGAGGCCTCTTTTCTTCCGAGTAAAAGGGAGAATTCTTCTATGTGGGCCCCAAAGCGGGTAATCTCTTCGGAGACATCTGCCTTCTCTGCATAAATAACAACTTCTCTAAGGATTCTTTCTCGATCTTCTTCGCCTACAACTTTTAGAGCCGCTATTTTCTCCAGAAGTTTAGCTTGGAGCTTCTCTGTTATACCAGTTGTTAAAGAAGAGATCTTTTGAAGAGCTCCCTTTAAAAGTAGAAGGCTTGCCTCTATCTGTTTTACTAAAAGAGCCCCTTCTCTCTCCTTCATCGCTGTCCAAGCCTCTAGAAGAGGCTCTATGGAAGAGACTATTTCGCTCTCAAGAGCATCACTTGTAAGAGAGACAGGTTTTTCTTCTAAAGCTAAAGAGACTACCGTTTCAAAAGAGACTTTATAGCTTGGATCAAGCTTATTGGCTAGAAAGGAGAGCTTTTTTTGCACATCGCTACAGTGGTCTAAGTTTAAACCTGCCATCGTCTCTTTTTCCGGGATACATCGTAAAAGCACCTGGCCTCGAAAAGCAAATTTTCCAATCTCCTTACGGATAGGCACTTCAAGAGCCATAAAATCTTTTGGAAGAGAGAGACTAATCTCTAAACCCTTACGATTATAAGAGCTTATCTCAAAGACATAGTTCCGCCCAGCGATATTTTTTGTAAGGCGGGCAAAAGCTGTCATACTTCTAGCCATAGGAAAAAACACTCTCAAATTTATTCACTCTTTTAGTAAGAGTGAAGCTTTTACGATGTATAGGAGAGGGGCCGTGCTCTAAAAGACGGGCAAAATGGTAAGCTGTTGGATAGCCTTTATGCTTATCAAATCCATATACTGGATAAAGGCTATGCATCTCTTTCATAATCTCATCTCTTTTTACCTTAGCAACAATGGAGGCTGCTCCGATAGAGCGTATTTTTTGATCCCCTTGGACCACAGTCTGTAAAGGAATATCTATAGCAAGAGGGACATTTCCGTCGATAAAAAGAAAGTCGGGCCTCTCGGGTAACGCATCAACTGCACGACGCATAGCCAGAAGAGAGGCCTGTAAAATATTTATCTCATCAATCTCTTCAGGGCTTGCCATACCAACGCCTACTTTTACCGTTTCGTCTTCCAAGAGAGCCTTAGCTACCCTTTCACGTTGGAGAGGGGTTAGCTTTTTGCTGTCTTTGATACCCTTTATCTCAGAGATAAAGGGTAGAAAGCATGCCGCTGCTACTACAGGACCCGCAAGAGGACCTCTGCCAGCCTCATCGATTCCGACAGGAAACCTATATACCACTAATTAGCCCTTTAATGATTAGTGGTTAGGTTGCTTCTTCTGCTGCTTGTCTTGCTTCTTCTGCGAGAGCTTCTTCTATACCACCAATTTTTGCAGAGATCTTAGCTGCTTTACCAAGCTTACCGCGGATATAGTTGAGCTTTGCCTTACGCACATCCCCTTTTTGTATCACTTCAATCTTTGTGATAGTTGGGCTATGGAGCGGAAATACTTTTTCATTGGCATAACCAAAAGCTACACGGCTAACTGTGAAATTTTCAGAGAGGCCTTCTCCTTTTCTAGCGATGATAATGCCTTGAAAGATCTGGATACGCTCTTTGTCGCCTTCAATGATCTTTGTATGGACTTTTACCGTATCACCCACAGCAAAAGAGCCTGTCTTGGCTTTTTTGTGTGCTTTTTCTATCTCTTGTACGAGCGTTGTCATTCTATTCCTCTTTTACTCTCTATAATTTGTTAACTCAGGACGAACTCTCTTCTGTTTAGAGCTCGCCTCTTTCTTTCTCCAATCTGCGATATCACGATGGTTTCCTCCCATCAGTACGGCAGGCACGGTAAGATTTTCAAACTCCGGTGGTCTAGTGTAGTGAGGCCCATCGAAAACGCCATCCTCTCTGTGGAACGAGTCTTCATACATAGCCTCTGGGTGACCTATAACACCTGGTATAAAACGGCTTACGGCATCTATGAAAACAAGAGCTGCCGGCATACCACTTGTAAGAACGAAATCTCCAATGCTAACTTCTTCATCGACCTCTAAATCCAAGATACGCTGGTCAAGACCCTCATAGTGGCCACAAAGGATCACAATGTGCTCAAACTCTTTTGCATACCTCTCGCAATCTTTAGCCTTTAAGACTCTGCCTTGTGGGCTCATACAGATCACGTGAGAATTCTCTCGTCTAACACTACGAATGGCTTGTATAGTGGGCTCTGGCTTTAATACCATACCAGGCCCTCCACCATAAGGCCTATCATCGACACTCTTATGCTTATCCGTTGCAAAGTCTCGGATATTTACCGCTCCTATTCGCAAAAGCTCCATTTGTCTCGCCCGCTTCAGCATACTGCAAGAGAGCGGCGAGTCAAAAAATTCTGGAAAAAGCGTTAGAATATCGATATCCATCGCATACTAGTTCAAAACTTTAAGAGCTTCCGGACAGTTTTTCTTTATAAGAGACATCACAGTTTCAGAAAGCTGTACGCCTTGCTGTAACCACTTCTCTACCTTTTCCTTATGGATCACAGTTGTATTTTCTGCATGCGCATCATAAAAGCCTACGCACTCGATGTATTTTCCATCACGTCTTGCTTTCTTTTCGGTTACAACCATACGAAATGTTCTCTTATTCTTGCGGCCACCTTGGCGAAGGCGCATTACTAAACTCATAAAAATCCCCGTTTGCGTAAAATAAATGATGGTATTATACCGCTCACCCCAAAAAAAGACGAGCGCTATTTATTAAAATTTCCCCTGACCCTATCTTCCGCCCACTAAAGAGGCTATCCATCTAATAAAAAGTAGTTTAAAAAATAAAAAGGCGAATGATTATTATATAGTATATATTTTAAGGAGATTTTTTATGTCCATGTTTGGTGGAAAACCTTGGTTCCCAGCACGTACTCCCACTCCAACACCTGCGGCACGTCCTAGCCCCACAGGAAGACCTTACTCACCACCTCCCCCAGCAAGACGACCACCTCCCCGTCCAACCATAAGTGCAAGGACTCCAGCCGCAGCACGCATGCAGGCTATGGATAGAATTGAAAGTAGAGCCTATGCAAGAGGTCCAACAAATTACTGGGGTGAAAGATCGCCAAGCACTATTAACACCTTCCAGGGAGGACGCGATCGATTTGGAAATACCTACAGTGGGCAAGTAGATGCAAGAACAAGAGCTGTAGATGTACGTAGAGTCGATAGATATGGAAGAGTCCAAGAAAGTACCTGGATGTAACACGAATTCTACATTTTGAACTGTTTTTTCATGCTGCTGAAGTGCTTTGCCATCTGACGCAGCTCTTTAAAGCTTTTTAGAAGGCGGTTGACTTCGTCGATGGAGCGGCCGCTGCCTTTAGCAATACGCTTTCTCCGAGAGGGGATAAATTCGACATTACCTTGCCTCTCTTTAGCAGTCATCGAAAGAATCATAGCCTCTGTTTTAGCAAGCTCCTTCTCTGGATCACCAAGATCGGCTGGTAGATCGCCCATACCCGGCATCATCTTTAAAAGGCCTTTGAGGGGCCCCATCCGCTTTAAGGCTCTCATTTGCTTTAGGAAGTCTTCGAAGGTAAAAGACGCCGTTCGCATCTTTTTTTCCATCTCTTTCTCTTCGTCTTTGGAAAACTCCTCTTCTGCCTTCTTTACAAGGTTAATCAAATCGCCCATGCCGAGAATACGATCGGCCATAGAGACAGGATTAAAAAGTCTTAGATCCTCTATCTTCTCACCAACCCCTTCAAAGAGAAGAGGTTTTCCTGTGATCTCTCGGATAGAGAGAGCGGCACCAGCTCTTGTTGTACCATCGAGCATCGTTAAGATAGAGTTGGTAATCCCGATTTTCTGATTAAACTCCTGCGCAGTTGTCACAGCATCTTGGCCAGAGGCAGCATTTGCTACAAAAAAAATCTCCTCAGGGTCGATCTCTTTTTTTAGCATAGCAAGCTCTTGCATCAAGGTTTCATCGATATGTAGACGACCTGCTGTATCAAAGATCAAAACATCAAAATTGCCTTCTTTAAGAGCCGCTTTTGCGATCTTAAGAGGGTTTTTCTCATCCATGTTAGCAAACACAGGCACATTAATCTGAGAGCCAAGGATTTGAAGCTGCTGTATAGCGCCTGGACGCTGTAGATCAAGGGCTACAAGAAGAGGGTTTTTATGCCATTTTTTCTTAAGAAAATGGGCAAGTTTCGCAGCATGGGTCGTCTTACCAGCGCCTTGGAGGCCACATAAAAGAATCTTTGTCGGGGTCTTTTTAAAGGAAATTTTCGGCTCCTCGCCCCCCATGATCTCAACAAGCTTGTCGTGGACGATCTTTAGAAACTGATCGCCTGCGTTCACCCCTTTGATCTTATTTGAGCCGACAGCCTCTGCCTTTACCTTCTTAATTAATTGGCTAACAACAGAGTAGTTCACATCGGCATCTAAAAGAGCCATACGTGCCGTACGGGCAGCCTCAGCAATATTAGCCTCAGTAAGCTCCTTATCGCGAGAAAGAGATTTTACAATTTTTTGAAAGGTATCGGTTAAAGCGCCAAACATACGATTATTTTAAAGTGTTATCTCTGATCTTGCAACGATAAAAAAGCGATCAAGGCTTGCATAGTCCTGTAAAAGCTCCTGATCACACCAAAGGGGGTTATTAAATATTTTCTTTATACCCTCACCTAAATCCTTACCGATCTCAAAAAAAGCCTTACCACCCTTTCTTAAAACAGTAGAGAGCCTCTTTTCAATCTCTCGGTAAAAGAAAAGGCCATCATCGCCGCCAACTAAAGCAAGCTTTGGTTCAAAAAGCCTCACAGAAGGATCAAGGGTCTCATATTCACTTGTGGTTACATAAGGCGGGTTACAGATCATAAAGTCGATCTCCTCCCCCTCTTTTAGAACTTCTAAAAGATTCCCCTCTCGTACCTCTACAGCTAAACCATTACTCTTTGCGTTCTTTTTTGTCATAGCGACACAGTCTGGTGAGATATCTGCTAAAATAAGATGCAAATCGCGCCTGGCTCCTTTAAGCGCAAGCCCCAGAGCGCCGCTACCACAGCATAGATCTAAGACGATCGCTTCCTTTTTAGAGATACGCTTTAAGGCGTGTTCGACTAATAATTCACTCTCTAAACGTGGGATAAGGGTGGAGCTATTAACCTCTATCTTAAGGTTATAAAACTCTACAGAGCCAGTAACATAAGCAGGAGGCGGGTTATACATCGAAGTTTTTTTGATAGTAGTGAGAGACTAGCGCTTCGGAAAGTTCTGCTAAAGCTCCCTTCATAACTTCTGTTAAATTGTAGAGCGTAAGGTTGATGCGATGATCTGTCACGCGATTTTGCGGAAAGTTGTAAGTACGAATCTTTTCCGAGCGATCGCCAGAGCCAATTTGTGCCGCTCTCATAGAGGAGATCTCCTCATGTTGGCGGCGTCTTTTTTCTTCCGCAACACGAGCCTTTAAGATACGCATGCCCTTCTCACGGTTTTTAATCTGTGAGCGCTCATCTTGGCAGTGGACGACAATCCCTGTCGGTAAGTGGGTAATACGAACCGCAGAATCGGTTGTATTCACGTGCTGACCACCGGCACCGGAAGAGCGATAGGTATCGATTTTAAGATCTTTCTCATTGATCTCAACTTTTTCCTCTTCGTCGGGCTCTATAATAACAGCGACTGTAATAGCAGAGGTGTGTACGCGGCCTTGTGTCTCTGTATCTGGAACCCTTTGGACGCGGTGGGTGCCAGCTTCATATTTCATAAAACGGTAGACATTTTCACCGGCTAGAACAAAGAGATACTCTTTATAGCCACCACTCTCTGATGGTGTGCAAGATAACTCCTCAACCTGCCAGCCCATTTTTTCGGCGTAGTAGTGATACATTCTAAGGCAGTCGCCAACGAAAATGGCCGCCTCATCACCACCTGTACCGGCGCGGAGTTCAATAATACAATTTTTACTATCGTTTGGATCAGGAGGGACAAGAAGTGTATGCAGCCGGCTTTCAAGTTTACTTCTATTCTCTTCTAAAGCGAGAACCTCTTCCGAGAGCATTTGTAAAAGCTCTGGGTCTGTCTCGATTTTAGAGAGCTCTCGATCTTCTTGTAAAGCACGGCTACACTTTTCAAAAGCATCCCAATGCTCTTTAATCTGCGTGAGGTACTTATGCTCAGCAGCTAAAGAGCGATACTTTTTTTTATCTGAAAGAACTAAAGGATCCCCTAGCTCAGACTCTACCTTCTCCAGATTAGAGAGGAGCCTGTGGATTTTTTCTTTCATTAGGCTTTAGGCTCTTTTGTTTTTGCTGAAGATTTTTTAGCTGGTGTTGCTTTCGCTGCAGGTTTTACAGGAGCCTCTTCAACAGTTAATTTAGCTGCTTTTTTAGCGCCTTTAATCGGTTTTTCTTCGACCGGCTTTTCTTCTACTTTAGGAGGAGCCACTTCCATCGCTTTTGCGTAACGTTTTTTGAATTTGTCAACACGGCCTTCTGTATCGACAAAAGTCTTGTCACCTGTGTAGAAAGGGTGAGAATCGGAAGAGATAGAAACTTTAAGACATGGGTACTTTTTTCCCTCAAAATCTACAGTTTCATGAGTTTTTACAGTGCTCTTGCAGAGAAATTTCTTTCCTGTACTCATGTCGAGAAAAACAACTTCTTTATATTCGGGGTGGATATCTTTTTTCATTTCCTTAAGTCCTTAGTAAAAACTGACTTTTAAGGATAACGGTCGAAAGCTTTTCCTACAACAAAAAAGTATATTAGAGCTCGTTTGCCTTCCTATGAAAAGGATGGCAAGGTGGTATCATATAGAGAGGCTAATATTTAAAAAAATAATAAAATAATAAACCGTTGGATAAGAAAGATTTAAAACACCTGCAAAAAGAAATCCAAGAGGCTCTAAAAGAGTTTAGCGCCCCCGGGGCTGCTGTTGGCATTATTAAGGATGATAAAATCCTTCTTTCACAAGGGTTTGGCTACCGGGATTACGAAAAAAAGCTACCGGTTACTGACAAAACTATTTTTGCCATCGCCTCTTGCACAAAGGCTTTTACAGCCTTTCTTTTAGGCCAATTAGTAGATGAGGGGCGCCTTAACTTTGATGATAAGGTCGTAAAACATATCCCGGAGTTTCGCTTATATGATGATTACATAAGCTCCCATATCACTATCCGAGATCTTCTTACCCATACTTCAGGGCTGCCTCGCCACGACGCCATCTGGTATTCAAACCCCCATATTTCTCGTAAAACCCTTCTTCAAAGGCTCTCCTATTTAGAACCTGCAAGAGATTTTCGCCAAAAGTGTCAGTATAACAACCTTATGTATATGGTGGCCGGAAGCGTTATAGAAGCTGTTACTGGCCAAGAGTGGGAAATAGCTCTTAAAAATCGCATTTTTAAACCGCTTGGTATGAATTTTTCTAATAGCTGCGTTATCGATTCACAAAATAGCGATGACTTTGCCCTTCCCTATCTTATAAGAGAGGGTAATCCCCTTCGCATTCCCTTTCGCGATATCTCTCTTATCGGGCCTGGTGCTTCTATTAACTCCTCTATAACGGACCTCTTAAAATGGGTACAAATTCATCTCTCTAATGGCCTCTTTTCTGAAAAAAAATATATTGAAAGAGCTACCTTAGAAGAGATCCATACTTTGCAAGCAGCTCTTCCCACATTTCCACTAGAGCCTATTTACTCTCTAGGCTTTGGTCTTGGTTGGGAAGTGGGAGTTTATAGAGGCAATTATTGGTTAACTCATGAGGGGCGTGTCGATGGCTTTAGCTCTTCGATCTCACTTTTTCCTAAAGAGGGTATAGGGCTTATTGTCCTTACCAATAGCTCACCGACGAGCCATCGCCCTTTAACCATACATATCCAAGAGATCATGGCGGATAGGTTACTCGGCATAAAAAAAGAGAAAGAAAACAAAGAGGAAAAGCCCTCTTCCTTCTCGAAAGAAAAGAAAAGTGTAAACAAACCTCCTTTAAAACTCCCCCCTCTAGAATCTTACCTAGGAAGCTACGAACACCCTGGCTATGGCAACTTAGAGATCCAAGAAAAAGAGGGCCGCCTTTTTGGAAAACTCAACAAGATCACCTTTCCCCTCACCTATCAAAGTGTTGATCTTTTTTGCGGTGCACCAACCGAGGCTATATTTGATGATGAGACGATGCTCACTTTTTCTTTCTCTCGTGGCTTTGAGGGTGAAATAAGCGGCCTTTCGGTACCATTTGAACCGTTTGTAGAGCCGATTTGCTTTAAGAAAAAGCCGCGAGCAAAGTGGGAGAGTTTACCTTATTTAACCTCTCTTGAAGGGATCTATGAAAACTCCTTTCTCACTATTGAAATCATCCTTCGCGGCGAGCATCTTGTAGCACTTGTGACCGGCGATATAGCATTTGGCCAGGGACAACCGGCTTATACCTTAACGGCAGAGGGCGAGCTCTCTTTTTCCCTTAGAGAGTTTCCAGGAGGGTTTTTCCAGTTTAAAAAAGAAATTGGCACAGTTACAGAACTTCTCTTCCGCCAGCCCTTTGAAAAGAGCTACCTCAAGAAACAATTATAGGCTTAACTCTGCAAGCAGCGCCATCCGGACTGTTAATAGACCCTCTAAAATCCCCTCTTCATAGCGAAAGCCGGGATGGTTTTCAAGGAGCGGAAAATCAAAGGGCTGTAAAAGATCCTCTTCTACAATATGAGGGATGATAGCTTTGGCAAGGGTTAGCATCTTCTTTTTTTGAAAAAAGACTAGCTCATCACAAAGCGTTAAGATTTCTTTTTCGTTCACGTTTTTCCTGAAAAAAAGTTTGTAGAAGTTCCTTCGACTCTTGCGCAAAAAGACCCGATCTTGTCCTTATACGATGGATAGGATGCCTCTCTATGGGAATTTGACAAAAAGAGCCATCGGCGCCATGGCGTAGGTCAGGGCAGCCCCAAACGACCTCGCCTACACGAGATAAGATAAGCCCCCCAAGGCACATAAGGCATGGCTCTACAGTTACATATAAAGTAGTGTTTATAAGGCGAAAATCTTCCAAAATTTTACTCGCCTTTCGAATGACAACCATCTCGGCATGACAGGTAGCATCTTTATTTTTTTCTACCTCATTATGGCCACTTACTAAAATTTTTCCTTCATGGACTAAGACAGCTCCAATAGGCACTTCATCTTCTTGAAAGGCTGTTTTTGCCTCTTGTAAGGCCTTCTGCATGCAGAACTGATCGAACTCGCTAAAGATATTCATGGATTTATTATATTGAAAAGAGCATAATGGTGGTATTCTTATTGTCATACAAAGCTTAGAGGAGTGCTTCGATGTCACTGGACAAAAGTACGAAAGATGAAGTTACAAAAAAATTTCAATTACACGAAAAAGATACAGGATCTGCAGATGTTCAAATTGCGCTTCTTTCTGAGCGTATAGCTGATCTGCAAGAACATTTAAAGTTGCAACCTAAAGATATGAATACTAGGCTTGCACTATTAAAATTAGTAGGACACAGAAGGAAATTATTAAATTACCTTAATTCTACTGACACTTCTAGATACCAACAATTAGTTAATAAGCTCGGTCTACGTAAGTAGCTTTTTGCTATTTTCCACGCTGAAGTGAATTCAAAAATTGGAGTTTTGGCAAAACCAGAACGTAAGATTTGTATCGGATAAACCAAAGCTTCTATGAGCCATAGAAGCCAGGTTAAAAGAGATACAAATTCTTAGATTCTATACAGGCTAAAAACCAATTTTTGAATTCACTTCAGTGTGATCCTACTTATTTTTACAGAAAATTCAAAAAAGGAATTTATGGACAAGAATCGACTTACCCTTTCCATAGGTGGAAAGGAGCTTACTTTTGAGACAGGAAAAATTGCACGGCTTGCCGGTGGTTCTGTTGTCTTAAGAAGTGGTGATACGGTTATTTTAGCAACCGCATGCTCCACAAAAGAAGCAGCCCCTAACGCTAGTTTTTTACCTCTGCGTGTAGATTATCAAGAAAAGTTCTCCGCTGCCGGTAAGACACTCGGTGGTTTTATCAAAAGAGAAGGTAAGCAGTCTGAAAAAGAGACGCTCGTATCACGTTTGATCGATCGCCCGATTCGTCCTCTATTCCCAGAGGGTTATTATAACGATGTACAATTGCTTTGCTATGTACTCTCTTATGATAACACCCACCTCCCTGAACCTCTTGCTATTTGCGCTGTATCAGCAGCTGTTGCTCTATCAGATATTCCAATTTCTAAACCTCTTGGAGCTGTACGCGTTGGCATGATCGATGGCCAATTTATCATCAATCCAACTCTAGAAGAGCAAGGTAAGTCAAAACTTGATCTTATTTTAGCAGGTACAGAAGATGCGATCCTTATGATCGAAGGCTACTGTGACTTCTTAACAGAAGAAGAGGTTTTAGCCGCGATTGAAGAAGGCCACGCCTCTATCAAAGAGATTTGCAAAGGCCTTAACGATTTTAGAGCTATTGCTGGGAAAGAAAAGGTAATGCCTACTTTACGCTTGCCCCCACAAGAGCTTACAGATGAGATGGCCTCACACTTTAAAGCAAAGCTTCAAACAGCTTTTGCTATCCAAGGAAAGCTTGAGCGCGAAGAGAGCCTCTTTTTTATTAAGCAAGAGGTCAACGAGCGCTTCTTACCAAAAACAGATGCCCTCTATAGCGATATCCAAGTAAAACAAGCCTTTGATAACCTCTCTTCTTCTATCTTACGCCATAAGATTCTCTCTTTAAAGACAAGAACCGATGGTAGAGCTTTAGATGAGATTCGTCCTATTACAATTGAGCAAGCCCTCTTACCGCGCACACACGGAAGCACACTCTTCACACGTGGCGAGACACAGGCTATAGCTGTCTGTACTCTCGGTGGTGAATCGATGGGACAAAGATATGAAGATTTAGAAGGTGAAGGTCTACGTAAATTTTACCTCCAGTACTCTTTCCCACCCTACTCTGTTGGGGAAGTTGGTAGAGGTGGTCCTCCTGGTCGACGCGAAATTGGCCACGGTAAACTTGCTGAAAGAGCTCTCCAGGCCATTATACCAACCTCTAGAGAAGCCTTTCCTTACACTATCCGTTTAGAGTCAAACATCACTGAATCAAACGGCTCCTCTTCTATGGCCTCTGTTTGCGGCGGCTGTCTTGCTATGATGGATGCAGGTGTACCTATCGCAAGACCTGTCTCAGGGATTGCTATGGGCTTAATCTTAGAAGGTCATGAATTTGCTATCCTCTCCGATATCTTAGGTTTAGAAGATGCTCTCGGCGATATGGACTTTAAAATCACAGGCGATGCGGCTGGTATTACAGCCTTTCAAATGGATATCAAAGTCGAAGGGATTACTTCTAACATTATGAAAGCTGCCCTTATGCAAGCGAAAAAAGGCCGTATTCACATCTTAAATAAGATGCTTGCAGCATGCCCAGCCTCTCGCTCTACCCTCTCCCCTCATGCACCTCGTATTGAGACAATGGTCGTTAAACCATCCAAGATCGCGACAATCATCGGCCCTGGTGGTAAAATGATTCGCTCTATCATCGAAGAGACAGGTGCACAAATCGATATCAATGATGAAGGTATTGTAAACATCTCCTCTACTAGCGCTGTAAGCTTAAACCGCGCTAAAGAGATGATCTACAACCTTATCGCAGAGATTGAGATCGGTAAAGTCTACAAAGGCCCTGTTGTCTCTATCCAGCCCTTTGGCGCCTTCGTTCGCCTACCTGGCACAAAAGATGGCCTCTGCCACATATCAGAGCTTAGCCACCAACGTGTCCAAAAAGTCGAAGATGTCGTTAAAGAGGGCGATGAGATCGAGGTCAAAGTTTTAGAGATAAACGATCGCGGTCAAATCAAACTCAGCCACAAAGTGCTCCTACCAAAAAGCTAGGACCACCTAAAGCTAGAAGTTTTACTATATGCCGAAGGGTCTTTCCCTTCGGCATTTTTACTTAAGAAATCTCTTTTCGTTCTAGATAGAGCTCTGCCAAACGGTGGAGCATCTCATATTGATTGTCATGAGCAACAGATCGCGCCCGCTGCTGGCGAAGATTCTGCACGATCTCTTCTATACTAAAAGAGTCAGCTGCTCGATCAATGGCTGAAACAATCGCAAGAGCTGCATAAAACGATCCTGTCCGTCCAACCCCTCCGGTACAGGCAACTAAAAGAAGAGGCTCTTCTCCTCTGCTACGCGCAAGAGCTAAATCATCTCTTACTTCTAAAATTAAATTTAAAAGAGCTTCGGGAGAAGTAGCGTCTTTGCGACCCCATCCATCTATGGCGTAGTAATTGACAAAGTAGGGCTCCCCTTTATCTGTCGCATCAAAAACCTCTTTATCTCCATCTCTTGTAACCTTTCCGTGCCAGTAGTCAATACTCTTGCCATCCGCTACATCGATATCGCTTGTTAACCGTACTACATGGGTTACCTTAGCTTCTCTCATTAATCCTAAAAAAAGAGAAAGCTCTTCAGCTTGGGGCGATTGGCCTGCAATGTAGTAGTTGCCATCTATAAATAGAGTGCTTGCATTATAGCCAGGTTTTGTAACGTTATAGAAAAAAGGGCGACACGGCGTGCTATTGCTATTATCAGGCGTTTCAGCAAAAGCGTACTGTGGCAATGCCAAAGACTCTCTTTGAAGAGTAACAATTGCTTTAAATTCTGCTGCTAAATCAGCCCCTCCTCTTCCTGGTCGAAAGGGAACAAACTCTCTACTAGAGCTAAAGTCATACCATTGTTTTTCAATTGCCTCTCTTGCAGCAGGAAACCTATCTCGTAAGCTCTCTCTTACCCCTACATCGCCTCCACCCATAGAAAGAGCCGCTGCCGCCGCTCCAGCAACTACCATAGACATACTATCACCTCTTGATTAAAATAATTTATACTCCCCATGCTTCAAAACTCTAAGAATTGCAAATAGGAGAATTTTATAAATAAAATTATATCACAATAAAGATAGATATTACAAACTAAATCGAATTAAGGATTTTTAATTAATAAAAATATACCGAGAGTAATGCAAGAATAGGGATATGACAAGAAGGTGCCTCGGATTTGAAATAGGCAAAGCCGATTCTTGCATCACGAGCAGTATAGATTAAAAACGCCTTGGCGCTTTTTTAGAGCTCTTATCTAAAAAGACCTCTAGTTTTGCGTAGAAGAGGCCAAGATGCTTATCTATCTTGCCTACGATATCATAGATGTTAGTCATCTCTTTTTGTAAGTGAGAGACCTCTTTATCGAGGAGATCCATTTTTTCTTGGCTCTTTCCAAGGCTCTCATCTAAAGCCTCTACATCTCTTCCTGTTGCCTTGATCTCTTTGTCTAAGTCGGTAGTCCCTGCTTCTTTAGCCTCTAAATCTTTCTCGATCGCTATAATCGTATTACCAAGCTCTTGTATCCCCTTCTCTAGCGCAAGAAAAAGCTCTTTTGGTGGTGCTACTGTAGTTGTAGCAGATGAAGGCGTATTTGCCTTTTCATTTTCAAGAAGTGTCACGCGTTTATCTAAAGAGGTAAAGCTCTCTAAAACCTCTTCTAACTTCTCTTTGATGCCATGGACTTCTTTCTCTAGACGGCTCTCAAGCTTTGTCATAATCTTGTAGAGGTTCTTTATGTCGCTCCCGATGTAGTTTGCGCTCTCTTGCATCGCTTTAACATCTTTATCAAGCCTTGTGGTCTCTAAAAGAAACTGCTCTTGCAAGCGAGCGACCTCTAATTGCAAATTCTGAAGCTCTGCTTTTGTTGAGGCCATAGGGATACCCTTTACTTATTGTTGTTGTGGTGGCGAGAAAAACTTTTTCCAATAGTCGGTCGAGCTGGTTTTACTATTTTTTTCCTCTTCCTTACACTCTTTCCAGCAGCTGTCTAAAATCTGTTTTTCCTCTTTTTTTTCAGAGCAGCCTCTTCCCTCTTGCCTCTCTTGGCGACAGGAAGCTTCCAAAAGCTCGACTCTTGCAATCAGTCGCTCTAGATAACTTGTTATATTGACCTCAAGCTCGCTTATGCGATCATTAAAAGCGCGGAGCCCCTCTCTACAAAACCCTCTATCACCTTGTAGATCAGTCCACCCCTCTACGCTGGTTGGCTTGCCTTCTTTTCTTTGATAAGCGCCTTTATCCTTCTTGCTAAAGCCACCTCGCTCCTCTTCTTTGGCAATAAAGAGAATCAATTTATTCGCAATAGCGCCCAGCTCATCAACTTTTTTCTCTAAACTACCTCTACTTTCGGTCTTGTGGCACGCTTGGAACATCTCCTGGACAAGATGGGTCAGCTCTTTAACCGTTTTTTCCAGCTCATCGATTTTCTTGTCGCTACGCGGATCCACGATTATCTCCTTATTATTTAATCCATTTTCTTATATTCTATTTTAAAAAAAGTGACAAAATAACCCTTAACACCCTTAAAACGAACAAAGTTAAGCGATTTAACCATTTCCTAGGTGGTTATATAGTAAAATTAATTTAAACGTTTTATTTTAAGAAATTTATATTTATAATTAATGCATATTAAAAAGGATATTTATTATGACAGCAGAAGTAAAGGGAAGCTCTGTTAGTACTTGTGCCCTCCTATTCGGACCAAAAGAGTCTACATGGGAAGGCCGTCTTGTAGGAGAACTAACCCCCAACGTCACTCACTATCCAATAGCAGCCACTATACGCAAAATAGTCCTGGTATTTCTTATCCCGCTCCTCCTCATAACTGCCTTTGCCAGATTTATTACCCGCTCACCAGAGCCTATGAGAGCCCTTAAACAGGCTGTAGCGGCTATCCGTAGGCCACCCTTTACTAGAGTACTTCCTCCAACCTTTAGATCGGCTCTTAAAGGTGGAAGAGTCGCTCACTGCTCAGCTCTTATTCGCTGGATTATTGATAATTCTCTTGATCGAAAAAAAGCTTGTGATGAATTTGTTCGTAGTTTCCGCGAAGGCCCTCGCTCTGCTCCAAAAAAGGTCAGCTTCAAAACAGAAGTAAAAGAAAAAATAATAGAAAAATTCAATGTAGATGAAACGCTGCCAGTTTTCATAAATCCTATACCTCTTACTCCTGCTGAAAAAGCAGCTGAAAGCAAGGAAGACGCTATAGAAGCGAGAACAAAAATTACAGAGATAGCACGAAAAAGATATCTTGCGTACCAGAAAATCGCAAGGGTTAGTAACAGCTTGCAATAATCTATACAAATCTACTTATATATAATCAAATGAACAGATTTATCAAGATCGGAGAAGCAGCAAAACTGCTTGGCGTAAGCATGCAAACTCTAAGGATCTTA
>JAFEGE010000043.1 GCA_018240105.1 Verrucomicrobiota bacterium | reverse complement strand
TATCTGGGCTGCCTTTCTGCCGCGCATAGATGTCTCCCTTTAAAGGAGAATAGTCTACACAATTCCATCAATTAAATTTATGAATTTATTTTTCGCAATATGAATTTATTTTTCGCGAATGGTATCACAAGGCGAGCAGCAAGTCATCAACTTCAGCCGCCCCACCCCCATCTACATTTGGGTTACGGTTGCATTAACCCTCTATTCCGAAGAGACATTCCCCCCGAATGGACAGGACTTGGTAGCTGACGCCATCAATACTTACGGAAACAATCTCGGGATCGGGGTCGATGTTCTTTTGCAGAGGGTTCTGGCTCAAATTTTCAGCGTTCCTGGGATTGCAAGCGGCGCGATGCAGATCGCCGCCACCAACGGACCCGGAGACAGCCCGCTTTATGGGACTGCGGATATTCCAATCCAAGAAAATGAAATAGCGGTATTTGACTTATCGCGCATCACGGTGACGGTATGAAGAACCAGGAGGCGGACGGATGGTCTTAATACCGAATCATGTGCAAAGAGCGATCGCACTCCTTGCCGGGCAGTTCCAGCAAAGCTTGCTTGACGGAGAGTACAGCAGGTTCCAACGGCTGATCCAGGCTTTCGTCACACAATTTCAAGAAATCGACGATGTCAATCAAACGCTGAAGTTCGACCGTTCTATTGAAACAGCCGTCGGCGTCCAGCTCGACGGATTAGGGCAAATATTAGGTCTGGCAAGGCTTCCGGATGAAGGCGATGAAGATTACCGGGAAAAATTGAAATTCCAAATCTTCATCAACAAATCAAACGGAACGCCAGAGGAAGTGATAGCCGTCCTCAAATTCTTAACTAAAGCAACCAAGGTGCGCTATCACGAGTATTATCCGGCGGCTTTTCAAATGGATACAGATGGAGTCACCTTCTCGGTTCCTCCGGAACAGCTTGTCTCGGCGATTCAATCGGTAAGCCCCGCAGCTGTTCAATACACGCCGATTACAGCAACTTACGGGGTTCCTCTTCCATTTGTTTTCAGCGGAGATCCGATCATAGAACTGCTAGATGTCTCTCCTTTTGAAGCCGACCCATTCGATTTCAGAAACCTTCAAGTGCAAACGACAGATCTTTTAGCGGTAAATGCAGGCAACGTTGTCAATCCGACCTTTGGAGGCTGCTTTGCTGAATTTGGAACGCCGATTGATACGGCCGGAGCAGGCCAATTAGCAGAAGTAATTATGTTCGACGGCTCGACGCCGCCGCCACCTTAAGGAGACCCCATGGTATCGAAACCGACAGTTCTTCCGGAATGGGCTGAAAATGATGTTGTAGATCCAATATCAGGCCAGAACAACGTCCTTGAACCTCCTCCAGAGAAAAAACTGGAAGGATGGGCGCGCTTGGAATATCCGCCGAGGAATTGGTTCAACTGGCTAGCCCGCTACACCTGGAGATGGCTGAATTGGTTCAAGCAGCAGGAAGAGCAGGCCATTGTCACTGACGGATCCGGAACTAATATCTTCCCGATCAGCGGGTCCCTTTGCGTCCTGTTCGCCGTAGATACCGCAAGCCCGACCCACTACCTCTATGCCATCGGAGCGAATATCGGAGGAACTGTGACCTTGACAAAGATAGCAGGAGCGACTCTGGATATTGGAGTGATTTCCGGGACTTCGGTTCCTATTACAGGAGCTGCAAACCCGGCAACCATCGTCGTTTGGGGACAATCAAAAATTATTCCGTCCTAAGGAGAAACTATGAGCACACCAGTATTAATAAGCGATCTTGATCCCGTAGGCGTAATAGACCCGGCAAATGATCTCACCATCGTTCATCAAGGATTTACCGATAAAAAGGCAACCATTGCCCAAATAAGAAATTTTGATATTTCGCTATTCGATCCTCTTCCAAGCACAGCCCTCAACAATGACTTGCTTGTCATAGGAAGAGGTTCGACAAATTATCAGATTAGATTCGACCAGGTCAGCTTTGCCGCAGGCACCCAGCTTTGGTTCTACCAAGATGTGGCCCCTAGCGGATGGGTGACGATCCCCGTCGGCGACTGCCTTCTAGGAGTCAAAGGCGGATCCACTTACACAGTTGGAGGCGCGCTGCCTCAAGGAACGTGGCAGACAGCGGATCACACTCTTACGACCGATCAAATCCCAGCCCATACCCACCAAATCACTCTCTACAAATCGGATCAAAAGGGAAATCTTTCTCAAAGAGTGGGAAGCACGAATCAAAGCGGAACCAACTTTGCAACGACCTCTAGCGTGGGTGGAAGCCAAGCCCACAATCACGGCGCTTCATGGAGGCCCTTAGCTGCAACAGGTATTTTATGCCAAAAACAACCCTAAAAATTCATTAAAGGAGAACCCAATGGACTGTACTTCATGCAAAGAAAACTGCCCCTTCGTCAAGAGCAAATTGTGCGCTACTGAAAGGGAATGCCCAAATTTCATGGAATCATGGTGGCAGGAAGGAGGAACCGGACAGCCGAAAGTCATTTCTGATTGCGCTCCAAAAAGAATGCTTCTCCAGCAGCAAGTGGAAGTCAACCGCATGTTCGCTCTGCAGCAGGCTGTCGAACAGATGAGGAACCGGCTAGAAACTTTAGAAGGCTTGCTTGTCCAGCTCATCCAGCAAAGCAAAGAGTACATCCTTTTGCAGGAGCCGGCTCAGCCATTGAAAAAACAAAAAAGAAAGGAGCTTAGCCATGAGCCTTCGAAGACTCGCTAAGAATCCCTTTAAAATGGAATTCCTGCCCTCGGAAACACATTACCCATAAACACAACGACCCTGTCCCCCTCATACAATCTTCCTCAATAAACAAGAGAACGCGCATCCGATTTAACCGGCGGAAAAATCCGCCGAATGGACAGCGCAAAACACCGATTAACAACAAAGAGGCAGGAACATGGCTCGTAATTCATCAGTCAACTTAGACATTTCCAACTTATCGGTTGGATTCAGTATAGGCGGCGGAACAACTAAAAGAACCGTCACTCACAATGGAAATGGCGACTACACCCTCACCAATCAATTTGCAGGGTCTGGAGTTTATACATTTCCAAACCGCGCAGCAGATACCTTGATAGGATTTGCGGATTACACTGCAAAAGGCGTGATTCTCGTCGGAACTGGCGCAGGTACTTTCACTCCTTTAACCGTCGGAACAGATAACTACGTTTTAACAGCTGATTCAACTCAAACTTCAGGGGTGAAATGGGCGTCTAACGGAGGAAGTGGCGGCGGAGGTGTCGCATCTTGGATTAATTCTACTTCGGGTCCTGTTTCAATGGCAGCTGGAAATGGTTACTTCTCGAACGCCTCAGGCGCAGATTTGACCTTCAACCTTCCTTCGACTGCAGCTGTAGGAACTGTATTGGAGATCACCAACCTCCAAGCAGCTCGTAATTTTACAATTGCCCAAGCGTCTGGTCAAAGTATTCAGTTCGGAAATGTGGCGACTACTGTAGGCGCTAGCGGATCGATCAGTTCAACCTCTATCGGCGACAGCTTGAGAATGGTTTGTACTGTGGCAAACACAACTTGGCAGGTTCTTTCATCTCAGGGCAACCTAAATTATGTTTAACAATTTGAGCCGGTTACAAATAGTAATCGGCTCTTTTAATAAAAAAGTCATTTAGGGGGAAAAATGCCAAAAAACAATTCAGTTAACGATCCAGGTGTACCCCACCTTCCTTTAAGTGGCGGGACGATGACGGGAAACCTTTTATTAAATAGCAATCCCACAACCCCTGCTCAAGCTGCCACTAAAAGCTACGTCGATGCTCAAAATGGCGGTGCTATCGGCTCCCTGCAGTATTTCGCTAATGCCGGTGGAGACTCCACTTTCACTGCTCTAGGATGGAAAAAATGCGATGGAAGCATTCTATCTCAGGCTTCTTTTCCTGCTTTATTTGCTCAAGTCGGACTTCTGAACGGCCCAGCTCAAAACTGGATTCAGCAAAACTCAGGAACAACCGCGAACTTTACAAGTTTACATTATGGAAATGGACTTTTCGTTGCCTACGCCTTAAGTAATATTTTCACCTCTACGGATGCAGTAACTTGGACGCCTCGCAAAACTCCTACAGATAAATCATTACTGGCTGGAGCCTATGGAAATGGCGTGCATTTTGTTGGCGGCAACGGTGCTACCATGCTTACTTCTACCGATGCGATCAGCTGGTACACGATGCTTCCAGGACTTTCAGGAGATATCATTTATAGCGCGACACCAAGTCAAAAATATGTATGGCTAGGGGGCGCAAACAATGCGACTTCGACTGATGGTAATAGATGGACAGCGCCTAATATCGCGTGGCCTTCAGGCTTGGCTGCAAATGCCATAGCATATGGCGGTGGTCTTTATGTTATGGGTGGAACAAATGGAAACATTGCGACTTCGACCGATGGAGTTACTTGGACGCCAAGACCTAGCGCAACTACCTCAACTATTTACACCCTGACTTATGGAGCTTCAAAATTTGTGGCAGCAGGTCAATTAGGGGTGATGGAAACATCTACAAATGGGATTGCTTGGACCTCTCAAAACTCTGGAACTGTTACCCAAATTAATAAAGTCGCCTATTTAAACAGCGCTCTTTTCCTTTCAGCAGGTCAAGCGTTTTTAGCGACTTCTACAGACGCGGTTACATGGACATCCAGAACACTTACAACCCCTGCTACCACGACAATTAACACCGTCACTTTCGGAGCAAGCGTTTACCTTTATGCAGGATCAGGCGGAAACGTTGCGACCTCAACAGACGCGATCACTTGGACAGCTAGAACTTCCGGGACAGCAAGCGTAATCAATGCGGTGATCTTTGGAAATTCTATCTTTGTAGCCGTAGGCGCTGGTGGTTCTTTAAGAACTTCAACGGACGGAATTACTTGGACAGCCAGAACAAGCAACACGACTTCTGCTTTGAATAGCGTTGTGTGGGATGGAACTCTATTCCATGCTGTCGGAACGAACACGCATTTAACCTCGACCGACGGTATCACCTGGACTAAAAACTTTCCTGGATTAAATGATACGGATTCCGTTCAGGCAGCAATTTACACTGACAAATTTGTCATTGGATATTTCAACGGAGGTATTCAAACCTCAACGAATGCTATCACCTGGACGAATCGCACAAGTAATTCCCCTAACAACATCTATGATTTCGCCTATAGCGGCAGCCTCTATGTCTACGCTGCAGGAATCGGTTTAATGGGAACGTCGACAGACGGGATTACTTGGACTGCAAGACAGACGCCAACTTCAAGTTTTAACTATTCGGTCACCTATGGAAACAGCCTTTGGGTTGCGATAAATAGCGCTGGAAATTTCATGACTTCGAACGATGCGATCACTTGGACAGTACAAACCCCGCTAGCTGTAAACCCACCTATAGCAATAAGAGCCGTCAATTTTGAAAACGGACTTTTTGTCGCCGTAGGAAATAATATTTTAGGCGGGGCAATTTACACCTCTACAAACGGGACAAATTGGATTGCTAATCCTAATGTCAGCTCAAGCACCAATGCTTCGGCTCTTTTCGACGTAATAAGCGCTAGCAATAAATTTGTAACCGTGGGGCAGGGTGGATATATTTATACCTCTCCGAATGCTTATCAATACGCGACTAATACGCAATTTCAATTGCCGATGGATAATCAGTTGGCAATCACGCAAGAGCCTACAAACATGTTTTCCCGATCTCTTTATATCAAGGCTCAATAACAAAAACAAACAACCACGAACAAGGAAAAAAAATGAAAAAAGTAATGATAGCAACACCAGCATACGACGGAAGCGTTCATGTGCCTTATGCGATCGCTTTATCAGAGACTACTATGCTTCTTTTAAATAACGGTGTTCAAGTCGCATATAATATTACCACTTCTGGATCTCTTTTAGTTGCAGAAAGAAACCGAATCTTAAAGCTATTTATGCAAAGCGACGCTACTCATTTGCTGTGCATTGATGCCGATCTTGGGTGGGTTCCTCAGTTTGTTCTTAAGATGCTTCTGGCTGACAAAGAATTTATAGCAGGTGTTTACCCAGGAAGAGACGGTAAAACGTTTACTTTTAGAACATTTAACAACGATGACTCGTCGATCGTAGAAGAAAACGGCTTATTGAAAATGCAATACATTCCAGCAGGATTTATGTTGATGACTAGAAGCGTCATTGAAAAGTTAATGATGAAATTTCCTGAGCTTTATTTCGAGCCGAAACATGAAAGCATGAAGAAAGAAAACGGCTGGCTTTTCTTCAATACAGAACTTTGGGAAGGAGAATTCTGGGGAGAAGACTACGTTTTTTGCCGTAAAGCGAGAGAAGCCGGAGTGGATATCTGGGTTGATCCTCTTATTCCATTCGATCACGCTGGAGTGAAGGGAAGGCTGCTGGATGCTTTAAGCAACAAACCTGAAGAGAAACCACAAGAGAAAACTGCGTAGGTTTTTGTGATAATTAGTCCAATTTGGGGGTGCTTCGAATAATAAAAAGGAGAAAAAATGGCCAGCATTTCAGCAGTTAATCTTGATATTTCTAATCTATTAGTCGGGTTCAGCATAGGAGGCGGAATAACTAAAAGAACCGTCACCCACAACGGAAATGGCGACTACACCCTCACCAATCAATTTGCAGGATCTGGAGTCTACACATTCCCCAATAGAGCAGCAGATACTCTGATCGGTTTCGCAGACTATACGGCAAAAGGCGTAATCCTAATCGGTACGGGCGCCGGGACCTTCGCCCCCCTATCGATCGGAGCAGACACTTTTGTCTTAACAGCGGATTCGACGCAGACATCCGGCGTAAAATGGGCGGCTGGAGGAGGAGGCGGGGGCGGAGGCATAACATGGAATACAGTTTCCGGAACATCTCAATCAGCTGCTGCGAATAACGGATACATCGCAAACAATGCGAGCCTCGTCACTGTTACCCTTCCTTCCAGCGCTTCAGTCGGAGATGTGGTCGAAGTGGCAGGAAAAGGAGCGGGCGGATGGAAGATCGCGCAAAACTCAGGGCAGATCATCCACATGGATGGCGTGGACTCAACATCCGGCGCCGGAGGGAGCGTTGCTTCTACAGTACGGTACGATGCAGTCCGCCTGCTTTGTATTACGGCCAACACAGATTGGCTCGTTCTTTCAGGAATCGGCAACTTAACGGTGGTGTAATATGCCTGTGCAAGATTTCATCAACCGATATGCAATGTCTGCCGGATACACCAATAAGCTTTCAGGATTGGCTTTCATTCCTATTTCAGGATTGCCAGCTGCCAGCGGAACTGTAGACTGGTATACATGCCCAGCAGGAAAAAGAGCAGCCGTCATGGGGATAAGCTATTGCTCCCCTTCAGGAAGCGCAAGCATAACTCCAATGCTCAAGTCGGGTGGCAATTATTATAATCTGAATTCTACTCAAACAGCCACAGCCATCGGGGTAGGAGCAGGAGGGATTGTCAATCTCATCATTTTGGAAGCCGGCGAATCGATCTCGACCAATCAAAGCACGTCGTCAATCAACGTGTGGATTTCTATCATGGAGTTTGATTCGGATATTCCTTTCAAGACTGCGAAGCTCCTCTCATTAGGCAGCGGAAACAATACGATTTATACCTGCCCAACAGGGAAAACAGCTATTTTTGTAAGCGATAATCTCAGCCCTTTATCAGCCAGCTTAGTTAAATCGGTTAATTATTGGAACAATAGCGGAGGAAGCCGAAACATTTCACTTTATCACGTTCCCAGCGGCGGTTCTCCAGGAACCAGCAACATGCTTTTACCTACAACCCCTCAAGCCGTTTCAAATGGTTCCTTCATGACCAATTCATCAGTAAGCAATTGCATGAACGCAGGAGACTCGATCGTAATAAATACCGACGCAGCCACGGCAACTCAATTTGCGTGGGTCACAGTGCAGGAGATCTAAATGCCCAATCAAAATGATGCGAACAATCTGATTTATCATCCTGAAGGGGTGTATTTGCCAGGTGTAAAATTTCCATCTGCTTTCGTCTCTAACGCAGGGGCAGGCAACGTGGATATGTATACCTGCCCTGCCGAAAAAAGAGCGTGCGTGAGTTATATTGTCGGCTACAATACGGCAGGAACAACCACAACCATTTTTCCAGTTCTTTATGTCAGCGGCGCTTATTATCGAATCGGAGGGGCTGGAAACGCAGCGACAACAGCGCAAACACAGGTTTTAGTAACCAACCAAGCTATAATTCTAGAGGCTGGAGAAAGAATAGGCGTCAACACAACTCAAGCCGGGATGAATCTTTGGGCTAATATTGTTGAATTCGATAAAACAGCCTCAATCAAGAGCAGCAAAGTTATGAGCATGTCAAACGGAAACAACACTGTTTATACATGTCCCTCGGGTAAAAAAGCGATCACTCTAGATCAATGGTTTAAAACAAACTTTACTTTGAAAAAGTTTTTCTATTTCAACAATTCGGGGAATAGCGCTTCTTTGGTTTGGTATGGCGTTCCAAGCGGAGGATCGCCTGGATCTGCAAATCAAATGGGAACGGAAACCGTTACCACAGGATCGGCCTCGGCGCGCCTCATCGGCGGTTTAATGTTAAGCGCAGGCGATTCGATCGTAATCAATACAAACGTAGGAACGGGAACTCAGACCGCATGGGTCAACGTAATGGAGCTCTAAATGGGGAATAATGTCATAAATAATGTCGGCTTCATAAGCGGCTTCGGCCCTCTAGTCAGAGGAGCTAAGTTCGTCAATGCATTCTCCGGAAATACATCAGGGACCGTCGATATCTATACATGCCCTGCAGGCAAAAAAGCGCTCATCACTCAAGTGATGGGCATCAGTTCTCCGATTATGACAGGAGGGCTTCAGCTAAAAATCTCGGGCAATTATTACAATTTTACTGCTCCGAATACTATCTGGGGGAATGTTTCCACTAATTCATTCGGGATTGTAATAAATCCAGGCGAGGGCCTCTCTTTTACGGTGAATTCCAACCCTGGAGGAAATCTTTGGGCTAGAATCATGGAAATGGATATTTCCACTCCAATCTATACAGCGAGGCTTTTGAGTTTAGCTGCGGGAGATAATACTATTTTCACCGTCGGCGCGGGAAAAACGGCTATTACTTTAGATACTCTTGGAGGAGCCTATGTAAACGGATCCGGAGGGATATATAAAAATTTCTCAGGAGCCAGCAGAAGCATTAAAGTCTACCATGTTCCAAATGGCGGATCCAGCGGCACCGCCAATCAATACTTTCAAAATACCGCTGTGGCGAACAGTTCCGGAGTCGTCGTTCCATCGGTTCCTGCTTCTATGAACTCAGGCGACTCGATTGTCATAAATACGGACGCATCGACGGCAACGCAATGGGTCTATATGACCTACTATGAAATCTAAGCTCTGCAAAAATGCAGCTAGCGTCGCTATCTGCATTTTTCCTAGGGCTTTTAGTTTTACAAAGACTGGCAATCAGCAGAGCAGAGATCTTTTATTATTTCTCTAATATTTTTAAAATAAGCTGGTTGGGTATATGGATTCCCAACAAACTGGTTTGTTGGACAACCAGGTTTCCGGACAGCCGGATGTCTTGTTTCCCCTCTGCCAAACTGGATGACTGGACATACAATTTTCCACTTCCCGCCATAATTGAACGATGACGGCCGGATCGATTGAATCGTCAGAATATTCAAAACCGCATTCACACATAATCCAAGAATCGAATCTCTTGGAGTAAATACTTTAAAATTTTTGACAAATGTTATAAAACTGGAGGCATGGATTATCTTTTCGGACTTTATTGAAGATATGTCAGGCAGCAACAACTCCACCAATGCAAAAACTTCAGGATTGCAAGTCTTTAATCCCTTAACGGGCGGCTGGACTGGCAGAACAATCGTCGGAGGCCCGAACGTTACAGTCACGAACGGCGACGGCATCGCAGGAAACCCGACGATTAATGTTAATGCGGGGGGATTATTCGACCCTCTTTCAATTGTTGAGCTTTGGGATGATTTTTGCTCCTCTTCCGTGACTGGAACCGTTATTAGCGGGGCGCAGTCATGGACGATGACAAATAATAGCCAATGGAACGCGCAAAACGCTAATTCTGATGCAAACCATCCTGGAACAGTGCAAACAGCGGCGTTGACAACAAGCCCTGGAAACGCTGTTTTATATATGGGTCAATCGCTTGCTATATCCTCTTTCCCTTTAGTGGTTGGCCAAGGGGCGATTGAATTCACATGGATTTTCAAAATCAACACTCTATCGAATGGAACGAATACTTACTTCTTTGGCGCAGGAATAGGAGACGTTACAGGCCCGGCAGCTTCAACGGCCCACTCGACGAACGGAATTTATCTAGCCTATTCAAACGGCTTGAACAGCGGAAACTGGTTCTTCGAGTGCGGCAATGCAGGCGTTTGGACCACGCGGAATACAGCAATTGCAGCTACAACAGGATGGCATAAACTTGTCGTGTCAATCAATGCCGCCGGCAACTCCGTCACTGCGACAATCGACGGCGTTTCCGTAGGAACGGCAATCACAACCAACATTCCTTCAATTGCAATTACTCCTTTCATTGGAATCAACCGGACGGCTGGATCCGTGCCGGCTCAATCTCTAGCTGCCGATATCTTCACATTGCAGAAGACTATGACCAATCCTAGATAAAGAAGGTTCTCATTCCTAAAACTCAGCTTTTAGGAGATTTTTTCTCTCGTTTTTGCAGATTTTCTGCATTTTCTTCTATTTTTTGACCCGCAATGCTGAATTTTACAGCTAATAGAGCCGGCTGTCTATGCCGGCGATTGGGCTGTTTCTTTGTCTTTCTGCATCTTTTCCAGAACAATCGATAAAATGAAATCATTCATGCTTTTATCTTCCTGCGCCGCGCTAATCCGTATGGATTTTCTAATTTCCTGAGAACATTCCAATGTAATGCGTGCTCTTTTCGATTTTTCGAGACTTTCGGAATTTTCCTTGCCGCTTTTTTTCGCCATTACCTTCCTCGTCTAACGGTTTTGCTAAAGTGTTTTCATCTTAGCAATACCCCTAATTCCAGTAAATCATCAATTCACTGTTTACTTAAATATCGTCCTATTTTAAAGTTGGGGAAAATCAAAGGACTCATGGAATGCAAGGACTCAACTGATGCACAAAATAGCCATTTCGAATCAAAAGGGAGGAGTTGGAAAATCGACTACTTCCATCAATCTGAGCGCAGGGCTTGCCCGCGCAGGCAAAAAAGTTCTTCTCGTCGATTTGGATCCGCAGGGACATTCGAGTTTAGGTCTAGGAATCAAGACTGATAACCGCCAAACGGTTGCGGAGCTTTTATGCCAAGACAATTGCTCTATCAAAGATGTCGTTCAGCCATCGTACATTAAAAATCTGCATGTGATCCCTTCGGACAACTCCCTTTCAGCAGCTGAAGTCAAACTGGCGCAGACAACCGCCAAGGAATTCGTTCTTCGGAAAAAACTAAAAAATGCAGAGTACGACTTCATCATTATCGATACCTCTCCCACGTTCAATACCCTATTGGCGAATGCTTTTCTAACAGCAAATCACATCATTCTTCCTGTGCAATTAGACTTTTTCAGCCTCGCAGGCATTCAATCTTTCATGGAATCAATCAACTGCACAAATGAAAAAGCAGGCAGCCTTGTGGAACATCATGCGGACATCATGGGAGTTCTTCTCACCTTCTATAAAACCCGCAGCAACCTTTCAAGACGCGTTTTGGATGCGCTGAAAGATATTTTCGGAGAGAAGGTTTTCGACACTAAGATTCCGGAGAATGTCAAACTGAGCGAAGCGCAGGAATCCAGCAAAGCAGTATTCGACCACGATCCAAAATGTTCGGGAGCGGAAGCATACCACAATTTAGTGAAAGAAGTTATGGGGAGATTAACCAATGTCGTCAATTAATGAACTGAAAGAAAAAACTAAAAAACAGCTCCAAGCCAATGAAAAGAAAAAGATAGGTTTATCGGAAATGTTTGGGGATCAGGCGGTTGGCAAACCAGAAAGCCAGCAAGAAAACAATCCAGAAATTCAACAACCCAGCCAGCTGGATGTCCAGCAACCCATGAATCCTGCCAGCCATGCAGCCGTTTATCCAGAAGCACAGGTACCCATACCCCCTGTCTTCCAGCAAGCTGTTATTCCGCAAATCCATCCAGCTGGCCATACACCAGTCCACCCTGTTGGAAGGATGGAGGCCCAGATGGATGTTAAACTGGACCATCAGCCGGCCAGACAGCCGACCATTTTAAGCAAGCCTTCTAAAAACCAGAGGATTCCTACATGCAAAATGACTTTCAATTTGCGGGAAGACATCCATAAAGCATTCAACGACCTCTATGCAAACCGGATCCTGCAGGGGAGAGCCACAGAAAAATCAGAAATGATCTGCGAAGCAATCCAATTGCTGATCAACATGGAAGAAGAGCAAAACAACAACAGATAAACACTCCAAGGGAATGCAGCATGATCGGCAATCTGGCTAAAGAAAAACTGAAAGCTTCAATACGGATAGAAGATGTCATCGACCACCTCGACCTCCGCCATAAACTCTCTCTGAAGCCGACAGGAGGATATTTAGTAGGTAAGTGCATCGCCGGCCACGATTCGAAAAGCTCCCAATGCTGCAAGCTAGGCCCTGGATGGAGCCATCTCCACTGTTTCAGCTGCAATGAATCTTTCGACATCATCGAGCTTGTCCAAAGAGAAAAAGGACTTAATTTCATTGAATCCTGCAAATATCTCGCCGAGACATTCCGATCCGATCTTCTCGAAGAAATCCAAAGAGGGGGATTCTCAGCGCCGGATTCCAAGCCGTCCTATCCTTTGGCACATCTCTACGAGATGGTCTTCCAGTATGGAAAAGAGCTTTTGTTCTCGCCGAAAGGAAAAGAAGCTTTCGATTACTTAGTCAACGTCCGGGGATGCGACACGGAAAAACTGCAATCGACGGAATGGATTTATTGGCCCGAAGATGCGGAGATCAGAAAGTATCTTAAATCCAAGCTTCCCAAGGAAAAACACCACGAAGCAGCCTCGATTAAGCTCAATGGAAACGGCGGGGATCTATTCCGCGCAGCGCTTCCCTACAGGGATAGATTCGGAAAGATTTCCGGATTTGCAAAAAGAGCTACGGTGAAAGAAGGGGTAGCCGACGCAGAAGGGAAAGTTCATCGCTGGAGCTATACATCCGGCCTTAAAAAAGAAGACCCATTCAATATTTACAGATGCAGAAGAGAAAAACAGCTCATTTTAGTAGAAGGGCTGCCCGATGCCGCCTATCTTCCAAGCTTAGGCATTAAAAACATAGCTGCCACCGGACAAGGAGAGCTTTCGGCCAAACACATTGAAAGCTTGAAAATCTATGAGATCGAAAGCGTAATTATCGCCTTTGACAACGATTCCAAAGATAGCAAAGGTGAAATAGGCTCTTTGGAAAAAGCAAAGAAAGCCTCCGATCTTCTCGAAAAGAACGGAATCAAAGCCTTCATTCTTCCTCCTCATCTGCTCTCGCCCTTCAAAGACCCGGATGAATATGTCAAAGCAAACGGAGCCGATGCTTTTAAAAAGCTGCTGGCAGAAAATGCGCAGGCGAGCGTCAGATGGCTGCCCTCCTACTTTTCCTATAAGCATGATTTAGAAACGGATTTGGGCCGTTTTTCAGCGCTTGGAGCGGCATCAAAAGCATACGCGCAAATCGAAGACGCTCTTAGTAAAAACATATTCAAACAAGAAATCGAAGCAAAGTTCAAACTCAACCCGAATGAATCTGACGACATTCTGGCCAAAGCCTTAAAAGAGCAGAAATCCCAGGACGAAGCCGACCAATACAAGAAATCGCTCGAAGAGGCGCAGCTGCTAATTTCCCAAGGCGAAGTGAACAAAGCATCCCAGCTTCTTTCTAAACTGAAAAAAGAAGACAGGCAGGAGGCGTTCCGCCTTAAACCGTACACTATGGAAAACCTGCGTTCTGATCTGTCGAACATCCAGGAAGGATTGAAAACAGGCTATAAGTCATTAGACAAAACCATTCAAATTCCTCAAGAGGCGATTACCATCATTGCCGGACGTCCTTCCCATGGAAAAACAACAACTCTCTTAAATTTCTTCGTCAATATGGTCAGGCTTTATCCCGACCGCGAATTTTATTTCTTCTCCTACGAGGAGCCGAAAAACCAAATCCTATTGAAAATTCTCAATATTCTGAGCGGAGAATGCATCAGCGAATCCAATAACCTCGCTAATCTGGAGGGATACATCCGGGGGGGAATAACAAAGGTTCCTAAAATCAACGAAGCGATTGCGACTTTGCAGTCATGGACGGAAAGCTACCGGCTTGTTGTCTGCGACTATCCATTTTTCGTTGATGATTTAAGTAAAGAGATCGCGCGCCTTAAAGAACGGGGAAAAATGGGCGCCGTCTTCATCGACTACATCCAAAAAATTAAATTCCGAGGGAAGTCTTCCACTAGGCAGCTCGAGCTTCAGAAAATCTCGGAAACCATCCTTGAAACAGCAAAATTCAATTCCGTTCCCATCATACTGGGCGCCCAGCTTGGCAGAGGCGCCAGCAAAGCGGAAGTTCTGCGCTTGGACAATCTAAGGGAAGCCGGCGATATCGAAAACGACTCAAAGCTCGTTTTGGGCATTTGGAATGGAGCTAAAGAGACCGCTGAGTCCAAAGGGGATTCCTCGATGGGCAGAATGGTCGATCTTGACTTAGTCGTACTTAAAAATCGCAACGGCCCGTCCAATCAAACCATATCCCTGGTATTCGACAGACCCTTGTCCACCCTGAAGGAAAAAAGCTGATCTATGGAAAAAACAAAATCTAAAAAAGAAAAGAAAACGCTGAAAGAGACTGAGAAAAACAACGTTCCCGCCATATTAGAAAGCGAACCCGACTACAAGCTGACAGTGGTAAAGAAAAAGCTGCATGTTGTGGACAACCGCACAGGGAAGACCATCAATGTCAATACAGTTGAAGACCTTCAAAAGCTCGGCGTCTCCTTGGGGGAAGTAACCGACCAGGAAAATAAGGAATGGACTTCCCCTCCCACTTCTATCCAAGATTTTTCCCCTAGCCAGCTCTCTTCGCTGAAAAACATCCTTAGTGAAATGGGGCCTACTGCTCAAAGGTCTTTGATTGAGGAAGCTATAGAAAAAATCGTCGAGCAGTCTTCAAACAAAGACACTTTCGCTCTTCCCTCCCATCCGTTGATGTTCACCCTTCTCGCCATGTTCGCTGGAAAGCCCGATATGATTCCCCGGAAGCTTTTGACAAAACCGCATTCGGAATGGACTGAAAGAGAACAGAAGGAAGCCGAAGAATTCTTCTCGTCCATTATAAAAGTAGAAAAAACAACGTCTTACGAAGGGGGAAGAGAAGAAGTCAGCTCGAAGCACATTGCGGTCATCAGCGACAACCCTAAAGTTGAAGCTTCAGCCCAAATCGACATCTCCCTTTTCCGTTCCGATATTCACTTCAGAGAAGTCAGCCTAGCCCTATACATCAAGCGCACTTTCGGAGCCGAGGGCCTTCGGCACCTTTTAGGCTTGCTGATCGGTTTGGAGGAAAACTTCAGAAAGGGCCACTTCATATGGAGCGTCAACGACCATTTGGCCAGGCTGGGGCATAAAAAGAAAGCCAACGGCTCTTACGACCACGAATTGAAGAAAACGGCTAGTGAAATCATCAGGATCTTCCAAAGCCTTTTCATTACAGCCCGTAGAAAGGATGGAAAAAGCGAAGTTCTTCGAGGAGAAAGGCTTTTCAGCATCGACGGCTTCCAGCAGGAGATTTTCGACAAAGTCATCATCGATGAGAAAATCAAACTGCGCGCGACCGATTTCTGGTACAAGAATGCATTCGAACCGAAAGACGGCCAATCCGCAAAATATACTAAGCTGCTTAAAAAGATCGCGCAGGAAAACCATCGGGAGCATCCGTTAACCATTTATCTGACCCCTTTGCTGGCTATCTTTTGGAGAATGAGTCCGCAGCAGAAAATTTCAGTCACAAATTTGATGGAATGGTGCCATTTAGGCTCGGATACCAAGTATAGGCTGCGCGACCTCAGATCTCTCGAATCCGAGCTCAATTACATGAAAGAGCATGGATACCTAGGGGAATGGGCGCATACAGGCGAGAAGGGGCTTCCTTCCGAGTGCCAGAATCCATTCGCATGCTCTCTTACTTTGACGCCCCCTGAATGGTTCGGCCAAGAAGTAAGGCTGATCCAAGCCAATAAAGAAATCCCTGCTCTTGAGAAAAAGGAAAGCAAAATCGTTGATATAGAAGAATTCAGGGAAATCTATAAAAAATCCCAGATGAATGTCCGGCAGTTCGGCAACCATCTTGGAATCACAGGCCAAATGGTCAGCTATCTTCTGAATGAAAAAAGGCAGATCACCAAGGAAGTATCCGACAAGGTAAGGGCTTTTGCAGCAAAATTCTTCTAAACAAAAACGACCTGCTTCGTTCTCCTCATTGTTCCGCTTGCTCCTTTCCAGCATTCTGAATATTAGAGGAGCGCTTCTTTTTTCAGGCATTTTTCTAGGCGTAAACAGATGTAAACAACAGCGACCCCTTTCAATCGCTATTATAAACAAGAACGACCCTTCTGAATCCCTATACCGACCCCGATGCATCACCAGACCGACCGTTCTTGATCACCTGATGTTTTGCAAGTCATTGAAAATGCTGGACTTATGCTTAAGTAAACACGCCTAATTATATTCAATCAGAATATAAAATGTTTACAGCTAGCGCAGTAAACATAAGCTCTCTCCCGCTTCGCTCCGAGAGCTGGAAGAACAAGCAAATCCAAATGAAAATCTTCTTCTTGTAAACAGATGTAAACAGAAACGACCTTCGTCGATCACTTCTTCCACGTTAAAGACTTACATAGTCCCGATACTCGGCAGACGCATTTTCATGACTAGCTATTTCCAAAAAAACCTCTTGAAACACAACCAGTTCAATGAGTTTTTTGTTAGTTTGCAAACACCTGCATGACGCTTTGACATCAAAGCATTGCTTGTAAACAGATGTAAACAAAAACGACCCCCATGATTCACTAACCATTTTTTTCTTGGATTGGCTGAATGAAGAACCAGCCTGAAGACCTATTGAGGACCTATTTCTTTAGTTTTGTAAACAAGCGTAAACAGAAACGACCTCTCTTGATCACCGCTCTTCTTCGTAACATTTTTTCTTTGTAAACAGAAACGACCTGATTCCATCACTGGACCCGACCCTCCTCGATCACCTGCCTATCAAGGTTTGTGGTACATAAGTATCTAAAATGCAACTTTCTAACAATTTTAAAATTAATATTATCTAAATAATAATTTTTTCGGATTGTAAACATCAAAAGCTAGTTAAAACCGTCAGAAAACGGTTCCCTCTTCGAAGGGCTTCTCGTTGTAAACAGATGTAAACAAAAACGACCCTCGTCAATCACCGGCTCTTCTTAAAGAGTTCTTTTCTTCCTGGTTTGGGAATTCTTTGCATGGATGTTGGGAAATGCCCGCAAACCGCCTCTCAAATAGCCGGTTACGTCTCTAAAGTGAAGTCCTTTTGGTCGCTTTTTCCATTTCTGGATTTGGACCTTTTACTTGTAAACAGAAGTAAACTTCATCGACCTCTTTGAGTCACTATTCCCAGAAAATGGGTTGGACATCCATGTTTCCATACTGCCATCTTTTTGGATTGCTGGGTGTATGGGAGAGGGGAAGTCTGGGAGTAGGGGAGTCTGGATAGATGCCCACCCTTACAGCCAGCCATCTGTTTTTATTCCCATACTAACAGCCATATTGCCAACCACCCAGCTTTATGGATTGCTGGTTGTCCAACTGGATTGTTTTACTCTCGGTTGGACAAGTGCTTGGCCAAGGATCGTGCGGGTGAGAGGGGAGACTTTACTTTTGAAAATGGAAGCGGGGAGAGGCGGTCTTTTGCATTTTCAGATGCTCGATCGTATTTGACTTATGATTAAAAAGAGTGTAAAAGAAAAGCGGGTAATTTGCTCGAATTGAATGAAAAAATGATTTTTTTCCTCCATAGAAACCAGGTATCCTATGGCACATGCTTGGATTTGACCGACGAGCTGCCCAGGGCAAAAGACAGAAGAAGGATAAGTAATGAAGAAGCTATTAATCTCCGCGTTAGTATTTTTAAGCTCTGCATTGTCCGCCGTAACTCCGGCGATTGATTCGGACAAACTTTATCTTACCCCGGACGAGCTTTGCCTCAATTACTTTGATGGATTTTACATCCACCTCGGAAATAATGTCTGGGTAAAGACCGGGACCATTCATCGGGACAGCGGAGGAATTTATTTCTACGACGACGGTCTTCCTAGAGAATGGAAATGTCCGTATTGCTATATGTACTGGCCGCTTGGAAAAGCATGTCAAAACGATCAGTGCAATGGAAAAGGATAAAGTTGTAAGATCTGAAAATTATGTCGCAAGTTGCTTGTATAAAACGACTTACGCAACATAAGTATGATTATCAGACGTTGAATTAATTACTCTCAAGCACTCTTAAAGCCCCTATTTGACTCAAGTACCCATTGAATGGACTGTCAAAACTTAACATGGGGGCTTTATGCTTTATCATTTAATCTCTCTTTCCATTTTGTCTTTGGTTTTATCAGGATGCTCTCAAATGCTTCCCGGGCTTTTTACGGCTATCGAGGATATCGAGACGCAGGAAGCAATCAGCCTGACTGTAGACAAAGAGGCGTTTCAAAAAGACACCGACGTTAAGATTTCTGTCGAGGTCATCAATAAGGATCCAGCGCTTCCTGCGCCGGCTCCTTCGTCTCCTGTAAAATAGCTTAAGCGATTGCCGCCAAGCTTTCGGAGGGCGCGGACAATGCTGCTGCAGCGGTTTTGCCCCTGCCCTTTTTCTCTTGATTCGCCTGCCCTGATTTCCATTTCTCAAAAGCTGTCAGGAATCCTGGTTCGTTGCATGCGGCCGAATTGATAATTTGAGCTTCTGTCTTACTGGTAGCTTGAGCGATTTTACGGACGTAAGCCACCTTTTCTCCGTCGCATAAGTGTTTTTGGCAGAATTCCTCGTAGCCTGGGGACTTTTCATGCTCGATCTCTTTAGGAGCTTCTTTGGGAGCTTCAGGAAGAGTTTCCGAGCTTTTATATACTTCAATTTCCTTTCCTGAAAGATCAGGAACGGCTTGAGGAGCCGAACCATCTTCTTCCCCAAGTTCTCCGATGGCATAGGCATTCATAATGGCGTCGGGCATGAATTTTCTAGATCCTCCCGACAGGCACCTGCTGAACAGCATGTCTTTGGGGGCTTTTTTCCAATTGTCCTTGCCGAGATACCCGGCTTTCGCAGCCATTTCTATGGTATATTCATACTCGAAAGTGCAGTTGTCTTTCGGCCTGTCCGACCGCCAGAATCTTATCCTGCATGCTTTTTCATCCAGCTGCAGGACATCCGCCCTATGCCCCGCATTTACGATGAGCATATTCATCAGCTGGGCGGAGAGGCTTACCAGTCCTGAGAACGTATACATCCCCCCGTTCAGGCACATCATCAGAGGGAGGTTCATTTCCCTGGCTGTCAAATATATTGCAAGGACCCCTCCTGGGCCGAGCTTTTGATAATACGGACATGTGGCTAGCACCTTGCAGACTGAAATGATCTGGTCCATTTCCTGCCCCGCTGGAATTGTAAAAGAATTGCGGTTCATTAGCTGGTTCATAAAACGGCTCCTTAGTTTTTAATTCTCATGCTGATTTCTTCCTTCTCGAAGATTTTGATCCCCGGTATGTTTCGGACGCCTTGCTTAACGGCGTCGTCTATCTTTTTTGCATCCAAAGCGAGGTATTCTCTTGGCACAGCGACTTCATCTTCCAGCTCCCATGTCCATTTCTTCACTTTGGAAAGCTTTCCGTCTTCTACGAACATTTCTCTTGATCTTGCGATGAACGAAGAGTTGTTTGTAGAGGCGGATTTTTGAAGATAGTCGTCTAATTTGGATTTGAGGTTGTTTTCGATTTCTTCGAGCTTCGCTTCGTATTCTTTGACGATCTTATTGATAGCTTTTTGAAAATCGAGATGGGGTCTTATGATGGACAGTCTGGTCTCATCCAGCTGCTTCCGAATCTTCCTTGCTTGGAGGCTCATCGAAAGCGCCTGGCTGGCGCTTGCTTCGTCTTCGATCAAATAATTCGAGGCGCGGGATATAAGGGGCGCAAGGTCCAATTTTTTCCCCAGAAGCTGAGCTGCCTGGCCGACGGTTATTCCGCCAGCTTCAATGCTCATTACTTCATTCTTTTTAATCGCCTCGTTGGCTTCTTCAAAATCAAACATGGTGGCTCCTTTTATTCGAAAAATAGGGTAAATAACATTGCGATCAGACTTCCGGCTCCTGCCTTTCTCTGCCTTCCGCTTTTCGTCAGGGGAATCTGAATTTTTCTGGAAATCGATTTTTTAGCTGCGCTCAAACCGATGAACTTTTTCCAGCTGAAACCGCCTTTATTCATAGGGGAACTCCTTCTTTTTGGATTGTTGTTTGGATGGATGTACAGATAACTGGGTGTATGGACAACTGGTTGTCCAGTTCTGTGCATTCCCCTTCTTCGTTTTCAAAAGCGAACTCCTCTTCCCAAGAATCCGCGCAGCTTTCCGAACAGAAATCAAGATCGCTGCCTGCGGCTTCAAAAGAATCATCAGAACTGAAATATTCTCTGCATTGAGCGCATTCGATGCTTCTCGGCGCGTACATTTCATCGATCATTCTGTCGGTCATGGCTTCGTAGGCAATTTCCATTCTGTCTATCCAATCCATTCTTTCTGCCTTTTTAGACTTTACCCTTCTGTTATACGCAATACGATATTCATTTCTCAGAATTTTTCCTACTGAAAAAGAATCGAAAAAGCAAAAAAAATTGCCTTTGGAGACTTGTGCGTACATTTTTTTATCTTTTGAAGAAATGAAAGAGTTCAGCAGCTCCAAGAAAAAGCCTCTCATCTGTCTCATGGTCTGTATATTCGACGATCTTGGGCTTTCCGCCTTCTTTATCCAGAATCAGGCAGATCCTTCTTGGAATATCGATCCCTTCGCAGGCGCGCATAAGGTATCGGTAGGCAGCCGTTTGAAGGCGCCATGACAAGCTCGCCTGCTGAGGGGTTTTTAAATCAACGATGGTTTCTTCTTTGTCCCCTTTAAGCGTTGCCACCATGTCCAGTTTCCCAGTGACAAGGTATTTACTGCACGAGAGACGCATCTCGCTCACCCAGATTTCCTCGACCATGGCATCGAACCATTGTATGAAGCTTTCTACATAGGGTCGGCAGTCTTCATCGATTTTTTCAATCAGAAGATTCTGGGTATAAAGCTCGCAATATTTGTGGACGCGGCTTCCTCGATCCGCTGCTCTTGCCAGAACAGCAGGATCGATACCGTCGAAAGATGCGAATGGCTGTAGTATTTCGGTAACCCTGGCGTATCCAGGAGGGATTTCATCTGAATTGTTCATTGCTTCCTCTTATTATTTTGATATGACCAATAAAAAGAGGACGGGCGAGGCCCTCTTTTCAATTGTTTTTCTTTTTCTTTTCCAAATCTTTTTCGTAGGAAATAGAGAGCTTGCGGAATTGCGAGCCTAACTTTTCCAAATCGATTAACAGCTGCCGGACGCGGAAGAGGCAGGAAACAGTATATTTTCCTGATTTTTCGCTGTCTCTTTTTGCTTTGACCAAGTCGTATTTGAACGTTTCGGCCAGCTCTAAAATCTCATCGATCGAGCTTTCAAGAGTCAGAGAATCCAGAAATGATTTATCCATTTTCTTCCTTTCCATAATTGTGTCCTTTTTTGCTTGAGGAATTGGTTAGTTTACGGCTAGCATAATGCCAATCCCTGCAAAGACTCCCGAGAGGAATAGCAGAGGCATAGGAATCAGCATTTTGCTGAACTCCACCTTTAGGGGGGCCGGTCGCCAAACTTGACCCCCTAATTTCATCCCTCTTCTTTCGGAAATAAGGAAAATCTTATTTCTTCCTTCTCCCCGAATTGCCGGTCCGCTGTTTTTCTTTATTATCCCGTTCATCGTTTTCAATCCTTGTTATTGATTCGATTTCAAATCTTATTCCCGCCAAAGGAAACGAATCCAGGCTGCTGCAATATCCGCTGCACATGCTAAGTGCATGCTTGAATGAGTCAGCTTCGACAACGATTTCATGTATCATAATCTTTTTCATCTTTATCTTAAAACCCATTTTTTTTGCCTTTGGAGACTTGTAGACATGAATTTATACGGAATCACCATTTAAGCAAACGAGAAAAGATTTACAAAAACAATTTACCCTCCGTATACTCCGGCATAAGAAACAGGAGGCGGATTATTTATGGAGCAACCCATGGAGCTGGAGCGCTGGCTGCGGAAGAACAATATGGAGACGAATGAACTGGCCAGGCTGTCGGGATGCACGCGCCAGGTGATCTGGAAGGCCAAGCGGAATGAAACGATAGACGAAGAAACAGCTCAGAAAATCTATTTTATTACTGGGGGCCAGGTCAAGCCGGCTTCCCGCGCGAAAGGACGCCCTAGGAAGGCTGTTTTAGCGCAAGCCTTAGCAAATTAATTAAATGACGCAATGACCCAAAAACTCAAAAACATAAGAACCCATCCATGCCGGCTTCAGGCTTATACAGAATCAACGACGACGAGTGCATAGAATTCAAAATGAAGTCTCTGGCCCGCCGTGAAGTAGCCAAAGCTTTGAAAGAAGGAAGGCTGAAACGTCCGCCGTGCTGCGATCTTTGCACTTTGGAGCATAGCAAGCTTGAAGCGCATCACGTCGATTACGGCCGGCCTCTGTGCGTCTATTGGCTTTGCTGCACATGCCATGGAGTGGCCCACAAAAAAAACCATTCTTTGAATCCGGACAACAATACTCAAACGCCGTCGGCTTCCAATTGGAGGAGGGATGAAAATCAAGTCGTTTCTTTCTCGCTGCCGTTTGAAAATTTCATCGCCGTGAAGAAATCAGCGGATGAAAGGAATATATCCGTGCCTAAATTGCTCCGAGGGCTGGTTCTAAGGGAGTTCCCGGTGGAAGACGAACAGATAAACTTTGGTTTCAAAACAGAAAGGATGCATGACAACACACAAAATGACGAAATCCAAGGAGCACAAAACTTGGATCAGAATCAAGATGCTCTGCTACAACAAAAACGCCAAAAGCTACAAGAGCTACGGCGGACGCGGCATCAGAATGTGCCCCGAATGGAAGAGCTCGTTCATCAAGTTCTATGAGGACATGGGTCCTAAGCCGGAGGATTGCGACGGCATAGAACTGATCAGCCTCGACCATGATTTCTGCAAGAAGAATTGCAGATGGGTCGGTCCGCATAACCGCAGGCCGTTATCTGAAATGCCGGGAAACAAAAGAAAAGAAGGCAGAACGTTCAAAGAATCGGCCATGGTATGCATCAGAGTGGAAAAGGAATACCACAAGTTTCTGAAACGCCTTGCTATCGAGAAATCAAAGGAAAAAGGAGAAGTCTATTCAGTCTCCCAGCTGATCCGTGAAATAGTGGAACAGTATGCTCCCATGCCTGAAACTTGATGTATTTTATGCAGAAATTTCTTAACATAGATGCAGATGATTAACTTTGAATCAGGATTATCCGCATGGCAAAGCCTCCTCTTGATGTATATTCTTTGAAGCAATGGGAAGGAACCAGCAACAATTTTGCCGTCCTTCTCAAAATCAGTTCGAAATGGCAGGTAAGAATAGGCACTGCCGATAATGTTTTTTCCACTGAAGAAAACGCAACGAGAATAGCGGAAACAGGGCGCCCTCTGTTCTATTCGGACGCCGCTCCATATTTTCCCGATTTCCCGATCAAGGAAGCGGAATATCTTGCTCCTTTGAACGGCCAGAATCCATATCCGTGATGAAGCTAGAGGCTTCTATTCAAAAAAAGCCTCCCCCTTCCCCCTCCCCGGCTTCTCCGATTTCTTTCTTCAAAAAAATGAAGATTAGTTTTGTATTATTAGGGTAAAGTCTTTATTGTGAAAAAGTATACACCTGGCAGGATTCTGCTTCGGTGCATTCGGACTCGATCGGCGGATTTTGTTATGCGCGGGTCAACCGAATCTGAAGAGGACTAAAGATTAACAAGAGGAAATCAAGAATATGGAAGACTTTCAAGTAGAATTCCTGAACTTCGACGAAACTCCTGAAGAAAAATATCTAGGAGTGGCCAGCTTAAAAATTTTCGGAAAGATCATTTTACGCTTTAAAGTTCAGAGAACCAAAGACGGAAACGGGATGTTCGTTGCTATCCCCAGCTATAGAAAAACCGATCAAATGGGCGAGCAATGGTGTCAATGGTTCATGCTGGATTCATCAAGCCAGAAGGAAATCGTCGAGAATTTGATCAAATCGAAAGTGAAAGCTTATTTTAAATCTAAAGAAGATTCTTCCAATTCAAATTCCGGAGGTTCATTCTGTTCTTCAAACAACTACAGCGGACATAGCCAAAAAGCTGCTTCTGCTTCAAACGGATGGGGTTCTCAAGCGTTTGCCCACCGCACTGCATAAATCTCCCTAGAAAACGCTTCTACTCAAGCTACCCTCTCTTCTCAATTACTCCTATAAAGCCTTTAGAAAAAAAGATTAAAAGCAACCATTGCGCAAGGCTGTGCCATGCCGGATGTCAGACACGAGGAATTGCTGGAAGGGCTAGAGCTGCCTCTGCCCGCTGAACCGCCTCCTGCTTATTCTCAAGCCATTGAGAAAAGCCAATTTGAAAATGGAGATGAACGCGGAAGCAATCCTCAATACAGGGAAGATCTGGAAGATTAAACCTGCTCCGTCGACCAAAGGCGCCAGTCTTTTGGCTTTGGCCAACAGGAGTGATTTTTTATATGCCTCTTCCAGTCAACATTTTTGAGCAGATCAACAATCTCGCCTCCACTCTCGGAACGAACGACTTCTATGAGCAGAGGCTGGATAATGACAGCGCCGGCCGTCCTCTTTATGTAGGATTCTCAGCTACGCCTAACGACAGCATGGACAGTCCTACGTGGTTCATCCGCAAGCTAAGCTACGACAATAATAATTTCATCAATCGAGTCCAGATACCGAATAACGGAGCTGGATTCATTTATAGTTGGACCAACCGCGCCTCCTACTTCTCATAAGAGGAACAGATTATGACTATTTATGGATACAATCCATTTATCAATAACCTGGACAAATCGGGAAGCGGAGGGGGAGGAACGGGCAACGTCATTGGGCCGAATTCCTCCATAGAAGACGATATTGCCGTTTTCGCCGATGCAACAGGGAAAGTGATAAAGGATTCAGGGACGAAAGTTTCCGATTTGCTTGCAGCAGCGGATAACCTGTCCGATGTGGCTTCGCCCTCGGCGGCGTTCGATAACCTTTCTCCTCTTACTTCTAAAGGCGATTTGCTTGTCAATACCGGCTCGGGAAACACGCGGCTGCTTGCCGGTCCTGACGGACAAGTTCTTACGGTTGATTCTTCGGCTCCCGAGGGAGTCAAGTGGGCGCCTGCATCGGCATCCTCCATTCCGTTTACGGAGATAACTTCAGCTAGCTTGTCTATGGCAAGCAACAACGGATACATCCTGAACAACCCGTCCCTTTTAACCGCCTCCCTCCCCTCTTCATCTTTAGTCGGGGATATTGTGTGGGTAGTCGGAAAAGGAGCGGGCGGGTGGAGAATAGCTCAGAACTCAGGCCAGACGATTCATTTCGGAAGCCAGAATACAACAACGGGATCGGGGGGCAGTTTAGACTCTACGAATCAGTATGACGCAATCCAGCTGCTTTGCACGGCTGCAAACACAGACTGGACTTGCACAGGAATCGCGCAAGGAAACATAAGCGTGGTTTGAAAACGAGGATCAGAAAATGATAAGGCAGGATTATGGCTAATAAATTCCCTAAATGGCGCGTTGGTTTGTCCTTCACGCAGTATTTCATGGTCGAAGTGGAAGCTCCGACGGAAGAGATGGCAATAGAGAAGGCATGGAGCGGAGCATGCTGCGAGAGCGATAAAGTAGAGACGGGCAGCTCGTCGGCTGTAACTTCCGTGTTCATTTGCGACAAAGACGCCAGAAATTTTGCGCACTATATTCCGGAAGTCTACCCTGAACCGGAAGACAAGAAAGCCGGAAAAAAGTGTAAATGATCCTTATCCGGCGGCCTACAGATAAGGAAACTGCTGGGTTTCTTCTTTGGGATCAACGCAGTTTTTGTACTGAATTGGCTTTTTCTCGATATCGTCCCCTTTGCTTTTAACTTTCTCCGCTATGCTGTAGGCGATTGCAACCGCTTGTTTGCGCTTATACCCCTCCCCTATCAGCTTTTTGATATTGGAATGTATGCCTTCTTCGCTGTTTCCCTGAATCAATGGCATGACGCTCTCCTTGTCAAATAAGAACCATTATATTTGAGTTTCTAGGAAAACGGTATAATTTCTTGCAAAATCGTTTTATTCTCTTGTTTGGGAATTCCAGAATACGTTAAACACCAGCCTCCAAGCTAGGCACCAGGCATAAACTGCAAAAGCAGTTTCGAATGAATAGCTTTATCAAAATCCAATTCTTATCTAGCAAAAAGAGCTTTGGCGAAGGCTCTGGATCGCTTTACTTCGAAATTTCTTAGGCACAGGCGATGTTTCACAAGCATTATTTCCAAAGCTGGGGCACAACTCTCCTTAGAAAAACTGTGCAGACTTCAAAATTGGAAATTTGGATCGTTTTTTGACCCATCATTTGTTTTCATAGACATTATATATTGATAGTCAATGTGATGTATCAAATTTCTAGGTTTTCCAATTTTTTCTGTTGCCTTTAAAATTTATGCTTGGTATCTAGATTTTTTACCCAAGGCTTGAAAATGATTCGCTTTATTGTTTTTTCGATTTCAATGGCTTTTTCTTCTTGTTTTGCCGCTACCAACATTTGGTCACCGCCAATCCTTATTAATGGCGGTCAAAACTCAACGAATATTATTGGACCTCTTGCTATAGATGCTAATTCTAATGCTCTTGTTGGTTGGATTCCAGGTTCCAATCCAGGAACGACTGATAGCGTATATTCGTCAACGCTCACAGCTGGAGATTCCGTTTGGGTATCTCCTGAAACAATAGCTATGGTTTCTCCTCCGTCTTTTCCTGCTTATCCTATCATGAATATAACCGCTGATAATTATCAGGGTGCCTTTTGGGGGAATATCAGTCTTTCCCCTCTTGAATTTACGATCAATTCTGTTGGAAGACCAGCAGGTTCTACAATTTGGTCACCCCCTGTTTCTTTGACAGTTCCTAATGCGGTTCCTGCTGGAGGAAGTGCTAAAATCGATCAGAATAGAAATTTGTTGGCAGTGCTACCGCTATCTTCTTCATTTACTCCACCATTTAGCATTCAAGCCTTTACTCTGCCATCTCCAGGAACAGCATGGAATACTCCTATTGAAGTTGGTCAGGATGGACATTCACTTCCAGTTGTTGGTGTTGGTTTAAATAATGAACAGGGCGTGATTGTTTGGAAAACTGATGTGCCTACTTATAGTTTCCCAACACTACGTTATTCATTTTTAACGTCCTCTTTTTCATCTGTTGATCCTATTTCTGCTCCAAGTGGTTCTGTTGATACTCTAAATATGTTTCTTGATATGTCGGATAGTTACCAAACGACAGCTCTATTCACTTCTACAGACGGGAGCGTGCAAACGGTTTATTTTGCACAACTTGGTAGTTCTGGAACGAGCTGGTCTGGATCTACACTTCTTTCGAATCCATCAAACAATGCACAAGCTCTCTCTATTACATCGGATGGCTCTGGCCTCTACTCTGTTTTGTGGGCTGAAATTGATTCTCTTTCTAATGGTTATATTTTTGCTGCGAATATTACTAAAAGTGGAGCCGTTCAGAATGTTTACATGATTTCAGGACCTGTAGCTGGAGCAACATCGGTTGATCCAGGTTCAGTGATAGCTGTTGATTATTATGGCAATCAGGTGGCTATTTGGTCTTTTGTTGCCGGAGGCGGTTCATTTGTTCAAGTCTCCTCTAAATCAATTGATCAAGTTTGGAGTACTCCGATTAATCTAAGTACAACGGGAATGACGCCAAGCGTTGTTCTAAGTAATCAAGGAACTGCCGTAGCTGTTTGGATTGATTCAGTGTCAGGAAATTTCTTCAGTTCAATTAATTCAAATATTTTTGATATTATGAGCCCTGCATTTTTTATTGGTAAGTTGACTAAAAATCGGTTTCTAAACTCGACGCAATATTTTTTAAATATGACGTGGAGTCCACTTCCAGAGTCTTCTATACTGTCCTACAAGATTAAACAAAATGGCCATCTTATTGCAGAAATTCCTGGTACAGGTCCTTTTGAATATGGTCTTTATTTACCTGAAAAAAAAGTGAAAGAATATACAATTCAAGCAATAGCTTCTAATGGCAATAAAAGTGTCCCTCTTCCTCTTAAGGTTGAAAAATAGGTATGATGATGCGCTATCTTCTTTTAACTCTGTTTGCTTTATGTTGCTCATTTGCAATACCAAAAGACTGTTGTGCGAGTTGTGTATACGAAAATAGTTGTAAAGACAATTCCATTTCTTTCCGAAGCGCCTACTTTTACCCAACTGGAAAACTTGAGAGAAAAATTTATAACAGCCCGATATTTGATATCGAACTAGAGGGATTTTATTCTTTATCTCATAAGTGGGGTCTCTATTTAAATGTCGCTTATTTAGAAAAAAATGGCCGGTCTGATGGATTGAATTTAAAAACTAAAATGCGGATGGCGCCGATCAACTTTGGAATTGAATATATTTACGGTCTAACAGATAAGGTCAGTTTTTATGTCGGCGTTGGGCCGAGCTTAAATTTTATTTCTTTGCATGATAATAATCCTATAGGAAAAAAGCACACAAAAAAATGTTGTGTTGGTGCAAGCACAAAAAGTGGTTTTTACTACGATTTATCAAATAATTTCTTCGCCGATTTGTTTGTTGATTATCTCTATATTCCTGCAGGTTTTAAAAACACTTCTAACGTAGGAGGCTTAAGAGCTGGTATCGGTTTTGGTTTGAAACTTTAAAAATTTAAATAAAATTCTTCTGCTTGAAAATCTCAAGTATCAACTAAAGAAAATCTGCATCCATTTTCAATAGCTTCTTTTTCCGCTGCAGCTAGCAACTGTTTACCATAGCCTTGTTTTCTAAGATTTTCTTCTACCCACAATGCTTCGATATAGATTGCTTCCGAATCAAACATTGCCTGAATGCCGCCGAAAACTTTTCCCGAATCGTTCTTTAAGAAGATAGAGAGCTCTTTATCCCGCTCGCCGAATTGAGCTTCGTAAGATTTAATCAAACCTTCTTTTACGACATCGTTGTCGGAGTGGCTAGGATTATGATCGACGATCACTTTGTACATGCATTTTCTCCCTGAATTATAGCCCAGACGAATGGAGCGACGGCGTTTTTCTTAAGCGCTCGAACATCCACCCACTCGCACTTCAAGGAGCCTTTTTGGATGTCTTCCAAATCATGAAGACCATCGACAGAATAAATCAGCCCTATTTGATGGAATTCATATCCTGGCTTTCCATTCAAGGCTGGAACGCGTGTTACTGCCGAAAAATTGTCTATTTGAATCATCGATCTAAAATCCATTCCGGTTTCTTCAATGAATTCCCTATGCAGCGCCTGATTCGGATCTTCTCCGAATTCAATTCCTCCTCCAGGCAGATCGAAAAGTTCGGCAAAAGGCCCCGATTTCTGAATAACGAACAGAATCTTCTCTTTTTCTTTCGCTACGCCGTATACTCCGGTTCTGCTGATTTTTCTATCAGGCAAAGAGCCTTTGACGTGCAGCGCCATCAAAATATCGTCGATGTATCCGATTTCTGTTTTGACGTGGCGTTTCAAACAGCCTTCTTCTAAGAATCCCATTTTTTTATAGAGAGCGATAGCTTGCGCATTTGAAGCTCGGACATTCAGTTCAATTTTTTCAATGGATTCCGACTCTTTTGCCCATTCGATGATTTTTTCCAAAAGTTGAGTTCCGATTCCGCGGTTTTGAAACCCTTTATGCACGGCGATATTCAACTGAGCTATATGTTTAAGGGATTGTAGAGGAAGGATTTCTAAAAATGCATGGCCCGCGATGCAGCCGTTGCATTCAGCTACAAAGTAGACGCCATGGGAAGATTCGATTGTGTTCTTTACGTTCTTCTCGCTTAATTCGGAGGGCTGGGAGCAGAAGAAGCCAGGCTCCAGGGCGATTTCTTGTTCAGCTCTTACTATGTTTGCAGCGTCTCTTAGTTCAGCTTTTCGAATAGTTGCATTCATCCCTTCCCCTTGGATGCGAATTTTAAAACGACCATTGGGTGGGGTTTAGGTTCTGCAATCGTCTTAAGGTTTTTCTCATAGTGTCCGTTTGCATAATCGTTTACGATCTTTTCCCAGAAGTCCAAGGCTGCTTTATTTTCAGGGATTTGAGATGTTTCCCATATTCCTGGAAATTGATTGAAAACTTGTTCTGCTACATGCCGGCCTATGCCCTTTCCTTGGAATTTAGAGACGATAAAAAATTCCCCGATGTTCCAATCAACATCCGGAGCGCTTCCTACTTTATTGATCAGGACAAACCCGGCTAATTCGCCGTTTGCTTTTATCAAAAAGGCATGGCGGTCGGGCTTCTCGCAATAGGAACTGAGATCAATGCATTCGAAAAGACCATTCTCAGGAATTTCCCATCCGCTTAAAAAACCGCAATATCTAGACATTTCATAGACGTAGAAACGGCCTAGATTTTGAATAGTGTCTTTGTCTTTTTCTGAAGCCTTGATTAAGGAGATGTCGAAATTGTTCATTTAAAAGCATCCTCCATTTCCACGACGGTCCTCTGAAGGATTTTTGAATTCTCGATCCTATAATCGAGTGAAGCTAAGTACTGATGATTTATCTTATGGCTGGGATCCTGGAATGGATTTTCGTCTCTTTCAAAGCCCATGGCAGCATACATTTCCAAGGCTTCCGAATCAGTCGGCCGGGCGAAGAGAAAAATCCGCTTTGTTTGAGCAAGAATTTTAAATACCAGTCCCATGAGAATGTTCTGCAGTTCTGAGTTTGGATCATAATCCTTCCTCATGAAGAAATTGATCACTTTGATATCCCCGAAAGGCAGTGCTGGAGTGATGGAGAACAAGAGAAAGGCTAAAGGTTCTTTCTCATCCGGATTTCTGACTGTTGCGTAAAAATAGATGTCGTTTAATAGAGGCTTAATCATGTCAGGTCCGAATTTGGATAGGTCGGCAAGGTAGAATTGCTTTACGGATGCCTTGATCGCCTCTTGAACTGCATGCCAATCCGTATTCTGGATGCCATTTTCCAGCAATGGTTTGCAGGCTCTGAGAAATAATTCGCTGGCAGCAGCTTCAGGATTCGCTTTTAAAAACGCGAGCTCGCTTTCAGACAGCTTTTCCGCTGCAAGTTCCGAAAGATCTTTTTTAAAGGCTGCCAGGTTCGGCGAAAGAATATCGGATCTCTTCCACTCAAGGATGAAGGAACGTCCATTTTCGCCGGCTGCATAGGCTTTTCCGTCTAAAGCTGAAGCAGTCTTTGCATACGCCAGCCAATCCATTTTCGCGTCGTTCATTTTAACAGTCTCCTTTGGAATTCCGAGGACAAATCGAGACGTATAATATGTGTTATACCGGGGTAGAGTCAATAGGTTATTATTAAATCCGATCAAAAATTGATTTGCGTGGCGCGGAAAAGATTAATCCTGTTATGATACCCAGGAACTAGGTATTTATGAAAATAATCAACAAAACCAGATATGCGATTCTGGGCGTTCTTCTTGCGGGACCGACCAGCGGCTATGAAATAAAATCATTGATGGGAAGGTCGACAGTATATTTCTGGCGCGAATCCGATTCGACGATCTATCCAATGCTGAAAGTTCTAACTAGGGAAGGAAAAGTGCTCCCGGAAACTGTCTATGTTGGAAAGAAAAAGAAAGAAGTTTTTTCAATTACTGAATCAGGCCGCAGAGAATTCAAGGCTTGGCTTGATAGTCCGACTGGGTCGGAAACTCCGCGCAATGAATTTCTTCTTAAGCTCTTTTTTGTAACGGATCGGCAAGAGATTTTCCGGCTGTTCCGGGAAAGGTTGGATAAAATGGAAGGGATCCATGAGGAATACAAAAAGATCGAAGAGAGATTGGAAGGCATAGCCGATTTTTCCCAGAAAGCGGTCAGACTCAAAGCATTGAGGTACGGAATGGCTCTCCTTGAATCAGAGATTCAATGGTTGAATGAGGAAATAAGATGAATGAAATGCAGAACAAAATATTAATCATTGGGGCTGGGCTTGGCGGATTGGCTTTAGCCCAAGGTCTTGCTAAAGCTGGGTTTAATGCGACAGTTTTTGAAAGAGACGAAAGCCATTCCAGCAGACCCCAGGGGTACAGGATTTCAATTCGATCGCTTGGAATGCAGGCTTTATCTGAACTGTTGACGCCAGAAAAAATAAGCCGTTTGTCCAAGGCTAAAGTTGCTGATGTTGGAGATGGATTCACGTGCGCAAATGAAAAAATGGAGCCTTTTTTCAGCGTCCCGCAAGGGCAGGATGCTGCTGTGCAGTTTCTCCGCACAGAGTTGAGAAGTCTTTTGCAAGAAGGAGTCGACATAAAATGGAATAAGCGCCTTTCCATGTTCGAAGATAATGGCGGCCAAGTGATTGCTCATTTCGAAGACGGATCGCATGCTATTGGAGATTTGCTTGTTGGGTGCGATGGAGGAGGATCCTCCGTGAGAGAGCTCTTGCCTTTGGTATATGGAAATAGTTTAGGATCGATTCCAAAAGTGGTTGATAGCAACCGCGTCATTCTAGGAGGACAAATTGATCGTACTCCAGAGTGGGATATGCTGCTCCCTCTTAATAGAGGAGGGCTGGTTCGTTTTCTTGGACCGAATTCTCGCTACATGGGAGTCTGTTTTTCAGAAAGAGCTGATAGAAGCCCTACTGTTTTCTGGGTACTGTCTGAAGAAAGAAAAGATAGAAATGCTCCATGGTATCAGTTTGATCAGGGATTGGAATGCCGCATGCGGATATTAGCTCACTGCCAACAGCTGATGGCAAATGAGCCTTGGCATGAGAATTTGAAGAAGCTGGTATGCGAGACACCGGCAGAAGCAATCATGGCTCCTTGGTTTCTGCGTACCACGCAATTTTCTGATTTAGGTCGCTTTCCGATGGCTCCAACTGGAAAGACGACTCTTTTAGGAGATTCAGCTCATGCTATGTTCCCAGACAAAGGGTTAGGCGGAAATAACGTGCTTGAAGATGCGAGATTGCTATCGGCGCTGCTGGCAAGTACGCCAAATCCTATTGAGTGGCCTGGATTGATAGAACAATATGAAAGAGACATGTTTGCGAGAGCAAGAGCTGCTGTTCAAGAATCTGAAAACGCAGCTGATTACTTCCGCAATCTTCGATCTACTTCATGAATATCAAGAGAATTGCAAAGCCTGATATAAGAGAATGGATTAAAACAAAATAATTTAGATTACTGATTTAAAGGATGGAAGATGAATAAAGAGTCGGCTGCATATAAAAGCCTTTGCACTGAATACTATGAATTAGATAAACCGGCCCCTCCCCCAGACGCCCTTAAATGCTACTTAAATTATGCAAAAGAAGCTGAAGGAAGAATCCTCGAGCCTATGTGCGGCACAGGCAGGTTTCTTATTCCGCTTTTAGAGCAAGGGTATGCCGTAGCAGGCTTTGATTCTTCTTCCCACATGCTTGAAGTTTGCCGTAAAAAATGCGCTGATCGTAAATTAACAGCCGAACTTTCAGAAGATACATTTGAAACTTTCTCGCTCCCAGGGATGTATAATTTAATTTTTATACCAAGCGGTTCATTCGGGCATCTGATTACTCAAGAGCAGGTTGATAAAGCTTTGGCATTCATCGTTAAGCGATTAAATTCCGGAGGGAAATTTGTATTCGAAATCGAGACTTTAAAATCTGTCCGCGAACCGCAGGGAATTTGGAAAGGAAGATGGGTCAGCAGGCCCGATGGCTCGAAAATTGTGATGCATGTGCTGTCGCGCTTTGATCCTGTTTCTCGAGTGGATGAAGGTCTTTTCCGTTATGAATTATGGGAAGCGAATGGGATTTCCAAGACAGAAGTCGAAGATTATCGAGTAAGATATTATGAGCCTGCTGAGATGGAAAGCCTATTGCAGCGCCATGGATTGGAAACGATCGCAAAATGGCAGGCAGAGCCTCATAGTATGATCGAAGCAAGCGATGCTGACTCTGTCGTTTTATTCGAATGCGTTAAAAAATAAAAATCCTCCCTCATTTTGGAGGGAGGATCTTTAAATTAGGACAACTCTCGATCAGCGAATATCTTCATCGCTTCCGCCATAAAGACAGCTAATTCTGGATGAAAGGGATCCAGCTGTTTTCTGAATTCAGGATGCTCTGCATACAATTGAGCCATCGCTTTGTACACTTCCTGTGTTGCGGAATGGGTTTGTTCTGCGAAGGCATGGTGCTTTTTGATGATCTTTTGCACTTCTCCATCGGCAGGATCCAATTCTTTTTCGATGCAATGAGCCAGTTCTTTAAAGAGAGCATGAGCCGTCTTGACGATGTTATCGTAATATGCTTTGCCTCGCTTCTCGACGTCTTCGGCGTTTTTGGTGGGATTCTTTACGCTTTGGACGACTATTTTTTCAGCTTCAGAATAAGGCTGGCCTTCTTTCAGCTTGACTAATCCGATATTGAAACCATCGAACATTTCTTTGTCTTTCATCTTCTTTTTTCCTGTTAAGTGTTTTATTGTCTTGTCGACGGTTTTCAGCAGCCGGCCGATCTTCTCCCATTCGCAGCTTAAAGCTTTCCTATGGGAATGCAGGGCTGCAATTTGATCGAAATCGTTTTTGCCGAGAACCTTGCGGATCTGTTTCAGCGTAAGTCCGAGCTCTTTGAAGAATAAAATCTGCTGCAGCTGCAGAAGCTCTTTTTCTTCATAGTATCTGTAGCCATTCGAGCCGTAATAAGCCGGTTTTAAAAGACCGGCCTCTTCATAGAAATGAAGAGTGCGGACCGTTACTCCTGAGATCTCGCTCAATTTTTTTACTGTGTAAGCCATCGGCTTTCTCCTTCAATATCCCTTTGATTTTAAAGGATGGCCCTATAATAAGGAATGACGTATGCGTTAGGGTCAAGAGGATTTGAAAAAAGCAGCCGGAAGAGGCCGGCTGCCAGAGAATTACGACAATTCTTTTTTTGCAAAGACTTTGATCGCCTCGGCAAAAAACAAAGCGAATTGGGGGTGTTCCGGATCGTATTGCTTGAATACATCCTTCCATTCGAATCCGGCATACCCTTCCCCCATCCCGGCATACGATTCGCGGTCGGGAGTCCAGTATTTTTTCAACCATTCATAATGTCTGCGGATGATCTTCTGGACTTCTGCTGAGCCCGCCTTAGCGCTGTTTTTCCATTGCTTTGCAAGATCATCCAAAATATGCGCCCAATCCTTCTTGGTTTTTTCAAAATCTTCTTTGCTCATTTTTTTGACATTCTCATTGGATTCTTTGATGGAATCCTTGATTTTATCTCCGAATCGATTGATCAGATATTTCTGATATTCATCTTGTCCCTCCTTGCTGAATCCAAGGTAGATTTCATGGTCTTTCATTTTTTTGGTTCCTTTTAAGTGTTCGATTGTTTTGTCGATGGTCTTGATCAGCTTTTTCGTCCGTTCCACATTCTTCTGCAGAACTTTGCGATGCGAACTTAGAGCTGCCATCCTGTCGAAATCGCTTCTTTTCAGGATCGATTCTATTTGCTTCAGCTCGAATCCAAGCTCTCTGAAGAATAAGATCTGCTGCAGTGCAAGCAGCTGCTCTTCCCCATAGTACCTGTAGCCATTGGCTCCATGGTAGGCTGGCTTCAAGAGCCCTATCTCATCATACCAGTGGAGCGTCCGGATGCTGACGCCTGAAATTTTTGCTAATTTCGCAACTGTGTAAACCATCGGCTTTCTCCTTCAATATCCCTTTGATTTTAAAGGATGGCCCCATAATAAGGAATGACGTAACGTGAGGGTCAACGAAGAATTTTTTAAAGATAATAATTAACGCAAACTATCCATTTCCAAGAGTCCATTCCTGCGTAGCGATTTTTTCAATAAAAGTTGCATCATGAGATATGGCTACAATGGATCCTTCGAACTCAAGAAGGGCTTTTTCAAAGGCTTCCAAAGTAATGAAATCTAGGTGGTTTGTCGGTTCGTCTAATAAGAGAACATTGGGTTTTTCCAGCACCAGGGCAAGGAGCGCCATCCGCTTTCTTTGTCCTGTGCTCAACGTGGAAAACGATCGCCTTATGAGCTCAGCTCCGCCTAAAGCTGCTTTATGCAGTTCGCGCCTTAAAGTTTCTTCGTCAATATGGAACCGGCTTTCGAAGTATTGAAGAGGCGTTTGATCCATAGGAAGAAGCTCGACTTCCTGGTCAAGGAAGGCGATTTTCGCCGTAGGCGCCGATCGGATAGAGCCTTCGTCCAATGGAATCATTCCTGCAATGGCTTTGAGGAGCGTGGTTTTTCCGCAGCCGTTCGGACCTGTGACAAGGATTCTGTCGCCTTTGCAGATGCTCTTGCAGAAACCGGAAAATAGAACTTTGCTTCCGTATGACTTGCGCGCATGGTCCAATTCGATTGCAACAGAAGAAGCTAGAGGGGATTCTGCGAATTTGAGGCCCTTGATGCTTTTCGGTTTCGGGTGGGAAAGAAGATCCGCTTCGAGTTCTTCAAGGCGCGTTTTCATGGTATCCAGCTTGTGCTGGAGCGATTTCTGATGCTTCTCCCCTCTTTTATCGTAAGCCATGATGTTGCGGTCTTTCGGAGGGGGTGCTTTGCCTTTTGAAAACGTAACTGCCTTGATTTTTTGCTTCAGGCTTGCTCTTTCTTCCTCTTGGGCTTCAAAGGCTTTTATCTGCCTTTCCAGTATCCTTTCCTGCTCTGCAAGATAGAAGTCGTAGCTTCCCCCATAGCTGGAAAGCTTTCCGTTTTTGATTTCGACAAGCTGGTTGCAGACGGCATTCAGAAACTTGCGGTCATGGGAGACAATCACGCAGGCCCCTTGCCTCTGCCTCAAAGCAGATTCCAGCCATTCAAGCATCTCTTGGTCAAGATGGTTCGTAGGCTCGTCTAAAAGAAGAAGATCGGGATTTTCAATCAATGCTTTGGCAAGGGCTGCGCGCACGCGCTGCCCGCTGCTTAGACGGGACATTGGCAGATCAAGCAAACTGTTTTCCAGTTTCAGTCCGCGGAGCACTTGTTCGATCGGGACCCGGCGGTATCCTCCTAGCTGTTCGTATTTTTCATGAAGCTCAGCCCATTCGGCTAAACGGCCGGGGTCTTCCAGACAGGCAGCCATGTCCCTTTCCAATTCCGAAAGAGAGTCTCCTTCTATGAATTCCCGAACGAGGGCAGAGGGATTTGATAGAACAATTTCCTGCGGAAGGAATCCGATGGAAAGGCCGGACACTTTGCTGAGGCTGCCCGAATCGGGCTGCAAGGTTCCAGACAGAATCTGAAGAAGCGTTGTTTTTCCTGCTCCATTTTCTCCGATGAGAGCAAAAAGCTCGCCTTCATTGATCGACAGGGAAACATCCTCGAATAGAGGAAAAGAGCTGAAAGATTTAAAAAGATGTGAAAATTGTATAAGAAGCCGAGACATAAGTTTGATCCTTAGGTTGTTTAGTTAACAGATTGGATTCAAACTTAAATTCTCACTGGACGAGGCTCCTTCAAAAGATTAATATGTCCTCATTTTATCATAAATTCCGGCTAATTTCAAGGAATTTTGAGCTTTTAAGGATCGACCATCGGCAGGACGGATTGAGCTAGAGCTAAAAAACGCCCTGCATCGAGACCGTCTTCGGCCTGCCAGCAAGCAGCCAGAATAAGGCGGACATAATACCATTCAATAACGTCTTGAAGCGGATAGCCGAAGTAGCCGGCTAAAAATTTAAGATCATGATCCAGATCTTCGACGCATGCCCAAATCTCATGGAGCGGGTTACCTATCACGCCTTTCGGATCGATAACTACCCAGCCTTTCCCGTTGGATAGGATGTTCTCTTGATGGAGGTCTCCATGAAGAAGAACTTTACGGCCGGAATCTTTTTTTACGAGCTCGTTTTTCAGCTTGCGAGCCCTCTTTAAATGATCTTTAGGAAGATCCCATTCATTGTCAAGGGCGGCAAGCCATTCCTCAATCGAAGGAAAACTTTCCTTGGATGGAATAGGCGCTTGATGCAGCTTGTCGATGACTTTACAGGCAATCTCGATTCTTTTCTCTTTGGGGAGGCTGCTTTTTAAAAGATCTCCAGGAACAGCTCGTTCCAGCAAAAGAACCCCTTCATCACGGCCAAGCACTAAGACTGCTCCAAATCCTTCGAAAGCATTCAGAGCCGTAGCTTCCTTGTCGATCAAATTTGCATCAGGGCTGAGCTTCAAAATGACAGGGACGCTGCCTTGAAACCCTGCGAGGACGTAACTGTAGCTGAGATTTGGAAAAGGTTTTAACTCCGATAATCCCCATGAGCGCTGCAAGTGCTCGATCCTGCACGGCAGTTCGGCAAGCCAGCCTTTCCCGCGCTTTCCATAGATCTTAACGATGTTATGCTTCAGTATTTCCATAGAAGATTCCTAAGAAGCAAGATTTGATCCGGTTCTAAAAAATGAGACGTTTTTAGTAATGAATGATGTCATATATGGTTGAACTTTGTTCTGAAAGGTTGCGATAACCATGAGGTTGGCATGCATCAAAGCGAAGGCCTTGACCTTTAGTTAATAATTTCCAAGCAGAATTCGAATAGACTTCCATGGACCCCTCAGCTACTAGTATATGTTCGACAACATTTGGTTGATGTGGAGAGGATATATGTTCGCAGCCTGGCAAGAGTTCAATTAAAAACATTTCGCATTTAAGCTTCTCGTCAAAAGGAAAGATTGGAAGCACCTTAATTTTGTCATCACTGGGGTGAAGGGTTTTTGTTTGGCCAGTACCATAATCTGGTTGGCCATCGGCTATAAAAAGAGAAAAAGGGACTTTAAAGCCACTCGCAATCTTCCATAGAGTAGAGATGGTTGGGCTGGATTCTGCACGCTCAATCTGGCCAAGCATTGCTTTACTTACGCCTGTTTCTTGAGCAGCTTTATCAAGGCTCCAACCACGTTCCTTTCGGATTGTTTTTAAAGTGGATGCGATACGATTTAATATTTCCATCATAAAAGACTTATTATTTACTTGTGCGTTATAGCGCACGTTTGCTAAAATAGACTCATTGTACAAGATAACGCACAAAATTTATAGGAGAATATATGACAACACTTAGCAAAAGTGCAGAGATCGTACAAAGGGCGCTTTCTGAAAAAGGGTTAGGATTTGAAGTCCTCGAACTTAATGCGAGTACGCGCACTGCAAACGATGCAGCAATGACGATCGGTTGCCAAGTGGGGCAAATTGTAAAATCATTGCTTTTCCGTACAAAAGAAACGCAAAGACCAGTTCTTGTACTTGTAAGTGGTAAAAATCGTGTAAATGAAGAAGCAATTCAACGATATACGGCAGAAAAGATATTAAAAGCTGATGCCGACTTTACTCGAGAAATTACAGGTTTTGCAATAGGGGGCATTCCACCATTAGGACACAAAAATCCTATATCACTCGTGTACATAGATGAAGATCTACTTCAATATGAAACCTTATGGGCAGCCGCTGGTACGCCATATGCTGTATTTAGCTTGCCTGCAAAAGAGCTACAAAAGGTAACGGGTGGAAAGGTCATTTCTGTAAAGGAGTCCTCATGAGAAAGGTTTTTTGGGATAATCCTTACCAACAAAGTCTTGAAACGAAAGTGAGCCAAGTCGATGGGAATGTTATTGTTTTTTCTGAAACAATCGGCTTTTCAGAGTGTGGAGGGCAAGAAAGTGATGTAGTGACAGTCAATGATATTAGAGCCATATCTTCACATATGGATAAGTGTGCCCCTTTTTTGATTTATTATACCTTTCCCGAAGGACACGGCTTTGTTCCAGGGGAAAATGTTATCATGAAAATAGACTGGTTACGCCGCAATCGATTAATGCGTTTACATTTTACGTGTGAGTTGATTCTTGTTCTCATGAATCGCCTGTTTAATGAAACGCCAGAAGGTGTCGAGCTTAAACCTGAAGAAATTGATACAGTTATCAAAAAAAGAGGGGCTCATATTGCTGAGACAGGAGCTCGTGTAGATTTTGAATGTGACGTGAACATTGCTGTGTATTTTCCAAAGCTTCTCGAAGAGTACAATAAAATTATTTCTGCCGATCTTCCAATTGAAAAAGGATTTCTTGATGAATTCAATCAAATTCGCTTTTGGAGACTGCCTAACATTGCCACAGTTCCATGCGGAGGCACTCATGTTCATTCAACTGGAGAAGTAGGGTTGATCGAGCTCAAACGAGATAGAGCAAATAAGGGGGTAGAAAGAATTAGGATCTCCCTTAAGGATTATCATCCGCAGCCACCCAGTTGCGAATATCATGCTTCCCCTCCTCCGGCAAGAGATTCAAGATAACGGAGATTGAACTGATAAAGCTTTGAGTTTCTGGATTCCCAGGTTCCTCTTTTAACAGTGAATCCGACCGCTGCAACCGCTCTGCTTAAATGTAAAAGAGGCATCATCCGCTTATAGTCAGGAACTTTTCTAATGGAGGCGTATCCTTCTAAGAATGAGCTTTTACAGCCCGCAGGCCATTCTCCGAATTCCAACGGACAGAAATCATCTTCAGCAAATCCTCCCCGCCCGGACGACCAGTCGATGATGCCCCGTACTTTCCCATCACAAGCGATGATGTTTCCGGGGCGGAAATCGCGGTGTATAACACACGGACCGTCGGCGGATAAAAGCAGATCGATATCTCTATCGAAATGGCTCCTGCATGTTTCAAGCAGACTCTCAGGCAGATGGCCTTGGCATTCTTCAATCCCCTCTTCGAATTTCATCGTAAAAGGAATTCGAGGGTCATTGCTCAAATGGGATAAATCTGTCAGATCTCCATATCCGTCGGCATGTTCGAGATGGATGCAGGCAAGAAGCGCACCGATTTCCGATGCCAAAGTCTTAGTGATCGTTTCTGGTTTAAGAAGATCCCCCTGGATGCATTCCATCAAAACAGCTGCATCCAGTCCCTTTTCCGGTTCTATAAGCTGGATGATCTTCGGCACTGGAATCTTGCCGGCAAAACGGTTTAAGAAGTAAGACTCTCTCAAAAAGTCTCCTTTTCGAGAGCAAACTTTCAAAATCAGATCAGGGTTTCCGGGCTGGGAGATTTTAAATACTGCAGCTACCATCGCATCTTCATGGTCTATGAAGGTGAATTGAGCCTCAGGAAGATTTAAACGCTTTTTATACAGTGAAATAAGAGATTCCATTTCTACGGGTTTTCTCCTGTATCCTCGATTCTTAGCTGCATATTATACAGGCTGGCGTAGGTCTTATCTAAAGCGATCAGCTCTTCATGCGTGCCTTGTTCCTCAATCCCTTTATCCGTCAGCACAAGAATTCTCTGAGCATTTCTGATCGTCGACAGACGGTGCGCTATGACAAGCGTTGTGCGATTCTTCATCAATCTTTCAATGGAATTCTGCACAGCTCTTTCGCTTTCGTTATCAAGGCTGCTAGTGGCTTCGTCGAAAATGATGATAGGCGGATTTTTTAGGAAGACGCGAGCGATGCTGATCCTTTGCTTTTGTCCTCCGGAGAGTTTAACTCCGCGCTGGCCAATGTCTGTAGAATACCCATTGGGGAGCATCATAATAAAATCATGCGCATTGGCCTGTTTGGCAGCGGCAATGATTTCTTCTTCTGTGCTATCTGGCTTTCCATAGCGGATATTTTCCAACACCGTACCGGCAAAAAGATAGATATCCTGCTGGACAAGACCGATATTTTTTCTTAGAGATTTGAGCTTAAGATTTTTAATATCCCGTCCGTCGACTAATATTTTCCCTTCGCTGGCCTCGTAAAATCTTGGAATCAAAGAGCAAAGAGTCGTCTTTCCGACTCCGGAAAATCCAACCAAGGCTACGTATTCTCCTACATTGATTTTCAGGGAGATATTTTTCAAAACGTGGTCATGGCCCTCTCTATATTTAAAGCTGACTGCTTTGAATTCTATATCTCCCCGAACCTGATGCAGTTCTTCAGCATTTTTAGCATCTTGAATATCCGGCTCAACTTCTAAAACATCCATAAAACGGTTAAAGCCGGTAATGCCCTGCTGATATAACCGAATAAAATTGCCAAGGCGTTGAATCGGTTCTATCAGGATAACGATATACAGGAGAAAAGTGAGCAAGTCAGCCAGATCCATGGAGCCTTTGACAATGCTTGCTGCTCCAAAAATGACAATGGCGACTGTCATTAGCTGGGTAAAAGAGATTAGCCCGTCATAAAAGTAAGCCTCGGCTTTATAACCTTTCCGCCTGCTCTCGAGGAACTGATCATTTTCAGAGCCGAATTTTTTCTTTTCGATGTCTTCATTAGTGAAGGATTTGACTACTCTTATCCCTGCAAGGGTATCCTCTACCTGCGCATTGATATCCCCGATTTTGTCGCTGCTTTTCTTTAATGCGGCGTACATTTTCCTGGCTGTATAAAATCCATAGATTCCCATGACAGGAACGAAGAGAAAGGCGATGAGAGCAAGCTTGGCATTGATGCTCATCAAGATGACAAACGCCCCAATGAAATTTAAAAAGGAAATGACCGCGTCTTCCGGCCCATGGTGGTAGAGTTCGGCAAGATCGAATGTGTCATGGGAGATGCGCGTCATGAGCTGGCCGGTTTTATGCTCATCATAGAATTTGAAGGAGAGTTTTTGATAGTGGTCAAACAGTTCGCTTCGCATGTCCCTTTCCATCAAGGCGCCCATGACATGCCCTTGATAGTCGATAAACGCGTGGCATGCTGCGTAAACAGCAATCAGGCCAAGCATAATGCCTCCCATCACATAGATTTGATCTAGGGCATCCGTCGAGCCAACCTGAAGCAAATTGGCTGTGATGTACCGAACGCATAACGGAATGGCAAGCATCGCTGCAGAGGCAATCACCGCGCAAGCCATATCTGCGCTGAAGAGTCCAATATAGGGTCTGTAGTATGAAAAAAACTTTCTTACCCGGGTGTGGTTTCGGTTCATAAGTATTTCCCCATTGCCCGGTCATCGGGATGGGTGGCCTCTCCATCCGGATTATTGAACGGCATTTCTATGTACCCAAGCTTCTTGTAAAAAAGATAAGCATTCGGAGAAGCTTCGGTTTGGAAAAGTGCGACGCCCCGCCGTTTCAATTCCTCCTCGCAATAATCCATCAACCAGTTGCCCATTCCCAGCCCGCGCCTTTGCTCATCGATGACTATGATCCGCAGAGCCGCTCTATGATCCGGCCACATTTGCACATGGGCATATCCAATAACTTCATCTCCATCATATAAGAGCCAATGAAGATGATCTTTTTGATCTAACGCCCAAGCGTAGGGATCTTGAATTTTCAGCCGATCGAAAAAATGCTTCTGCCTAAAATCCAGAGCAGCGATTTTCTCTTTTTCAGAGGATACGAGGCGCGCCTGCGGAGCGATATCTGTTTTGAATGCTATTTCTACCACGCCATTCGGTTCGAACATGTCCTTAAACTGTTCGAACATTTCCATCCTGTCTCCGCCTCCGCCCGGCGTCAAAAGCAGCGCTTGCCCATATTCCGCAATATCCTCTACGATTCGCTCATGGCGGTAATAAGCTAGGAGTGCTTCATTAATTTCAGTCTTTCCATATCCCTTATAAAAAAATTCTTCCTCGCGGGGGTTGTTCCAGACATTAGCTATCCCTCCCCCAATAAACATGAGATCCCGCTCTTTGGGAGCCATAATAGGATCATCCCAATCCACTATGAAGAGGGAGCCGTTTTCATCGATCAGCACGTTTCCGCCGTGAATATCCGAATGGCACAGCACGAATTCTGACGATTGTTCCTGGACTTTTTGGCTTAAAGCTTCAGCCCGCTCTACCAGACGGCGGATTGTCTCTCTATGCTCCCTCATAAAAGACTGCAGCTTCAAAGCTGGTTCATCGCCATTTAAGGGTTTATCAATATGAGCATCAAGCGCTATGACTATTTTACGCCATTTATCCGAATAGGCTTCTTTCCGGATCAGATCTTTAATTGAAGACGGCACATCGAATTTATGCACTTGCCTCAATACGTTTCCGAGAGCAACCCATTGGTCGTCTGTCAGGTTGTAGCAAAATCCATTCTGCCCATCGATAAATGGGTATACAGTAAGAGTGAAATCGTTGATGTGCTGAGTCAGCTTTCCATTGGTTGTTTTGACAGGAGGAATGATCTTTTGAATTCCTGAAGCCTGCAGCAAAGCTAATATTGCAACGCTCATATCATAGCGATGGCCGCGTTTCAGCTTTATGAAATAAGACTGGCTGCTCTCTGTTTCAGCCTTATAAACCGACGCATTCATATCCGCTCCCAAAGGAAGAAGCATAAGCGCAGTAATGGCAAGGCCGTAGTTAGCTTTCAGACAATCAATAATGGATTGAGATGAAAAAGGCTGCTTGTCTGTCATGTTTCTCTCGCCCATTTTAATAGCTCTGCATCAAAGAGCTCCGCTTCTTCATACTGAGGCGAATGAGCGCTTTTTTCAAAGATGCGAACGGTGAGATTTTTGAACTTAGGACGGAGAGGATCCCAGGAATGAACGGGAGCAACCAAGAATTCAAAACGTCCGTAAGCGAGGAAAACCGGAAGATCTAACGACTCCAGACCTTGCGAGACATCGATTTCTCTGGCAAACCGAAGATACATTTGATCCAAAACGTGCATATTCGGCTTGACTCCTTGCCAAAGAGGGGTTGAATCAAAATTGTAGTCGTACCAGCTTTTAGGAATGTTGCGGAAATTCATTTGAAGAAACCATTCATCCCTCGGCAGCTGATTCAGCTTTTCATCAGGCATCAGCTTCATATTTCGATCGAATGCCGCCTTCCTGTCCGGCCAGACAGAATCTTCCCAATTGTTTTGAGCCATTGCGATGTGATCCTGCCTCATATGCGGAGGCATTCCGATGATGACAGCGCCGGAAACGTGCTTTTTGTATTTTTTCGCATATTCCAGAGCTAAAAGACCGTGGGCTGAATGGCCGACTACAATGCATTTTTCCAAGCCGAGCTTCTGTCTGAAACATTCAATTTCATCAAGCAGAGTATCAAAAGTCAGCTCGGCTTCCGGCCCTTCTGCAAATCCTCTATAATCAACGAAGTGCAATCGCATGGATTTCCGAAGATTTTGCGAAAAGCTTCTGGGGTAATAGATCGAGCTGCCAACGACCAGGACATCCGAGCCTGTTCCTTCTGTGAGATATTTTAATTTAAAGCCATCGACTTCGATATACCCTGCGTGTTTCATTGAATTCTCTTTGCTTTAGTTAGGGGTTTTACAAGCCACAAAATAAGATCGTCGTCGAGTGGATAATATTGGCCGGCAACGGCAGCTTCGCCTTTGTAAGTAATGCCATTGCCTTCGGGAGTATATCCTAATTGAAAATAAAGCTGCTGCGCAGGGCCGTAATCGCGATATAGCCCCACTCCAATCCCTATTTCATTGCAACCCTCTTGGCTTGCAAGGTCTTCGAGCCATTTAATCAATGCTGTACCCAAACCTCGCCTTCTATACTCTTCATCGATCCAAATTGCATTGATTTCGGGAATGCTTCTTTGAGCAAAGAAAGGGGATTCCGGTTTTCTGAGCAAACTGCCATAACCCAGGATTTCGCCATCCTTTTCTATGACTGCAACTGTACGAACTCTATCTTCCTGCTCTTGATAATATCCGTCCCAAAGAATCTGCGTCTTTTCGGGCGTTGACCAAGGGAAAGAATAACGACTGACTATTTTGGGAATGTCAGTCTTGCGCAAAGATCGTATGAGATGGTTTTGTTTGTCTTTATTTCTGTTTGTGCTCTCAGTAGCTAAGGATTTAATTTTATGAATGTTCTCATCAAGAGCCGTATGATGGGTATCTATTTCCAAGTCGTATATGGCGCCAGCATGCACTTTATGGAATTGGCCTCGTGCCGATCCTACTATTCTGTTGCCCCGCTCTTTTTCTCTTTGTTCTAAGACAGGCAAAGGCGCATTGACTCCAACCCACAAAACGGCGAAATCTTTTAAAAGTTCTCTCCATTCATCTACTTGTTTTTTGCCAAAAGAAACATCGTCAATGATAAGATGATGCCCCATCTTGGCTAATGTAACGACTATTTCCTGAAAGGTTTTTGCTATTTTTGCAGCATAGGGACCTATTTGAAGTTCTTGAATGGGATTGCCTGATGCATCGGAGCTTTTTTTCCAGCTATACCCAAGGGAAGCTTCTCCCCCTGTCCAGTCGTTCACTTTTTCAGGCATCCAGCCAATGATTTTATCGATCCCTACATGCAGAAACAGGTCATCGAATGAATGCTGCAAAGCTTTAGCAAGCGTTGTCTTGCCGCTGCTTGACGGCCCATTGAGATAGATGATTTGCACATGGCTATTTGGCATTGGATCCTTTAATGAACGCATTAATTTTCTGGAGGATAGGTTCTTTCATTTTGCGATACTGGTCTCCGTCCTGATTTGCTATTTCTGCTGCCTGTTTTTTGACATTGGCATATTCTTCCATAGTTTCCGGATGGGTTCTCAGATAATCTCTAAATCCAATTAGCTCTTTCCATTCTTTGGTTTGAGGATAAGTTAGATGGATATGGTATCTTCTGCTGCTTTCTTCCGGATCCGGCAAATAGGCGATGAAATAAAAGCGGTCCGGCGTACTGAAAGAAGGACGGAATTCATAGTCGAGTTTCTGCAGCTTGTTTTTTGCTTCTTCCATGCAGTCCTTCTCCACTGCAATCGCTATATCGATAATGCCTTTTCCGCCCAGTCCGGGGACGGCCGTGCTGCCGACATGTTCGATGGATGCAGGAAAGAGGAAATGCTGGATAATCCGAGCCTTTTCTTTTGCGAACAGGTTAGGAAATAACGGGCTGTAAGGCTTGAATACATATTTGTTCATGGCGCCCTTTGCTTTTTCTTCCACTCGTCCCTTTCAAGGCGGTAGAGAACATGGCGCCTTAGCGGATGCCCTTCTGGAAGTTTTGGGTGGTCGAAATCGTCTTTTGAATCGTGATGCATGCCGATTTTCTGCATCACTGCGCGGGATTTGGTATTTTCAACAGCCGTGAAAGAAACTATCTCATTCAAATTAAGCGTTTCAAAACCATAGCGTAGACAGGCTAAAGCCCCCTCCGTGGCATATCCTTTCCCCCAATGCTTGAATGCCAGCCTCCATCCTATCTCAACAGCCGGCACGAATTTAGCTTGAAAGTAGACATCCTCCAATCCAATAAAGCCGATGAATTCGCCGGTTTCAGCAAGCGAAGCCGCCCAGAATCCCCATCCGAATTTTTCAATGTGATTCGATGCAAGGGAAATGGAATGGTTGCTCTCTTCCTTGGTCTGCAAGCCGGGAAAGTACTCTCTGACCCTCGGGTCGGCGTTCATGCTGGCGAACGGTTCTAGATCTTCGCTGCACCATTGCCTTAAAATCAGCCTGTCTGTCCGTATAATTGGCGGATGTTCGATGTTTTTCATAAGGAATTCCATTGAAAATTTTCTAACGAATCATAGCATTGGCCGAGGGGAATTTCCAGAGAAAAAGATTAACAAATACTCTTTACCTGCTGTATACTACTTGTTTTTCAAACAAAGTTAACATTTCCACTCTGTCTATGAATAAAATATGTCCGAAAAAATTTGCATTGATTGGCCTTCCTGGAAGCGGCAAGTCCACATTCGCAGCCACGCTTGGAAGAATTCTAGACATTCCGGTTCATCATCTGGACAGGCATATGTTTGAGCCTGGAGGAAAGAAAAGGGACAAGCAGGAATTTATAGAGATTCAAAAGGCCATGCTCGATGAAGAAGCTTGGGTGGTCGAGGGATGCTCATTTTCGACCTTTGAAATGAGATTTGCTAAAGCGGATGTTCTGATATATTTTCAGTTTTCACGCCTTATCTGCTTTTTTAGGCTTTTTAAAAGATTGTTCAATTACAAAAGAGATTTTGGTGGATTAAGAATAGTTACCTTGGAGATTTTGAAATATACTTGGAACTTCGACCGTGAAAAAAGAACTAGAATTGAAGAGCTCAAAGACAAGTATCCTCAGACTGAATTTCTTATCTTCAGGAGCCAGAAAGATGCTGATCTTTTCTTAGAATATATAAACAACTGATTCTATAGAAGATATAATAGGGAAACAGCTGTTTCCCTATTTCACATCATCTGTACCGGTGAAAAATATTAAACGTTAGTTGCAACTACACTTGCTCCCACAAGAACAGTTGTCACCACATTGACAATTTTCGCCGCAGTTGCAAGCTTGAGAAGAGCATCTGCATCCTGATTTAGAAAAACAACCGCAATGATTTTCTTTTGTGCATACGCAATTTTGGCACTGACATTGAGTCTTAGACATTGCAGGTGCAGCTGAAAGAGAGCCAACTGCAATAAGGGGTAGACCCAACGTTCGTGTCACCAGCCGCCACTTGGACTAATGGAGCGGAATTCTGGCATTCATATCGAGATCAAACCGACCATACGGGTTCACATGTTCCCAAATTAGTGGAGTTAATGCCGCCAAGTCTCTGGCTGTCAACCGGTCCATCCAATGAGGTTCTGCGATCACTTGTTGCAACATCAATGTATTAATATAGACCATGCAATTCTGAAGTAAGTGTAAAGAAAGCATACTCACTTCATGATCTTCTCGACGATTGCTGGTGAGTTCTCCTCTCCGCGCAAAGAATACAAAATCGGTAGCACCATTCCATTGCTCGATCACATTTAGGCCTTCATTAATCTCTCGACGCAAAGCTTCATCATGTAGATAACGGCATAAGAAAATTGTTTTTATCGCCTTACCCAATTCCGCTAAAGCCTTATAGGTAGGATGCTGAACGTTATTACGCGTAAATCGACGCAGAATAGCCTCTGTTTCTGCCGTTCCAAGTCTTAAGGCTGTCGTGTACTTTACTATTTGATTGTATTGCTGGCGAATCAACTCCCAGTCAATCGGCTTACTAAGGATCAGCTGCAAGTTTAGATAGTCACCTGGTTTTCCAGATTCTGGTCGATAAAGCTTTTGAGAGTGAATGGCTTTAAGCCTTGGTAGCAATTGAAATCCAAGAAGTCGACAAAAAGCAAAGGCAATTGTGCTCTGTCCATGAGAATCAACATATTGGCGATCAACTTCCATTTCCGTGCAATGATGGATGACGCCCTCAATCATGGAGGCTACCTCTGACGAGGATGGTGATTTAAGCTGTGAATGAATGCACAATGAATTGCGCTCAACATGCCAGTAAATCATGATGCCACGACCGCCATAACGAACATGCCATTGCGTTGTCAGATTTTGATCCCATGCACCAAAATGTTTGGAATCAGACGCACAAGCTGTTGTACCCTCACCCCAGATGGAAGGATTGCGAGCTTTTAGCGTGCCGTTGGAGACAATCGCAATAGCCTGGCGTAAATTATCAGCACTGATATAACGATGCCTGATATAAGCGAGATCTTTTGCAGTTATTCCAGATTGAAGGCCAGCCATTCGTTGTAGGCCGGCATTGGTGCCAAGTCCATGCAGGCACAGCAAAAGACGCGGTTGCAGAATTTTCCGATCCATCGTTTCATGTGAAGTTGGGCTTTTCAAAACATCAGTAAAGCCTAATCGTAGATCGGCTTCCTTGATTATATCGAGCAAACTGGTCATTGGCCATTTGGTTGTCAGCTCGGCTTTCAATGCGATCAAATTTGGTGGATTAGGCTGTGCGTCAAGAGGTGTCAGAGTGATCCAGCCACCACCTTTTTTGCTGAGTTTAACCTTGGGATTTTTTGGCAAACCTATATCTAATTGGGTCAGAGCTTGTCGCATTTCGGTTTGAAGTTCAGCAATAAAATTATCAGCCTCAACAGGGAGATTTAGTGCCTGATAGTAGGCTGAGCAATTTTCTTCGAAATCAGCAGGAAGATCATCATCTGGATTGCGATAACGATTAGCGCCTATAACCCAGATTTCTTTACATCGCAATTTGGAGCGTAAAGCTTCTAGTACAGCAACTTCATATGTAATGCGATTGACGCGAGGATGTCCATCAGCATCCTTTTCAACCACAGCTTCACGCCAAAGACCTCGCACAACACCATCAAGCGGCACATCCTCTTTGGTTGGAAAGGTTTGTAATTGTGTTTCTGAATAACGTTTAATTAGATCAAGGGCTTGAATAACAGGTCGATGGTGGTCATTATTTGAGCGGAAGTCCAGAATCTCCAAAAGTTTTGGCACCATACGCCGATAATGCCCTTTGTAAGAGTTCCTGATAACAGTTCTTAAGGTCGTTCTGTAGATAGGGCCGGTTGCTTTCCACTCTTTCACAAGATTGCGCAGAGTTTCTTCCTGAACTACAGGAAAAACAACGTCTCGCACAATGCCATCCGGTTTCCCAAGTGCAGCATCAGCAAGCTCAAACAAAAGATTATGTTTACCGGTTACACGCTTGAGGTCATCCAGCAACTCACGTTCAACTTTCCGTTCTGCTCTAGCGCCTATGTGATGGATGGTCTCAATCAATAAATCGACTAAACCATCTGTTAAGCTACGACCTCTTAAATGTACAAAAGCAGCCAATAAAGTCATCCGTATGGGATTTGGATGTCGGCGCAATTCAAATGGAGCCTCTACCTCAACCTGTCTGCGGTAACGCTCTAATTGATGTGTGGATACTTGCTCAAAAAGATCTCCTGGAAGATCGATTTTTTTGATTAATTCAAGGTTTGCTAACTCATCCAGAATACTAGCTAAATTCGGTCTTCCAGGGTTACTACGCAGCTGAAGAATTACTGCTGATGTGTTTATCGCTTTTTCTTCAATAACCTGGTCGGTAACCTCTTTGTTTGATCTTAGAAGATCATCTAACTGGGTACATGTGATAGGCGAAAGACGTGCATAGATGCGAGAATAGAACTTCTCATCATGCGCATTGATAGAAGCTCGCACAATGCGTTCGATTCTGTCGGCAGATGGCAGCTCAATAGCGAGTTCACGACACCTTAATTCAAATATTGCGAATAATTTTTCAAAATCACCAAAAGCATCAGCCACAGCATGATCGCGCAACCAGTCTGTCAACATATCAGCATCATTGACAGTAGCTTCTCGAAAGCAAAATCTCAATCGAATTTCGGCACGATATCGTTCAGCAGTTCTGCCGTTAATTATCGCTGCATAGTCTAATGCCCCCTCAAGATTAAATCGGCTAGCAAGTTCTTTTACCCAATTTCCATCAATCTCAGACCCAATTCTAGGAAACCGCCCTCGATCTCTAAAAAACACCAATAAAACAGCAAAGCCCAATCGATTTACACGGCTCTTAGCCTCTATAAGAGCCTTGTCTATTGGTGTGAGTAACCAATAGTCTTCGCGATTCAATCCATTCTTCAATTGCTTGGCCTTTATATCTTATGTCTCAGGATGAGTAATTGTTCAAAAAAATTAATGCGAATCCGGATTCACCTGCTAAAAAAACACTCGTTTATTGAGTGGTTGCAAAATGCCAGCCCAAAGCACCGAATGAACACAAGAAAAGTCATTGAATAAACAACGCTAAGTTTGGTAGTATACATCTAACTTTTTTAGCAGGCAAAAAGAAAATGCTCATCGGTTACATGAGAGTTTCAAAAAATGATGGTTCTCAAACACTCGATTTACAAAAAGATGCTCTCATAGCTGCTGGAGTGGATGAAGAACGACTTTATCATGATTACGTCTCAAGTAAAAAAGATTCAAGACCTGGTTTAGAAGCTTGTTTTAAAGCTTTGCAGCCAGGAAATACCCTTATAGTGTGGAAGCTAGACCGTCTAGGACGTAGTTTAAAAGAGCTAGTGACAATGATTGATGATTTGCGTCAACGAAAAATAGGTTTTAAAGTGCTTGCAGGTCATGGAGCGCAAATTGACACCACCACACCGATCTGGAAAATCGATTTACAGTCTGAGAGCTCTTGCGTTGCTTTAATACAAAATTTTGCTATAATTTCGCAAGAATCAGGCAAGATATGACCGCCTTTAAGAAAAACTGCCAACTTTCCTAACTTTTTGAACAGTTACACTCAATGGCCCCCAAACAATGACTACTATAAATAAAATTCTCGTGATCGGAGCTGGTATTGCTGGGCCCGCAGTTTGTTATTGGCTAAGAAGATTTGGCTTTTCTCCAATCCTAATTGAAAAGTTTGCCAATATACGAAAAGGTGGGCAGGGACTAGATCTTCGGGGAGTGACGATCGATCTCGTTAAAAGAATGGGTATTTATGAGAAAATATGCAATATGCGCACGCAGATAGAGTTTGGACGATATATGGACGCCGGAGACAATATCCTGCATGAAGAAAAAGGTGAAAGATTTGGCTTTAGGCAAGATGAAGAAGTTGAAATTCTCCGCGGTGATTTAATCGAAATCTTGATAGGTGCCCTTGAATGTGTTCCCTGTCATTTTAATCAACTGATTGATAAAATTGAACAGAATGACGATAACGTAAAAGTTCATTTTAAAGATGGCAGAATCGAACATTATGACTTGGTCATAGGTGCAGATGGCATGCACTCGACAACAAGACGTATGGTTTTTGATAAAGATGAATATAAATTAATTAATCTTGGTGCATACTTTAGCGTATTTAGTATTCCGAATTATCTCAATTTGAATCACACCGAGGTGCAGTGCGAGGCCAATCAAAAACTGATATCTATCACTAGCGACAAGAATCCCAAGATGGCTGAAGTTGCTTTTATGTTCCGTGCGCAGAATGTCTTGAATAACATTTGCGATAAAAAAGAACAACAGAAATTCCTACGCGACACCTTTCAAGATTTTGGCTGGGAAGCATCAAAAATACTTGAGTTAATGTCAGATAGTGATGATTTTTATTTTGATTCAGTCACACAAGTGAAAATGAAATCGTGGACTAAAGGGCGAGTTGCTTTGTTAGGTGATGCAGGTTACTGTGCATCTCCACTATCTGGTCAAGGTAATAATCTAGCACTGGTTGGCGCTTATATTTTAGCCGGAGAGCTAAAAAAAGCAGACGGTAATTATACTCGCGCATTTAATCGTTATAATGAATTATTGCATTCATTCGTTGAAGCCAATCAAAAGCTGGGAGTCTGGGTCAGCGAATCGTTTCTTGTCCCAGATGAGGTCTCTAAAGAAGTTGCAGAAGAACGATCAAATAAGATTCTGCAAGAGGTGAAAATCGTATCGAATATGATTTCGTTGCCAGAGTATGAATGAGATGGTTTGTTTCGAAATCATCGAATTTTTGCTTGGTTAGCATCTCAAACTCTACCAAGTCTTTCAGCTACTATTTTTATAGGGAAGCCAGAAAAGCAGCTTTAGGGGATTCTCAAAAATTGTCGGTATGATCTCGATATTTACATATGTATTCCGTTTTGCTTAAGTGGCGGCTGGTAACACGAATGTTGGGTCTACCCCAATAAGGGAGGCCCCCAAAAAATTAAATAACGTTCTCATATTTGTCTCCTATTTTTGTTGTTGAAAAAGCTTCAAACATTGTTTTTGGATTCCAAACTCCATCTTGGATTTCTCTAATTACAGCCACATCCATTTTCACACGAGCAATTATTACCGCACCTGCAATGTGTTTTTTGAGCAAATTGAGAGCTTTGGCAAGTGTCGTGATTTTTAATAAGTTGTGTTAATTCAATAAATCCAATTGCTAAAAGAAGAGCACCAGTAAGCCCAAAAAACAACATCCTTGTATTTGGCAATATATCATAAAAAGATTGTCTCACAACATTAGAGCTAAGAATCCCTTTATTTAATATCATTCGATTCTCCTTCTGTTTACTCAAATCTTTTAATTAGGTCGCGAATTTCATCGATTTTTTTTCTCTGTTCATCATGATCCTGAAAAAGAAAAGCTTGAGCTACACAAGAAGATAAATGCGTATCTAAAATACGCAATTCGACACTTTTTATAGCTGATCTTATAGCGCGAAGCTGGGTTAAAATTTCAGGGCAATATCTTCCCTCTTCAATCATTTTTTTGATTCCATCAATTTGTCCACTTATTCTGTTTAGATGAGACGTTTCTTTATGGTGAGATGGATGCTGAATTTGCTGATGATCGCAACACGGTTTATCTGGCATAAGAAATCCTAGGTGTTTTTACCATACCCCCGTATGGTATATGAGGTGATTAATTATGTCAAACACGAAAACACTATTTTTCTAAATAGGAAAATCCTATTTTGAGGTTAAATCAAGGAGGATGTGGTATGGTTACGCAGAGTAAAGATCCTGTTTGCGGAATGAAAGTAGATCCAAGTAAAACTCAGTATAAAGCTGACCATCAAGGTCAACAATATACATTTTGTAGTCAGCAATGCTTAAATAAATTTAAGCAAAATCCTAGTCAATACAGTTCTAAACAACAATCATAGGAAAAACATGAAATTTCTAGTTCTTTTAGGAAGCATATATTGAGGGGGAATAGGATGTTCACTTTAAGAAATATTCTCATATTTTTGGCTGGAGCACAATTTTTTCACACGCTTTATCATATTTTCTTAGCTTACATCAACTCTTTCCCTTTAAATTTAAAAGTAATCGTTATAACTTCCACATTTAATACTGCGGCAATCGTTATCAATAGCGTCACTACAGTCGCTCTGCTTTGGTGGGCATCTCGTCTTTCAAAGAAGTAATTCTAAAAGCTAAAGAATGAATGTAATTTTATCTGGTCTTCAAGATATCGGTATTTTATTGTCAGCTGCAACTTTTTCTACGCTTTTATCGGGTGTCATTTTCTGTTTTCCATAACCGCTGGACTGAGAAGCCATTTGCATCGCTTGCTTTCTCTGGGAATCATTGAATTTGCTGCAAAATAGCATTTTATTATTCATATTTAGCTTATCAGCAAATTGTTGCATTTCAGCAGACATGTCCTGACACATTCCTTTCATGTCCATTTGACCTTGTTGAGAATGCACGATAGCGTGTGCAGGTGTAAAAAAAGTTAGAGCCATGAATATTCCAACACTCATGCTCATTTTTGATATTTCCATTTAATTTCCTTTTTTGAAGTTGTTTTCAGCTTTATCCTTGTTTCTTTTTTCTGAACATAAGGTAAGCGCCAATCGCACCTGCTACCAATCCAAAGCCTACGTGGTATATATGTGGGAGGTTAAATCCAAGCGCTACATGCACCGTGTGTGGTAATAACGCGAAAAACACGCCGATAACGATTAAGATGATAGATAAAGTCTTCTTTACCATTGCATGGAACCATCCATAGAAAATTCTCCTATTTCATATCTTTTTAATGGCACCCTTTATGGGTGTCATCATGATCCTTATTTTTTGTTCCTTCTTCTAAAGATCGAACCACCACAACATCCAAGCATACAAAAAGCGAGCACAAGAATCACAATGACAATCGTCCAGTCCATAAAGCTCTTCCAAGATTAGGAACAAATTTTAGTCTTCCTTCTATGCTTTCCATCTATTCTTTATCACAATTTTTGTCTATTTAATCTCAGTGCATTCCAAACTACAGAAACAGAGCTAAATGCCATTGCTGCACTTGCAATTACTGGACTCAATAACACTCCAAAGAACGGATACAAGATGCCAGCTGCAATCGGAACTCCTAAAGCGTTGTAAATAAATGCAAATAGAAGGTTTTGTCGAATATTTCGTATTGTAGCAATACTTAAAGTTCTTGCGCGCGCAATTCCTCTAAGATCTCCTTTGACCAAAGTAATGCCTGCGCTTTCTATAGCTACATCTGTTCCAGTCCCCATAGCAATCCCCACCTGAGCCTGAGCTAATGCTGGGGCATCATTGATCCCATCTCCCGCCATTGCAACAACATGTCCTTGTGCCTGAAGCTCTTTTATAATCTTGTTTTTGTCTTGAGGGAGGACTTCTGCTTTTATTTCATCTATTTCAAGAGCCTTCCCTATGGCCATGGCTGTAATAGAGTTATCACCTGTGAGCATGACAATGCGTATTTTTTCATTATGAAGCAATCGAATCGCTTCAGAGGTTGTCTCTTTTACAACATCAGAGGCTGCTAATAGCCCTACAACTTTCCCATCTAAAGCGAGATATAGAACCGTTTGTCCTTCGTTACGTAAAGCTTCTGCTTTTTCAATTAGTTGATCTGAGGCAATCCCTTGATCTGACATAAGTTTTTGGTTGCCGATTGCAACAGTTTTACCTTCAATTTTCCCTATCACTCCCATTCCCGTTAGAGATTTAAAATCTTGCACTTGAAGAAGGGATAGGCCTTTTTCTTTTGCCTTGGAAACAATAGCCAAAGAAAGAGGATGCTCACTGAGGGACTCTAAACTCGCACTTACCTGAAGAAGTCTATCTTCTTGTTCTCCATCCAAAGCAAAAACCTGATTGAGATGAATTTTTCCTTCTGTTAGAGTTCCTGTTTTATCTACAACGACCGTATCTACTTTTGCCAAAATTTCAAGGGCTTCTGCGTTTTTGATTAATACCCCTGCTAAAGCACCTTTGCCTACGCCCACCATAATGGACATAGGGGTGGCTAGGCCAAGCGCGCATGGGCAGGCGATAATAAGAACTGCCACTGCGGCGATCAGCCCATATGCAAAAGAAGGTGGAGGTCCAAAAAATCCCCAAATAAAAAAAGAGACAATCGCAACAAAGACTACGACTGGTACAAAATACCCGGAAATTGTATCAGCCAATTTTTGAATCGGGGCTCTGCTGCTTTGAGCTTCACTTACCATGTGGACAATACGGGCAAGTAAAGTGTCACTACCTACTCGTTCCGCTTGCATGATGAAACTTCCAGTACCGTTTAAAGTAGCGCCCGTGACCTTATCTCCGTTTACTTTTTCCACAGGGACGGATTCCCCCGTAATCATTGACTCATCTATAACACTTTTTCCTTCGATAAGAACTCCATCAACTGGGATCTTTTCACCGGGACGAACGCGTAATTTGTCTCCTTTTTTTATATCCTCTAATGGAACAGCCTGCTCCTGACCATTTTCTAAAATAACTGTCGCTGTTTTTGGAGCTAAACTCAATAACTTCTTGATGGCATTACTTGTCTTTGCTCTGGCTCTTAGTTCAAGCACTTGCCCGAGGATTACGAGAACAGTAATGACTGTTGCTGCTTCAAAATAGAGAGCCACTCTGTCTCCTTGAGGACGAAAAGAAGAAGGGAAAATGGATGGAAAAATCGCTGCTATTAGGCTATAAAAATAAGCCGCCCCTATTCCTAAAGCAATTAGAGTAAACATGTTTAACTTAAGAGTAACAATTGATTTCCACCCTCTTTGAAAGAAGGGAAACCCAGCCCATAGAACAACCGGTGTGGCAAGCACTGTTTGAATCAGGGCATAGGATTTATAAGAAATAAATCTATCAACTAGAGTCGCTTCCAGGACGACAAGGGCAATAATAGGGAGCGTTAATAGTGCCCCTATCCAAAGTCTTTTCGTCATATTTTTTAATTCAAAATCCTGTTCATTTTCGGTCACAATGGTCGGTTCTAAATTCATACCACAAATGGGACAGTGGCCCGGATTTGGCTGCCGAATTTGAGGGTGCATGGGACAGGTATATTCTTTTTGATTGGCCATCAATAACTTCCTATTTGTAAGCCTTAAACTAATTGTCAGTAACTTCTCAAAAATTATTAAAAAATTAGAAATTCTTGAGAATTGATAATGAGTTGCTTATGTTATTAATGATGGCGATGAGCTGTTGCACAGGATTCAGAACATCGAGTACAAACTTCTGCACATTCTTGACAGTGGTCAACTTTCATTTTTTTGCATTCCTCTGCACATTTTCGGCATATTTGTGCGCAAAGATCCATGATTTGATGATGGAACTCGGATTGACTACTTTTAGCCTTTATAGCCAGAGCGCATACATCAGCGCATTCAGCACACAAAGCTGCAGTTTTCTTATGACCTTCCTCAATGCATTTTTTAGAACACGCTGCACAAATGCTCATGCATTCCATTAATTGTTGCATTTCTTTAGAATCTGTTTGTGGAAATGAAGCGTGTTTTGAACAGCATCCTTTATTTTCCATAAAAACTCCTTTTTTGATTTGTTAAAGGGGAGGATGCATGTGGTACGGTCCAAATGTCATTCCTCCTCCTAAGTACCCTGTTATGTTCACTAATAGAAATAAAATAAAAAGACTAGCATAGTAAATCTTACTGATTCCTAATCGTTCCCGAATAAAAGCTACAAAAATTGCAAAGATAGTTGTCGAGATTCCAGCCCACATATGCCACCAGATAAAGTTAGCTAGCAGACCACTATAAGAGGTTGTGTAGCTATAAATGAGCCCTAACATGGCTGTGGGAACTGCTAGAATGACTGCAGCAATGATCATAAACCGAGAAGCGTAATCAAAAATTGGCCTTTGAAGCCATGCAAGTAAAATTTCAGAAATGCCTGTCATTATAATTAGAGCGATAGGAAAGTGTAAAAGAATGAAATGGAAACTACCAATCCATTGCGTCCAGTTCAAGGGCCTGCCCCCTAAATGTTTAGCGGGTGGTTGAGACTCTGGTAAGGGATTGACCATTTCTTTTTTATTTTCATTTTCTTCGGTATTTTGATGTCCTTCATGGCCAAAAAGACATGTAAAACATAACAAACACAATAGACACAAAATTAGTTGTTTATTCATTTAGTGTTCCATATGTTGCATATCTTTCATATTTGATGGACCATTCATTTTTTGTGGGGACATGTCTTTCATCTCTCCCATACCATGCATATGCCCTCCCCCCATGCTGTCTTCAGGCTTGCTTTGCATCCAGTTTGTTGCTTCTTGTTGTGGTTGCCTTTTCTCTTCTTCTTGGCTCAGCCAACTTATATCACTCGTATTAGGCTCATGATCTTGTATGGTCATATGTTCCATGCCGCGAATATTTTGAGGTACTGTGTCGATATTAACAGCTTCTGCCACAGTCCCTAAAGGATGTTGATACCAACCTGGATCCACATAGCTCGTTATATTATTTCTAACTTTAAAGACAGTGAACATGCCTCCCATCTCAATCACGCCAAAAGGACCGGGATTGCCAATAGGAGACATATTAGGTGGATATTTCATCTTTATGCCCATATCCATCATCTTATTAGTCCCATACATCTCAAACATATCTCCCATGCCATTGATATTCATTAAGCCCATAAAATCGGGGAAAAACTGCTTAATTCTTTCCTCTATCCCCTGTTTGTTAATCCCCGTTAAGTTAGGCAAGTCGTGTTGCATTTGGTTCATAACGTGATGCGATTTATGGCAATGAAAAGCCCAATCTCCTGGATTATCCGCGATGAGCTCAATATCTCTTGTTTCTCCGGGAGCAACGCTGATTGTGACTTCTGTGTATTGAGCTGAGCGAGCCAGTCTTTGCGCCCCTTTCCTTGTGACTAAAAATTCATGCCCATGTAAGTGGATAGGATGGCTATTCATCATGACATTGGCTAGTCGAATGCGTACGCGCTCCCCTGTTTTAACGACTAGTGATTCGATCTTTGGATAAAGAACACTGTTGAAAGTAAAGATGTTAAAGTCGAGCATCTCAAAAGGAATGGGTGTTTTAGCGCCCATGGGTATGCGCCACTCATGCAAGAAAATAGCAAAATCACGATCAATAGGAGGATCTTCTCCTCCTTTGGGATGTATAATGAAAAATCCCATCATGCCCAAAGCCACCTGAGTCATTTCATCAGAATGGGGGTGGTACATAAAAGTCCCATTTTGCTTCAGAGTGAACTCATATTTGAACGTTTGGCCAGGTTGAATGGCTTGTTGATTAAGTCCTGCAACTCCATCCATTCCATTAGGTAGAATAATTCCATGCCAATGAACGGAAGTAGGCTCATTCAACCTGTTGGTTACAAAAATCCTTACTCGCTCTCCTTCAATTGCCTCAATAGTGGGACCTGGGCTAGAACCATTATATCCCCAACAATTAACCCAAAAACCTGGAGCGAATTCTCTACGAATGGGCTCAGCTATCAAATGAAAGACTTTTACATCCCCATCCATTGTCCAAGGTAGAGAGCCTACATTAGGTGTAATGACAGAAGCGTTTATTCTGTCCTTTGAAGTAGAAGGATTCTTATTTTTAGAGTTGTCTCCTTGTTTTTGACTTTCTTGTTTGTTTTTCTGCACTTGCCCATTCATTGGCATCTGTGAATGATCCATGCCTTGCATGGTTTTCGTAGATGATTGACTAGAGTCATTAACTTTGGAGCTCGAAGAATGTGCACTATGATCGCTCTGAGCAGAGAGCGAAAAAAAGGCCATAAAGGCTATAAAAGTCGTAAAAAACTTCATTCTACGACTCCTTCGTTGCAGTACCAGGGGATAGGTTCATTTTCATAAGAGAAAACCTTATAAAGTTTTCCTCCTAAAGCTCTATCAAGCTGAACTCTTGCCATCCAATAATTGCGCAATGACAAGATATAATTACTATAAGCTTGCAGCTCTTGCCGTTTATTTTCTAAAAGACGATCTACTCCAAGTCCCATTACATTATAGAGCTCTTCAGAGGATTCTAAAATTTTGCTTTGCAGTGGGATGATTTGAGCTCGATAGTCGTTAATGATATCCAAGTTATTCATGAGAAGCTTATGAGCTTCTCTTACTTCTGAAAGGATTTGAATTTCTAATGTAGTTAACTCATCTTGAGCTTGCCTCAATTCTGCATGAAGACGAAGGCGAGCTGCCTGTCCATAGTTAAAAATAGGGATTTCACCGGAAAAAGCAGGTCCGAGGGTATTAAGACCATCAGGATCTCTTTCTCCCCCTATTCCAATGCGCCCATTTGTGTAGACCCACCATTGTTTAATTCCTAATTTACGACTTAAACGAAGAACTTCAAAGCGTGCGACTTGTAAATCGAGCCTTTCTCTAAACGCAACACATTCTAGGCGATCAATTGGCAATCCTTCATAATCAATTTCTGGTAAATCTTCTGAAATCATCCAATGGATATCTCCACAAAATCCAAGTAGTTTATTCAGCTTTTCTTTTAAGCGGATGATCTCGTTTTGAATCCTTGCAATTTCTAATTTAGCCTCTAAAAAACGAGATTGAATTTGTTGAAAATCGAGGCTATTAACATTGCCAATATTTTTTTGCCTGGAAGCAATTTCGTTATGAATACTGGTTAATTCTACGATGGATCGAGTATATTTAAGTTCTTGCTGAGCAGCTTGTAACTCATAGAAAGTTTGCTCCACATCGAATGCCAAGTCTAGAACTTCATTTGTGACTCTCAAGGTGGTTTGTTCAAGCTCTGCCTTAGCTACTTTTACCCGAAGAGGGATCAAGAAAAGATCTATAAAACTTGCTGTGATTGAATACTCAATGTCAGCTACAAAATTTTTCTTATTGGGATAACGGATGAAAAGATCAAAGACAGGGTTAGAAAATAATCCCGCTTCGACTAAATCAGCTTGTGAAATTCCAATCTCTTCGAAAATTGCTTGAATGTGAGGGTTGTTGAGCATAGCAATTTGAACAGCTGCATCGACCGTCAATTCTTGCTGAAGAAGCCCCTGAATTCTACATTCTACTTGTTCATCTTTCAGATATCCTTTATCCCAATGAACTGTTTTATCAAGGCGCCGCTCAATTGCTGAGGAAACATACAGATCATCAGATCTTTGCATTTTTGTGCAGCCAGAAACAAAGCACAAGACTTCTATCGACAACAATATGCGGTAAAAGTTTTGCATCAAAAACCTCGTTTCTTTCGGCATGCGCTAAACAGGATCCTAAGCGTTTACTGTTAACACATACACTTTACCTTTGCAATACAAAACGGTAAGAAGGGAAATGAAAAAGAGACGAAGCTATTTCGCAAGCTTTTGCAAAGCGTGGATGGGACTATATAGAAGTCCCCCGCCCGTTCAGGCTTTACATGCATCTTTCTACCATAAAGTTGCGGATTTTGTATAAAATAAATTGAAATTCTGGAAAAATCAGCTTCAGGAGATATCCTGGAGGTCTTTAAAAGATATCCACGCTGTTCGATTTACTCAAAATTCCCACCTACCCAGGCCTTGTTGTATTAATGCCCTGACATGCGAAAGCAAGCCTTGGGATACTGAAGTTGGAAAGGACTGGGAGGGAAAAATAGAGTGAGGCAAGCTTGTGGGTCCACTATGGTCTAACGAATAAGCAAAGAGTGGATATCCTAGGATATTACCTCTAAAAATAATCACTCCCATCCCTCCTCTCAAAGTAAAGGCATACGCACTTTACCTCTTGTATTCAGCATTGTAGATGCAGAAAAATTAAACTATCTGACAGAATGAAAAATTCTTTAATGGAGGAGGTATATGCTCGTATGACAGTAAAATTCATGAAACCCAGAGGGAGGGCCAGGCATAAGTTCGGCGCGATCCCCTGTGAAAGGGATGGGCTGAAGTTCCCTTCAAAGCTCGAAAGAAGCTATTACGACAGGCTGCAGATTTTACAAAAAGCAGGCGAGGTCCTGTTCTTTTTACGGCAGATCCCATTCGATCTCCCTGGCAAGGTGCGTTACGTCTGCGATTTCCAGGTGTTCTATGCAAATGGAGACGTCAGCTTTGTCGATACCAAAGGAAAAGACACGGCTTTAAGCCAGGCAAAGCGAAAAATGGTCGAAGATTTATATCCCGTTACGATTGAAATAGTCAGCAAAGTTTAATCAAGCCTTATTAGGCTTCTACTCAACTACCCAACCACTCCCCTTCTCAAAGACTCTCTTAAACAGCAGTCTTTTTCCATTTGGAGAAAGAACGGCTATGCACATCAATAAACAACCCAGAGAGATGAAGGAATGGCAAAAACTAAAACACAACAGGCGGAAGCCGTACCCATAGCAGAGGAAAATGCAGCCGGACTGGAATGGAGAACCGAATCCAAGAAGATCAAGGATTTAAAGGAGCACGGCAAAAATCCGAGGAAGATTACCAAGGATCAGATGGAAAAGCTGAAGCAATCTTTGAAGAGCTTCAACTATGTAGAGACCATCGTCGTTAACGCAGACAATACTATTCTGGCCGGCCACATGAGAATCAGGGCGCTGAAGGCAATGGGCCGCGGAAAAGAAGAAATCGAGGTGCGGGTTCCGAATCGGATGCTTTCACAGAAGGAAGCGGAAGAATATCTGATCCGCAGCAATAAGAATTCAGGGGAATGGGATTGGGATCGATTGGCTAATGAATGGGAAATTCCCGACCTTATCAACTGGGGATTTACCGAAGACGAGCTCCAGTTCAAAGATCCTGAAAAAATCGAGGCGCAGGACGACGGATACGAGGAAGAACTGCCCGAAGAGCCGAAGACAAAGCCGGGGGACATTTACGATCTCGGCCGGCATAGGCTCATTTGCGGCTCCGCTACAGATTATGGCCACGTTGAAAAAGTGCTCGAGTCAGAGCTGATCGACCTCATCATCACAGATCCTCCGTACAATGTAGCTTATAAAGGAGGAACAAAGGACAAACTCACCATTAAAAATGATGATCTTCCTACCGAGGAGTTCGAATCTCTATTAAGGGAATTTTACATGAACGCCTTTGCTTTCATGAAAGAAGGGGCCGGGATCTACGTCTTCCATGCAGATTCTGAAGGCGAGAAATTCCGCCGATTTTTTCGCGAAGCTAATTTGAAGCTGACCCAGTGTTTAATCTGGCTGAAAAACTCTTTCGTACTTGGCAGGCAGGATTATCAATGGCAGCACGAACCGGTCTTGTTCGGAGGCAAGGAGTACACGGACCACGATCCTGTTCTTTATGGATGGAAAGAGGGAGAGAAGCACCGATGGTACAGCAATCGGAAGCAGACCACCCTTCTCAAGTTCGATCGGCCTCAAAGAAATGCCGAGCATCCCACGATGAAGCCGATTCCTTTGATAGGTTATTTGATCAATAACAGCTCGAAGAAAGACCAGTTGGTCTTCGACTTCTTCCTTGGGTCCGGAACAACTTTGATTGCCGCCGAGCAGCTTGGGCGGAGATGCTTCGGCTGCGAACTCGATCCTAAGTACTGCGATGTCATCGTCGACCGCTATAGGAAGTATAAGCTTCAGAAGAACGAGCCGTGCGACATCAAATTGAACGGTGAAGACTATGCCTAGAAAGCCTACTGGAAGGCCGAACGGCAGGCCGAAAAAGAAGGCGGTTCCTCCTGTCGATCCAAAGTCCCCGCCGTCGGAATGGAAAGGAACCGTTCCTGAAAAAGAAATCAATCTCGACCAAGTCCTTTATTGGACGGAACTGCAAGCGACGGCTGAAGAAATTGCCGGCGCTTTCAGGGTCAGCGTCGATACTTTGGATCGAAGGCTGAGGGAGGCTTTTGGTATGGGTTTTGCGGAGTTAAGAAAAAGGTGCAATGGGCTTCATAAACTCTCCCTCCGGCGCTACCAATTCCAGCAAGCAGAACGAAGCGCAGCCATGGCCATCTGGCTTGGAAAAGTGTGGCTCGGCCAAAGAGAAACTGTTGTCACCGAAACAATTGTAAAAGAAGAAGACCCTGTGCAGATCTATATCCCGGATAACGGAAGAGGCGATTGCATAGAAAAAAAAGCGGAGGATCCCGATGCCTAAAATCAAACCTCAAAGAGGACCTCAGTTCGAGTTCCTTAACGCCTCGGCGGATATTGTCATCTATGGAGGAGCTGCAGGAGGCGGAAAGACCTGGGCGCTGTTAATGGAATGCCTCAGGCATAGAAACGTGCCTGGATTTTCAGCCGTGATTTTCAGAAGAAACAACACGCAGGTCAGGAATCCTGGAGGCTTATGGGATACCAGCTGCGAACTCTTTCCTCATGCCAAGGGAACTCCTAAAGAATCAACGCTTGAATGGGATTTCCAAGAAAAAGGAAAGGTCAAATTCGCCCATCTCGAGCACGACAAGACACGTTTCGACTGGCAAGGATCGCAGATCCCGATGATCGGATTCGACGAACTTACCCACTTCTCATGGCAGCAGTTTGTCTATATGCTTTCAAGAAACCGGTCGACTTGCGGCGTGAAGCCGTACATTAGAGCAACCACCAATCCGGATGCCGATTCCTGGGTAAGGAGATTTATAGCATGGTGGATCGATGAAAGATCAGGTTATCCGATCCAGTCGCGTAGCGGAAAAACACGTTGGTTTTTCATTCAGAATGACGAGACTGTCTGGGCGTCGTCCAAGGAAGAGCTGCTTGAAAAAGATCCGAGCTGCCTCCCTAAAAGCGTCTCTTTTGTCGCATCGACTGTCTATGATAACAAGATCCTTATGGAAAAAGATCCTGGATATTTGGCTAACCTTAAAGCGCTGCCGCGTTTTGAAAGAGAACAGCTGTTGATGGGAAACTGGAATATCCGGCCGACAGCGGGGATGTTCTTCCAAAGAAGTTTTTTCGAAGTCGTAAAAGCCATTCCCAAAACAGGATTGAAAGCAGTCCGCTATTGGGACCGGGCAGCTACAAAGAAAACAGAAGGCAATGATCCCGATTATACCGTGGGCCTTCGGCTGGAGAAGGATAAAAACAACATCCTCTATATCACGGATATGGTCAGAATCCAGCAAAGCCCGCTAGGTGTGCAGAGCGCAATCAAAAATACAGCCAGCCAAGACGGCGCTTCAGTCCGCATTGGAATCGAACAGGATCCCGGGCAGGCAGGAGTCAGCGAAGCGGATTATCTAGTCCGGATGCTGCAAGGCTATAACGTGAAAACGGTCAAAGCCACGCAGGATAAAGTAACCAGGGCGCTTCCAGCCTCTTCCCAAGCCGAAGCGGGAAACATTAAAATCCTGCAGGCGCCCTGGAATGAGGATTTTTTCAGGGAGCTGGAAAACTTTCCTGAAGGAGGCCACGATGACATCGTCGATGCCCTAAGCGGAGCCTTCCTTCTATTGAATGAGTCCGTCTATGACCTGAACGCTTTAATGACCTTATGATATAAAGAGCTTATTTCAAAGGATTTATTAGCTGTTTTCCGAGATGAAAATGTAACAGAAAAACCCAGTTGCGTTTAATGGGTTTGTCTGTTACATTATGGGTATGATAAGATCAAAGTATTCAGAAGCTTTCAGGGCGCTTTCTAAGAAGGCGGTTTTCTCCTCCGCGGAAGGCAGGGAGGCTGGAATCCCTCCCCGCATGCTGGCTTATTTCTGCCAAAAAGGCCAGATCGAGAAAGTCAGCCGGGGGATGTATAAAATCAAGGACATTGATTTCCAATCGGCATTCGAATGGGAGGATTTGGCAATAACCGCCTTAAGCATTCCGAACGGCGTCATCTGCCTTATCTCCGCCCTATGCTATTACGGGCTGACGGATGAAATCATGAGGGAGTTTTGGATCGCCATTCCGCATGCCACCACCTCCCCTTCAAGAGAAAACGCCCGCATCGTCCGTATGCGGAATATTTCTTTCGGCCAGACAACCGTCAAAATCGGCAGCAGAAAGATCAAGATCTTTGATCGGGAAAGGACAGTCGTAGATTCTTTCCGCTATCTAGACAAGGAAACCGCTTTAAAGGCGCTGCAAGCTTATTTAAAAGCAAACAATGATAGAAAACCCGACATTGACAAGCTCCTCAAGTATGCGAAGAAGCTTAGAGTCGACTTAACCCCTTATATATCGGCATTTACATTATGAAATCTGCAATTGAACAATCAATCAAAGAAAAAATCAAAGCATTGGCGAAGGAGCGTGAAACCACTTTTGCAGAACTTTGGAGGAATTTGATCCTAGAGAGATTTCTCACGCGCTTAGCAAAGTCTTCCTACAAAGAAAAATTCATCTTAAAAGGAGGAACGCTCCTGGCAAAGTACATTCATCTTGGAAGAGAAACGCAGGATCTTGACTTCTTTATTCAAAAGCTGTCGAACACCGAACAGTCTTTAAGGACAGTTCTGCAAGCGATTTGCGATGTCGATGCCGATGACAGCTTTTCTTTCGAAGTGGCTAAAATAAAAATCCTCGACCATTCGCAGCTTGCATACACAGGGGCTGAGATCACCTTGCAGGCGCTATTCGGGGCCACAAAAACGGTCATCCGCATGGATTTGGGATTCGGAGACCGCGTCGAGCCGATCGAGCATCCGATAGATTTAACTGCCACATCGAAAGGCCCGCTCTTTGAAAGCAGGATTTCTTTGCATTGCTATCCCAAGGAATTTATTTTCGCAGAGAAGCTTGAAACGATTGTTTTCCGAGGCGGTGGCAATACCAGAATGAAGGATTTCCATGACCTTTACTCTCTGGTCCGTCTTGATGTTTTAGACAGCTCTTTAGCGAAGAAAGCCGTCGAGCTTGTTTTCCATCATAGAAAGACTCCCCTCAAGAAGCTGCCAGCCTCATTTGGAAAAGATGCTTTTGAAGCGATGGAAAAAAATTGGAGCGCTTACCGCAAAAAAATCAAAACGAAGAAGGGCGCGCTCAAGCTGCCTGAATCCCTAGAGAATGTTGTTTCGGCCGTGAATCAATGGCTGGAAGAAAACGCCTTCTTCTAATTTGAAGGCGTCCCGCATTCTTTCTCGAAAAGCATCTGAATAGCATCGCAAGCGATCATCGAGCGGTCGATCTTTCGATCTTTGCGCAAACGATGAATGTAGAGCTCCGTGAATGCTTGCTCCGCTTCTTCGGTTAAATAAATGGTTGCTTTGATTTTTTTCTTGCCTCGCTGCATGGCTGCCGGTTCCTTTTGGAGATCAGCCTCTTTGCTGTCATGCTGTTCAAGCTCTTGCACTGCTTGGTTCATAATTTACATCCTGCGCTTTTAACTATCTAACAACATGATGTATAAAAGATCGAAAGATTAGCGGTCAACAAACATTTAGCAATAAGGAATGAAAAGAGATAGGGGAAATAAGGAGCTAAAACAGCTTAGCGTAAAATGTTCGCAACCACCAAAACTTTGTGTTGCTACGAAAGAGGTTTTGAGCTAAATTTCGTTGTTTATAAAGCCGCTTATAAACAAGTTGAGGTGTCGATGCGAAAAAAGGAACCCAAAGACTCAAAATTTCAAGAAAAAACTCGAAAAGCCAAAAAAGTTGATCTTACGATCATTCAAACTTTACCAGGTTTAAGGAAGCAAAGATCATGACTCTTATGCCCGCAGTTGTGGAACTTCCTATCCCCTCTCATTTGGAGACCTATGAGCAGGCTGCATCTTTTAAGACCAATTTAGTTTGGAAGCAATTGGATGAAATTTCTGTGGAAGAGGCCCTCTCTCATTGGCTACCAACTTTGAGCCCGAAAACCCAGTTGAATTATAGATCTGGCATCAAAAGACTGATTGAATTTGGATGGATTAATCCAATTATGACCCTCCAGCAGTTTTCTCTAGTTAATCATGAGGGAATCATCGACCGTATCAAGCTCTTCCAGGATTGGGCTGAAACTACTAGACAGGCACGGGCAGCCTGCTATATCTCGTTTACTGGATTTTTAAGCCGCCGCCTTCAGGGTATTATAAAAAAGGCCATTCCAAACAAGGAAGGCCATGCAAAAACGTTCTTCAACGTATATGAGAAGGTGAAAACGAATGCGATGACCCAGGCACAGTGGATTTTATTTTTTAGAGAATTGGAGAAAATAAACTCTCGCGATTGCCTGATTGGAAAGATCATCTTGCAAGGAGGAAAGAGGGTGAATGAGGCGCTCTCTTTGCAGACAAGTCAAATCGATTGGGACCTATATGAGATTACTTTTACTCAGTCGAAAATGAGAAGGCTCAAGAAAGAGACCGTGATCACATATCCAGGGAGCATCATGAAACAGCTTAGAGAATACATTGGAGAAAGAACTGGGCATGTATTTGTGACCAGATCAGGAAAGCCCGTCATGATGAATCAGGTAGCCATGACTTTTGCAAAAGCTGGCAGAGCTGCCGGCATTCCATTCAAAATTTCTCCTCATGTGCTGAGGGCTTCTGCTGTAACTTATCTTAAGCAGCAAGGTTTTCAGGACAGCGATATCATGCGAGTAACCGGCCATTCCACATCGGAAATGGTTTTTGCCTATGACAAGTCCTCGCGCGCAGATAATGCGAGTAAAAAAGTTAACTTAATATCTTAGAAAGATTTAAATGCAAACTCTTCAATGCTATTATTTATTGCAGAAGCTGACTGAAATCGATGACTTTATCGAAATAATTTTCTTCTAAAACGCTATCTTCCACACCGTTCACATGAATCAAAACTGGTCTGATTGAAAAATGTCTGGGAACTTTCAATCGTTTTCTTTTTTCTTCCATTTCTTCCAAAATTTTTTTCCCGATCTTATCTTTTTTAAATTTGACCTCGCATAAATACAGGCTATGGAAACGAGTTTGAATCATATAGTCGATTTGGCATCCAGGCTGCTTTGTTGTCGGGCTTTGAAAAAAAGGACCGTCCATGATTACTTCCTCTGCCGAAACACCCAGCATTTCCCAAAGAGTCTTATAGTTATGCGTGACAAGGTTTTCAAACTGTAGTCCCATGACTACTTCCCAGCTAGGAAGATTATTCAGCATCGACTCTGGTACTTTTCCTTGTTCAATTTTGACTCGGCTTGGGCCAATGTATTTCAAATAGAATCGTAAGTAATTATCGCTCAAACGATATCGGCTAAGCTTTCCATATTTTCCGCTTTTCAAGTCCCATGTAAAATCTCTTCTTACAAAACCGGCCTTCACCAATTCATCCAAATACTGACTGTATAAACCCCCTTGGCTTTTGCCCAGCTCTTTGCAAATTTGAGCGAGTTCTTTAGGTCCGCTGGCAAGGCATGTCACAAGCTCTTTATGGCTTCCTTTGCGGCGAGAAAAAAGATCTGAGAATATTTCATCGAACTCCCGGACAAGCAAACCTCCCTTTGCAAAACAGAGCTCTCGAATATTTTGCTCCGCGGATAAATTTGGCTTGATGCGCTCCAAATAAAACGGTACTCCTCCAGTTACAGATAAGACTTTGAATTTTTCATAAGCTGTTATGCGTGTTTCTTTAGGATGCCAGAATGCATTGCATGATTGAAGAGGCAGCTCTTCGAGAACCATATCGATCATGATTCTGCCAAGGAATCCTGTATTGCTGAGAATGTTCTTTTCAATCCAAGAAGAAATCGAACCGCAAAGCGCAAAAATCAAATGGGGATTCTTGCTGAAATACATATCCCAAGCAGTTTTTAGATGACCTAGAAATTCGGAATCTTTTCCTCCCATCCAGGAAATTTCATCAAATACGATCAGTACACGCCCTTTTTGAGTATGTTTGGAAAGATGCCAGAAGATATTTCCCCAATCGTCCGGCTGGACTCCAGGAATCCCATTCCTTTCAAGCTGCTTCACAAAAACATCTCGCTGCGATTGCGCTGTTGTTTTATGGGCTGGCGGGTTTCCAGAAAAGAAGAAACTCTTTATTTCCTTGCCGAATTCAGCAAGCAGCCTGCTCTTCCCAATCCTTCTTCTTCCTCGCACTACAATGAGGTTCGCACTTCTAGTATTCAGCAAGCCTTTAAGTCTAGCCATTTCGGTTTCACGGCCGATAAATTGAGCCGTTTTCATGGAATTCCCCCTATTTTTAAGCTCATTCTACCTGTTTTTGGCAAAAAAATCAATCTGCAAATGGTAAAAAAGTCGATTTGCGGATGTCTTTTTATCTTAAAAAATGCATCAGCAAACGGCAGATTTGCTTTTTACGGATGAATTTTTTTCATCTAAAAATTAATCTGCAAATAGTCTTTTCCCTGTTTGTTGATGGAATTTCGCTGAAAAGAAGAACTATCAGATAGCCAGCGAACATCTACAGCCGTCAATAAAAAATAATTTACTATGCCCTAACGAAGAATTTTTCTATTGTGCCTCTCTGGCTAAAAGCTAGAACTTCAACTCCCCTGCAATGCAATATGATGAGAGAGAATTCCACAGCATCCGCTGGTTTTTAAAGGATGCAATCCCCTTCGATCAAAGTGATCCTCATATACGCTGTCTTATTCAAAAACTGATACTTCACAAAATTTTGACTGCAGGATAACCTACACATTTTATTTCTCATATGATAGTGTTAATTTTAACCAGGTGAAAATCTGCAATCACACACTCAAATAGCTTTTCTACTCTAAGACCCAAATCCACAAGAAGAAAATTCTTAATTCTTAAGGGAATATGGGCACCTATAATTTCGATAAAAAATCAGCAGAAGAACAGAGCAGAGTCCCCCACAGCAACGGATTTGTCAAATCCGACGGCTGGATCAATGTTTTGACCGGGCTTGGAATGCGCGGCCGGGACAAAAACGTCAACGCCCATTTCCGCTTGGAAAGGATCTTCGAACAGGCTGAATTGGATCAATTATATAGATCGGATGGTGTCACCAGAAGAATTATGGATATCGTTCCTGCTGAGATGGTCAGGCAAGGATGGGAAATCGAGGGAGACTCCGGGCAGGACATCAACCGCAAAATGGAGTCCATCAAAACTAATTTCAATTTAATCACGCTTTTGCGCTGGGCAAGGCTGTATGGAGGCGCTCTTTGCGTCATGGGCATCGCCGACGGGCTTCCTCTGGAAGAGCCTGTCGATGAACGAAATATCAGGGATATAAAATGGCTCCATGTCTTCGACCGCTATCAATCATTCAGCAGGGATGGAACCTTTGAAAAAGATCTGAACAGTCCAAATTATGGATATCCTAATGTCTACACGGTCAATGATACGCGGACAGGAGCCCTCTTCTATGTGCATCATTCCAGAATCCTCCGCGTGGACTGGTCTCTTCTGCCTCCAAGGCAGCAGAATTTCAATAATGGGTGGGGAGATCCCCTCATCCAATCAATCTATGACGAGCTGCGCAACTACTCGACTGCCTTTGCCAATGCGGGGCTTATCATGCAGGATTTCGTCAATTATACCCTTTCAATCCCCAATCTTGCAGAATTAATCGCTTCGCAATGCGCGGACAATCAGGTCATGAAGCGCCTTGATCTGCTCAATCTAACCAAAGGAGCAACCAATACAATGATATTGGATGCGGAGGAAAAATATGAAAAGGCATCAACCAATATCTCTGGAATCCCTGAGCTTCTTGATCGTTTTATGCTGGCTCTTTCTGCGGTCTCTGGCATCCCGGCATCCTTGCTCTTCGGAAGAAGCGTAGCCGGATTGAACGCTACCGGAGACAATGATGTCAGGAATTTCTACGACATGGTCAAGCAGGAGCAAGAAAACAAGCTTAAGCCGGTGCTTGAAAAGCTTACCCGCTACATCATGCTCTCCAAAGACGGACCCTTCGCCGGAATCGAACCGGATAACTGGTCCGTTCAGTTCGTCCCCTTATGGCAGAACACCGAAGAACAAGAAGCCATCGTCAGAAAAATCGTCGCGGAAACAGACGCCATTTATCTCGACAGAGGAGTTCTTGATCCTGCTGAAGTGGCTGTCTCTCGTTTCGGCGGCAACCGCTGGTCTATGAATACAGAAGTGGATCTGGAAGGACGGAAAGGCGGTTTTGATCCAGAGGAAATCGAAGAACTGGAGCAGGAGAAAAAATCTCAAGAAAGCCCTCCTCCAGGCATCGGACCTGATTTCATGCCCACAGGAATCAGATACCGCTCAACGGTATAGCCATGGTTTCAGTCGATCAGATTGCTAAAATTAAACAGCGGCGCTTAAGCAAACGACAGGCTGCCAAAATAAAAAATCCTCCGAAATGGCATCCGCCTTTTTCACAGGAACGGGAATATACGAGAGTTCTTTTTTCACTGACAAACGAATTAAAAAAACAAATTAAAGAGATCATCATCCCCGCACTCCCCTCTCTGATTTCAGAGGTGGAACAGCTCTATCCGAGCTCCCGTGCAAGGGGCGATGATTTTTCAGAAACACTAAAAAGGTTGATAAATTCTGTAATACACGCTATAAAGGGTAAAGTTGAAGAAACCATAGCGGAATCGAAAAAAATTGGCGTACAAGTCGCCAAATACAACAAAAGGCAGTTCGACAGAATCAACAATTCCGTATTCGGAATTGATATTTTTATCGATCAGCCTTGGCTTCAAGATCAGTTAAAACTGTTCGGCAGCCAAAATGCTCAATTAATCCGCTCTCTTCCGGCACAAGAACTCGAACAGGTCGCACAGATCATCGAGAGAGGATTGCAGGAAGGAAGCAGATTTCACTCAATGACTCAATCCATCCAAGAAAGATTCGGAATTACTAGACGGCGCGCGCGTTTGATTGCGCGGGACCAGACGTCTAAATTGAATGCGAGCTTGACAAAGCTAAGGCAGCAAGAATTAGGCGTCGAGGAATACATCTGGCAAACGGCAGGCGATGAAAGAGTTCGTCCTACCCATAAAGCCCATGATGGAAAGAAATTTCGGTGGGACAACCCTCCGAAAGATACTGGCCATCCGGGAACTGATATAAATTGCCGATGCGTCGCTGTTCCAGTTTTAGAAGGACTCTTGGATATCTAGACCCATCTTCTCTTCTATCCAACCAATAAGATTTCCAGAAAACCATACATCCAGCTACCCAGCCATCCACTTAACCAGTTAGCCAACCTTTTCTCTTAGAATGGGTTGAAATTCTAACAATTTGATTTTTGGGTAGAGGAAAAATGAAGTTAAATGATGTTGCTCGTTTTGATAGAGGACAGGTCAAGGGCGATGCCTTCATTACAGACGAAGGATACATCAAAGCCAACGCCATAGTCACCCGCACCGGCGTTTTCCTCTATAAAAATCCCGACGGAACAATCCGCAAAGAACTGCGCCATCCAGACGAAGTTTTCAAAACAGACAGTCTGGACAGCATGAAAATGATTCCTGTGACAAATGGGCATCCTCAAGAACGGCTTGTCTCGGCTGAAAATGCCAAGCGCCTCGCCATTGGATACACAGGGGAAACAATTACCCAAGACGGCGAGTTCGTCCTATCTAATTTGGTGATCACAGATCTTGCGAGCATCAAGGACGTTACCGAAAGAAACCGCAGAGAGCTGTCTCTAGGCTATACCGTCGATCTCATCCCGGAAGAGGGCAGCTATGACGGCCAGCCTTACAACTTCCGGCAGACCAATATCAAATACAACCACCTAAGCATTGTTGACAACGCCCGAGCAGGCAGCGAGGCAAGAATAGCATTAGACAGTTTCGATGCAGAAGAAATCTTAATAGAGGAGGCCGATATGGCTAAAAGGAAAGTCAAAATTGACGATGACGAGATTTTGATGGAGGACAACGTAGCTAATCAAGTTGAGCAGCTGCTTGCCCGCGTCGCAAATCTCGAGGCAGAAAGAAGCAGGATAGCCGAAGAAAGAGATCGGTTATCGGCTGAATTAAGTTCGATAAAAAATGGGGATGTCGACCTCGAAGAAGAGGAAGACGAGGGAGAGGAAAAAGAGGAGAAGGAAGTGGGCTATATGTCTAAGGAAAATCCTTATGCAACCCATGAAACTCCTGTGAAAGCTCCCAACGGCGAGCGCGTTCCCATGAAGCCACAGGACAAAGAGAAAAGAGAGAATGACAAATACAACAACATGGACGCTGCATTTATCAGATCTCTCGTTAGAGAACGGGTCAAGCTACAGAAAATTGCAGAAAGCGTTCTGGACTCTAAAGCCCTGGCCAGAATCGATGACATGTCCGACTTGGAAATCAAGAAGGAAGTCATTAAAGCGCGCCAAAAAAACGCAAATCTAGACGGAAAGACCGCAGTTTACATTCAAGCAAGATTCGACGCTCTGCTTGAAGATATGGAGCCGGCTCCTTCCCAAGTCATTGCGACCCCTGTCGAATACAGAACTAAACTTGATCAGCAGCCCGCCGATTCTTCAAGAGCCCGCCAGGCCATGATCGACAAAATGAAAAATGGTTTCAAGCCCGGAGGTAAAATACCATGCCACAACTAAGCTATCCCTTTTTAATGGATGTCGGGAGCGTAGGTCTTTTAGCCGATTCCGGCTTTAAAAACGTCCTCTCTCCGATAGCATTTGAGAATTTCAACGTGGGTCTCGGATTGGCAAAAGTAATCGGCCAAGATTACGTCGTCCGCCTCCCTCAGTCCAATCTATCGACTACTGTCATAAGCGCTGATTTGGTCACTGGCAACGTGATCAATGTCAGCATCAATGGAGTAGCTTTAGCTCCTATTACGTTTGCAACCTCTAGCGCTGCAACAATGAACGCTATTGCAGCTGCGATCTTGGCTCAGCCTCATATTGCTTCCGCAGTCGTGAGCGATCCAAGCAACCATACCCTCACCGTGAGAGCCACAGAGGGATTCACAGCCATCGTCAACTCGTTCGCAGTGACAGGCGGTGCATCGCAAGCTACAGCCGCTATAACAAACACCACGCAGGACACCTTCTACGGAGTCGGCGCAAGAACTCAAAATAAACCGAACCCATTGAACCAACTCGGTTCTTTCGGGAATCCGATTTATTTCCAGGGAGACTGCGTATCTCTGCTTACTAGAGGACGCATCTATGTGGCGGCAGAACAGAACCTGACAAGCGACAGCCCGGTTTACTGGAGATTCGCAGCTAACGGGCTTTTGCTTCCAGGCGGATTCCGTGCGGATTCAGACGGCGGAAGAGCTATTGCGCTTCCAACCGCTCGCTACACCGTCGGAGCTACTGCAGGCGCTGTTGCAACGTTAGAAATCAACTTGCCGAACTAAGGAGAAGGTAAAATGGATAAAATTGTTAGCGTCAATCTCGACTCGGCAGAGACAGCGTTCTTTGCGCGCGAGCTCGAGTACATAAAATCAAAATCGTACGATATCGAGTTTCCTCCCCTCAAAGCCATCAAGCTAATTCCAGTTAGCACAGAGGCAGGCCCAGGTGCGGAATCGATCACGTACCAATCGTTTGAAGAAACCGGTCTTGCCCGAATCATTTCGAGCTATGCCGACGACTTCCCTCGCTGCGACATCCGCGGTAAGGAATTCATCACTCCAGTGAAATCCATTGGAGCCAGCTATGGCTATTCGATGCAGGAGATCCGAGCTGCGATGTTTGTAGGCCGAAGCCTTACGCAGCGTCAAGCCAATGCCACTCGAAGAGCCAATGACCAAAAGGTAAACAGGCTTGCTTGGTTTGGAGACAATACCGCCAATATTTTGGGTCTGACCAATAACCCTAATATCCCTGCAGCTTCCGTACCTGCCGACGGTACTGGCGGCTCTACCCTTTGGACGACAAAAACGCCGGATCAAATCTTGCGCGATATGAACCAATTGTCCAATGGCATTGTAGCCCTCACGAACGGGGTTGAAATGCCTAACACATTGATCCTTCCTATCGACCAATACACTTTGATCTCTTCAACTCCTCGTTCCGCTAACAGCGATACGACAATCTTGGAGTATTTCATTCAGAACAATCCATTCATCACAACTGTTGACTGGGTTCCTGAACTGAAAGGCGCAGGCCCTGGCGGGGTTGACATCATGATCGCTTATGAGAAGAACCCTGACAAGCTCACAATGGAGATTCCAATGCCGTTTACTCAATATCCGCCTCAAGAACGCGGACTTGAGTTCATCATCAATTGCGAATCTCGCTATGGCGGGATCATTATCTACTACCCGCTTTCACTGTCCATCGGGGAGGGAATCTAATGGCTTTAGTCAAGTACAACGGTAAGAACGTCTACTATTGTAACTTCACCAGCCGCCTGATGCCAGGGATCAACGAGATTCCGGAGGGCGAACTCAAAGCCCTCCTCCTTCATCCTTTATTCCAGCATAGGGTTGAAGAAGGAATCATCGTCATCATCCCTGAATCCCAAGATAAAGAGGCGGACGGAAAGAAATCGGTTAAGGAGATGATGAAACTCATCCCTCAAATTTACGACCACGCCTATCTGAATCGAATCATCGATGAAGACGGCAGAGACAAGGTCGTGGATGCAGCTAAAAAACAGCTTCATAAAATTTCCCATCAAGCGGAGGAAGAAGAAAATGAGCATTTCGGATCCAATACCAAGTCAAACGATAATTGATACGTTGTTTGTCATTGCGCCTCAGTTCTATACGACCGACCCAGCGAAGCTGGCCAACTACAATACCATGATTGGTTTGTTGAGATGCCAGGTCAATGAGCGGGTCTTATCTTGCTGCGGCGTTCTGGCCTACGTTTATCTTTTGGCTCATTGGCTCCAATTGCAAACAAACCCTCAAACCGGAGTCGCTACTAATCTTAGCGAGGGAGAGCTTTCCATTGGATTAGCCATCTCGCCGGATTCGTCGATTTTGGACGCTACCCAATATGGCAGGCTGTACAAGGACTTAATCAAAAGAACCGTCATCGGTTCGACTGTAACAAACCTACCCCCTAACTTTGCGGTGATCAATGCGTGCTGTTGTCAAGGATAAGGATCTAGGCTTCGAGGAAATCCAAAAGCAGATTGCTTTGCTGGATGGCTCCTATGTCAAAGTCGGTTTTCAAGAAGGAACCGTGACTAAAGCTCAGGTGAAGGGACAGCGGAAGCAGACTGCCGGCCTTTCAATCCCACAGATAGCAGCGGAAAATGAATTCGGGACGAAAACCATCCCGGCCAGACCGTTCATGTCTACTAGTTTCGATGAGAACAAGGCATTGATCAATAAGGCGATCCAAGGAGAATACAATAAGATTTTAGACGGACAAAGAACGACGGAGCAATCGCTGGGCCTGATAGGCCTGCTGATGACCAAGCTTATCGTGCAAAAGATCCGCGCCATTGTTTCTCCCCCCAATTCCCCAAGGACTATTGCTATTAAAAAGAGCTCCAAGCCTTTGATCGACTTCGGCCAAATGGTGCAGTCGGTCCGCTATAAGGCGGTGCTCAAATGACATCGCCGTTCGAGATCTTCCGCTCGCCGGTAACGCTGCGCCGCTTCCAAAGCGGGGGCTATACCAATGGGCGCTGGAGCGACGGCTCTTACACAGATACTCAAATAACATCCAGCATCCAGCCGATGAAGGGCGAAGAAATGCAGGAGCTGCCGGAAGCTAGAAGAGATTCGGAAGGCTATAAGCTTTTTACTTCCGCTGTCATCAATACGGTGACGGCTCTGAACCCGGATCTTGTTCTTTTCTTCGGGAAGACTTTTGAAGTGGTTCAGGTCTTTCCATGGCAGAACGCCCCTGCAATGGGTCTGGTAAACCATTACAAATACATAGTTTTGTGCCTGGAGGGTCAATAATGAAGGCAAAAATCATATCGGAAACAGACTATTCGATTCTGGAATCCAGGTTGAATGAGTTTCTAAAGGAAATCAAAGATAACGCATGGCGTCTTTTCGATATCAAATACGACACGTTCTATGTCCTGAATATAGAAATGGAAGGGCATCAGCTCCACTCCGTTCTTGTTTTATACGGAGAAAAGAAGAATGCCGCTTGATTTTGAGACGGTAAAGACCAATTTGTATGCTTGGGCATTGGCCAATTCTCCCGGCTGTTCGGTCATTTTCTTAAATGAAAATGCTCCGCGCCCTGCCCAGCCGTATGTGACTTTATTGCTCAGCCCTTTGAATCAAATCGGCGAGGACTACACCCCAAGAGCAGATGCCTCCGGATTGGTCGATATGGTCGGAGACCGGGAATTCACTCTGCAAATCCAAACTTACGGCGGAGACTGCATTACCCGCCTTGAAAACTTGAGAAGCAGCCTGCAGAAGCAAACTGTTCTCGACTCCCTAAGAGCCAATGGAATCGTTTTTGTGAACCACTTCGGCATTAACGACACTACAGAACTCTTGGACTCACGGTTCGAGAAGAGGGCTGCCATGGATGTCCTATTTAGAATCGGACAAGACTACCAAGACAATTTAGGTCTGATTGAGACCGTGGAAGTAGAAGAAATTTATCAAGATGCCAGCGGTAGCGTGGTCTACGATCACACAACCACAATACCATAGGAGAAAATATGCCATTAAGCGACATCGTAAACGTGCAGATCACCAGAGATACTCAAACTGTCTCGGAAGCTGGCTTTGGCCTTCTCATGATTTTGGGAACCCACAAGCGGTTTAATGATCGCATTAGATTCTATAGCAATATTCAGGCAGTGGGCAACGACTTCATTCCGACTGATCTTGAATATATCGCTGCCCAAGAAGCTTTCAGCCAGAATCTAAGCCCTGAGCAGATAGCCATTGGGCGGAGAACGGTGGACAGCGCTACCATATTGGTTGAAACAGCCATGTCTCCATTCAATTATACCACCACGATCAACGGGAACGGTATAACAGTCCCCTCAACCCCGACTGCTCAAAATTCCATAGTGACCATGAGCGGAAATTTTGTTACGGGAAACTCCATCGCCATCACCTTAAACGGAACTCCTTTGGCTCCAATTCCTTTCAATACCGATCAAATCACGACAATGAACGATATTGCAACAGCTCTTGAAGCCAACTCTGCTGTCGATTCCGTCAGTATTACGGGATCGAATCTCGTCATAAACGTCTTCGGAAAACCCAATATTTCAGCAATCATCAATTCCTTGGTTGTAACTGGAGGCGCGAGCCAGCCGACGGCTGCAATCTCAACGCCCACTCAGTCTGTTTCTCCTGAATCGATCGCAGAAGCCTTGGTCACTGCAATCAATGCAGCAACGCTAGGGGTTACAGCGACGGACAACCTAGACGGCACATTTTCTCTGGCAGCCGATGTGCCTGGGGTCCCCTACACTCTTGATGTAAGCTCGACGATCGTCAATCCGGATAAAGCGAGAGTAACTGTCACGCAGGTCGATCCCAATACCGACTACACGGTAACAATCAACGGCGTTGCATTTACTTACACCACCTTGAATGAAGTGCAAACCAACGAAGATATCGCAGCAGCTTTGACTCAGATTATTTCAACGCAGACGGCTGTTCCTGTGAGCGCTTCGGATAATCTCGATGGCAGTTTTGAAATCACAGCCAACGTCTCGGGAACAGGATTCGTTTTAAGCGTATCGGATGGGATTTTGAGCAAGCAATTCGGGCTGATCATCAATCCTTACACTCCTTCAGATACAGTGGTAAACGACCTGAATGCCGTTCAATTAGTCGACGACAGCTGGTATGCGCTCGCCCTTACAGACAGAACGGCAGCCACCGTATTTTCGGCGGCCGGGTGGACAGAGGGGCAGGTCAAGCTTTTCGGAACAGCTTCGGCAGATCCGGACATTATCAACTTGGCTGCCGGCGTAGACCTGTCTTCCATTGCAGCCAAGTGCAACCAAGCCGGATATGTGAGAACTTTCGTTCTTTACCATCAAGATGCTGCAAACGACTTTCCTGAATGCGCGTGGTTTGGCGGAGTTCTTCCTCTGGATCCCGGCTCCGAAACATGGAAATTTAAACGCCTGAATTCTATTTCATATTCCAACCTGACAAGCACCCAATCCCAAAACGCTAGAAATAAGAAAGCCAACACCTACGAATTCATCGGCGGAGTCGGAATCACAAGGGAAGGAACAGTCGCCCAGGGAGAATTCATAGATATCGTCCGCGGAGTGGATTGGCTGACCTCGAGAATTCAAGAATTCGTCTATTCAGTGCTTGTGAACAGCAATAAAGTTCCCTACACAGACGCAGGAATCACGGCCATTGAATCCGAAGTCAAGCGCGCCCTTCAGCTGGGAATCAGTAATAATTTTATTGCGAACGATCCGGCCCCGACTGTGACAGTGCCGAAGGCTGCAAGCGTGCCTCCGACGGATAAAACGCAGCGGATTTTGAAAAATGTCAAATTCCAAGCCACCTTGGCGGGCGCCATCCATGCAATCAACATCACAGGAACCGTCACCGTTTAAAGAGCAGGAGATAATTTATGGCAGTAAGAACTTACGACCCTAAGCAGGTCATCATCACGGTAGGCGGGGTTCCAATGAGCGGTTTTGCCGACGGCTCCTTCCTTACTATCGATAGAGACGATAATCAATGGACGAAAGTCACCGGAGCGGACGGCACCAGCACGCGGATCAAGAGCAATAACCGCTCCGGAAATATGACTATCACCCTCAAGCAGTCGAGTCCTAGCAATGACGTGCTATCGGGACTTGCCAACACCGACGAGCTTACAAATGCGGGGGTGGTTCCCATTTTGGTCAAAGACCTTAGCGGCAATTCCATATTTTTTAGTGCAACGGGATGGGTTAAGAAGTACCCCTCTTCGGAATTCGGGAAAGACCTCGCAAACCGCGAATGGGTTCTCGATCTAGTCGATCTTGATGTCTTCGTCGGAAGCAATGGAGTAAATGTATGATTCAAACAAAAGAAAAGCAAATCCACGGGGCTGTCTATTCTGTTACGCAGCTTCCAGCAAGGAGGGCGCTCCGCCTTAAAGCAAAATTGCTGCGGCTGTTCGGACCGGCTCTCGCCCATCTATTTCTGCCGGGAGCAGGCAGCGAAAGCATATCGGGGCTTCCATTTTCAAAGACGGAAGCAGTGCGCGCCGTAGAATCTTTAATGGCTCAGCTCGATGATAAAACTTTTGAAAGCCTAGTGCTCGAACTTTGCCAAGGAGTCCGGAAAGACGGCATGGAGCTTACCGATTCCGTCATCGATATCGAATTTGCCGGCGATCTGGGAACTCTCATGCAGGTCCTATGGTTTGTCATCGACTGCAACTTTGGTTCTTTTTTTGGGGAGAGCGGTATTGGACGCCTATTCGAAGCCACAGCTCCGATGCCGCAGAATCGTCAGCCAGATACGAGAAAAACCTCCATACGGACATAAAGAGCGAGTTTCTTTTCTGGCGCATAATATTGGAAGGAATCGCTTCTTTAGAGGAGATCGAGCGTTCATGGAGTTTAGATGATCTGATGAGGGCGAATGCTCTGCTGGATATGAGGCTCGATCTATTGGAAGAATCTAAAAGGAAAGGGTCGAAATGACAGTAGTCAGAGAGCTCACAACCGTTCTCGGGTTCACAGTCGATAAAAGAGGCGTTGAAGATTTCAATCGCACAATCATCGGCTTTAAAACCAAGTTTGCTATTGCTGCGACGGCTGCCGCTGCCTTTGTGTCCAAAACATTGGATTTCTTCAAAGATATTTCCGACGCAACCCTTGATGCCAATGACTTGGCAAAAAGCATAGGCATTTCTTTCCAGGAGTTCCTCAAGCTCAGAAGAACAGCCGAAGATTTCAGAATCGATCCTAAAAACTTCGAATCAACATTGAAAAACCTCAGCAAAATGCTTCGGGATGCCAAATACGGCATGGGGGATTTGGCAAACGTCGCCTACTACACAGGCATTGAATTCCGCGACAAGTTCACCGGGGAAGTCAAAAACGCCCGCGACCTTTTCGTCGATATTCTTAAAAGAATCAATGAAGCGCGCACGGAAACAGAAAAGTTCACCATAGCAAAGTTCTTTTTCGGCGAAGAAGACGCGCAAAAATTCATCAAGTTCGCAAAAGAAGCAGGAGACAATCTTGATGTTTTGACTAGCAAATACGGCGACTATGCTAAATCGCTCGAAGATTCGCTCCCGGCTTTTGAAGACGTCAATAAATCCATCCGTTCTTTTTGGAATACTTTCGAGTCTTTCAAAATAGCTTTTGTCGAAGATATTCTGCCGGCAATAACAGCCGGCGTGAAAGTTCTTGAAGTCGTTATGAAAGGCATCGGCTATGTGGCGCGGGGAATCAAGGGAGCTTTCAATTTGATCGGCGAAGGGATCCATCGAGAAATCATGTCGGACTTAGCGGAAATCCCTGACTTTGAAGTGGAAACCACTCAGAAAATTAATCGGATAATGGAAAATCAAGCTGCTAAAAATGCTCCCGCAGTAGTCACAGAACAAAATTTCAACATCGACACGAAAATAGAGATGCAGGTTCCTCCAGGAACGACTGAACAGCAGCAAACCGTCCTGCGCGAAACAGTTGATGAAGCGATTAAAAGCGCTTTGATCGACCGGGTAAGGGAAATCTATAATAATAACCCGCAGGTGGAATGATGGTCTTATCCCTTCTATTCGGAAAAAAATACCCGAGCCCTAAAATTGGATCGATCGATTTGGATGTAACTATCCGCGAAGAGCACCGCTTTGCATCCCGCGTGACAAATTATCCCGTCGAGGATGGAACCATTGTTTCGGACCACATCATCAACGAGCCGGACATAGTGGTTCTTGTCGGGCTGGTCACGGACACTCCTCTTTCCATCTTTGCTCCGTTCAACCGGTCCATCGACGCATTCAACCGCCTGATCCAGCTTCATCAAAATAGGGATGTAGTCACTGTCGTAACGGGGCTGAAGGTGTATAAAAACATGGCTATCACAACCCTTGACGTCCCAAGAGATATAAGAACCGGGCAATCCCTGACTTTCACAATCGAACTTCAAAGAATTGTATTCGACACTTCCGTCAGGCTGCTTCTCGACCAGGGAAATATTTTCGGAGGCATCCAAACCAAAATACCTAGAGACACCGTGGCTTCAAATGCCAACTACCCGATCATTCAGAACGACCCTCCCGATAGTCTGAAGGACCAAGCATCAAGCGGCATCAATGCAGGCGTCCAATCGCTAGCTCCCATTCCAGGCAACATTCTGCCAGCCGTTCTATCTGTAAAGAGCCAAATTCTGGGGGTTGCGTAATGCAAATCATACCATTTAAGGAGCCCTCGCAATGGCAGGAGCAGATCGAGCTCGGCAGCCAGACTTTCATCCTATCCTTCAGCTGGAATGCGATGAATGAATACTGGGTTATGGATATTTTGACACGCGATCTAGTCCCTATCATCCTCGGCATCAAGGTAGTCGCCAATTACGATTTGACGGCCCAATATGTTGCAAACGGGAAGCCGAGCGGAGACATCGTCTGCGAAAACATTATCGGAGGCCAAGGGAAAATCCAGCGCTACGACATGGGGGATGTAGCCGAATTAATTTATTATGCTTTAGGGGAGTTTGTTTAAATGACCCGGTTTAATCGAATTGCAAGCGTTGAAATAGATTTAAGAAATTCCACTTTCAATGGATATATCGGAAGCATAAAACTTGCAAACTTGCGCATAGCTTTTTCCATGCAGAAGAATCTAGCATGGTCGGCGAACACAGCCTCGGTGAAAATATGGAACTTAAGCCAGGAAAATAGAAACAGGATTAAAGATTATGGAGACCAAGTCATTGTATCGGCCGGATACAGCCAGGATGCCGGAGAGCAATTGCTTTTCATTGGGAATACCACCCAAGTCAGCCATGCATACGATCAGCCGGAAATCATCACCACTTTGGACTGCGGAGACGGAGAGCGGATCCTTAATCAAAAGAATATCTCCGTTAGCTTCAAGGAAAAGGTCGCAGTCCGCCAGGTTGTCGAGACGATCGCGCAGCAAATGGGCCTTACTATTTCTGAGTTTTCTGCTACTGACAATATTATTTATGAGCAAGGTTTTGAATTCATAGGAATGGGTAAGAATGCGATCGATAAAACCGTATCCAGGCTCGGATTGAAATGGAGCGTTCAAAACGGCAAGCTGCAGATCATTCCCCAATTCGGCACTACTTCAAAACCCGCAGTGGAAATCAACGCCGATACAGGAATGATCGGCATTCCTCAAAGATTTACAGATAAAAGAGCCAGTCTTTATTTAGACGGTCCAAAGACCGGCTACATCGTTGCAACAACATTGCGCCCCGATATCCTCCCAGGAGACTTGATCAACGTAAAATCCCAAAGAATCGGCTTGGACGGACCCTACTCTGTCTTTTCAATCAAGCACGAGGGAGACACCTTCGGACCGAATTGGCGCTCAATCATGGAGATCATCTTAATATGACCACAATGACCGATGCAATGAGGCAGGCTATCCAATTTCAGCTTTACGACGTCCATACGGCGCTCCCCGGCCAAGTCATATCTTATGACTACTCGACCCAAAAGGCTTCAATACAGCCCTGTTTAAAGAAGAGTTATTTGGACGGGACCACCCAAGAAATGCCGATCCTCAATAATGTTCCCGTCGTTTTTCCGAAAGCGGGAGGAGCCAGCCTGACTTTCCCTGTCATGCCGGGCGACAACTGCCTGCTTTTGTTTATTGAAAGAAGCACGGATCTTTGGAAATCGGTAGGAGGCATAGTGGCCCCCAACGATCCAAGAAAATTCGACCTTTCGGACGCTGTGGCAATTATGGGCCTGATGCCATTCTCAGAAAATTCTTTATCCGAAAACAATGAAGACGTGCTTTTAACATATAAAAACTCTAATATAAGAATTAAAGCTAGCGGAGATATTCAAATCCAAACAGCTTCAAAAGTGGCGATAGGAAATGCTTCAACGGAAGTGCTCGATATCGTCAGCAGCATACTTGGAATTTTGGCTACTTCTGTGACGACAACTCCAGGAAGTCCGATTTTCCAAGGATTAGGACCCACGTACGCAACTTTAAAATTAGCTTTGGACTCTATCAAGGGATCGATTCCTTAATAGCATCAAAGCATTCTCAATAGACTCGATTAACTCAAATACCCACCAATAAACGCTTTAGGAAACGTTTTTGAGTTAACGAGGCTTCATGAAAGATATCGCTCTGGATCCGACAACCGGCGATCTGCTCTTAGAAAATTTCGACCTTCAATTAGTGGACGGCCGGGATCAAATCGCGCAAAATTTAGCGATCAGGCTCCGCTTCATCCTGGGGGAATGGTTTTTAGATACCACTGCCGGCGTCCCCTATTACGACGATTTCTTCATCAAAGCCCCCAATCAAATCCGCATTGAAAGCGTTCTTAAAGAAGAGATCCTCGACACTCCAGGAGTTAATCAGATCCTCAGCTTCGCCAGCAGCTTCGATGCCCGGCGGCGAGTCTACTCCGTCGTTTTCTCCGTAATCACTACCCAAGGAGAAATCACTCTGACAGAGGAGCTTGTAGCATGACATCGCAATTCGGACTTACTCCTCAAGGATTTAAAATCAAACGCCTCCCGGACATCCATGCGGAAAATCAAAACCTTCTGCTTGCAGCTTTCGGTGAAATCAACCTCGATCCCCAGTCTATTTTCGGACAGCTCATCGGCGTTCTTTCAAAAGTCGAAGCCGACATCTGGGAAAATATGCAGGATGTGTATTTCAGCCAGTATCCCAATTCCGCAGAAGGCATCAGCCTCGATAATGTCGTGCAGCTAAATGCCATTACAAGGCTCGCAGCCCAGCAGACAAACGTCACTGCCGTTTGCTCCGGATTGGAAGGCACGCTTATCAATCAAGGCGCCCTGGCTAGAATCCCGGATACAGGGGCCGTGTTCTTCTGCCAGGCCGATTCTTTCATCTCGCGGTCGAATGCAGCATCCGCTTCCATCCTTGTCGCTGCGGCAGCGCCTCAATCCTACACGGCGATCATCAATAATCAAACCCTCACCTATTCTCTTCCAATCATCACTTTCACAGGAAGTTTTGTCACCGGAAACTCCATTGTCGCCACACTGAATGGTACGACCCTGCCTGCGGTTCCTTTCAATACAAGCAATAATCAAACCCTTGCAGATTTAGCAGCTGCGATGGCAGCCAATCCTGATGTTTTATCTGCTACTCCGACGAATCCAAATATCATCAGCATCATTCCTGTCCTCGGAAAAAATGTAGTTGTGAATTCGATCGTGATCACAGGAGGCGCATCGCAGCCGACCTATGCCGTGACTTTTGATACGCCGACAATCAATGCGGTATCGCAAAATCTAACCAGCATCATTAATGCTGCAATTTCAACAGTCTCGGCAACCGATCTGACGGGAAGCATATCCATCGCCGCCGATGATCCCGACGCTCCATTCTCGATCAGCGTAGGGACGAATTTAAGCATTACCTCGCAGTCCTCTCCCGTTACCTTCCTTTCCCAAGATTTTGCGCCTATTGCAGCTCCGGTCAATACGCTGGTTGAAATCCTAACCCCTATTTCGGGGTGGAATTCAATCAATAATCCCAAAGCCGGCGTTACCGGGCGGTTCATCGAAACCGATTCAGAGCTGCGCATCAGAAGAAACAATTCGATCCGCCTTTTGGGAGCAGGTACGGTTGAATCCATCAGAGCTAGGCTGCTTCAGCAAGTTCCAGGGGTTACTTCCGCTTTCATTTTCGAAAATAGAACGATGACTCAGGAACCGATCGACATCGTCTTGAATCAAGACCTAGTCCCGGGAAATACAATAACAATTGTTTTCAATACCATTCAGACGCTTCCCATCGTCACGTACGCCATTTCCCATTTGGATACAATGAATGCGATTGCAGTCGTCATCGCCAACCAGCCGCAAATCGCCTCCGCTGTTGTAGGCGGAACAGCGAACCGGACAATCACAGTGTCCATGAAAGAAGCTGTCGAAGTCGCTATCACAACATTTTCAGTCACAGGGGGCGCAAGCCAGGCGGAAGCCGTATTCAAAGGCGGCCGCCTTGCCAAAAGTTTCGAAGCAGTCGTAGAAGGAGGTTCCGATGCTGACGTTGCAAATAAAATCTGGCTTACCAAACCGGCGGGCATCCAAACCTTCGGTAATACGTCCTTTACCATCACCGACTCATACCATTCGCGAAAAATAAATTCATAAATTAGCCCATGATCTTGAGCAAAGATTTTTCACCTTATTTGGAGTATCAACAAATAGATTCCAAGCATCGCAGCAAGCGTCCATAATGGCATCATAG
>JAFEGE010000042.1 GCA_018240105.1 Verrucomicrobiota bacterium | reverse complement strand
TTTGAGCAGGTTTTCTAAGGAATTTTGAGAGCATATGTGTACATATGGTCGAAAAAATCCTTAAAAAAGATGCCAAAAAAAGGCATTTTAACAAGCGAATGGGGTTTTGAAAGAAGTCTAATAGCATTTGTACACTAGCAGTAGCGCTTTGAAGCACGCTCCCGCATGCTTTATAAAGTTTAATTTTTAATAGCCACTAGTATTAAATTAAAAAATTTAATATTATAAATCTGTTAACAAATTCTTAACTTATGGAGATACTATGGCTACAGCCATCCCCTATGCAGTAATCGTGCACCCCGGCTCTTCCCGAGCTTTTATAGATACTATAGGCAGACGAGAAGAAGCAGCATTTTCTGCTTTATTTGGAATCGATAGAAAAATACGGATCTTTTTAAATCCTGAATCTTTAACCGAGATATTTCAAACGATTTTTTCTCTTCCAAAAAATGAAAAAAATCCCATTTTCAATTTTTTATTTGATCTACTAAATACCGATATTCCTCTTGCCAAAGAACTTCTCGACGACCTAGAGGCGCCTTTAGAAGAATTTATGACTAAAGGCATGGTCCAAAGATTATCTCTCACGGATAACACAATCCCTTTTGCTGTAACCCTGGCTCATGCAGCTCCAAATACATTGCAGAAGGACCTACATTTATTAGCGATTGGAAGAACCCTTTTAAGCCGTAGAAAGATACAAACAGCCTCTTTGATTGCTTCTCCTATTACTTCTGTAGCTCTACGAGCTCTTTTTCTCTTACTACAAAGGCAAGAGACACGCAGATCTTCTACTTTTATTGTTTAATTAAAATAGCAATATTAATTATAATATCTCCTATATTTATAATAGGAGACCTTATGACATTAACTACCGCTTCAGCTTTACCTCATAATAAAGAATATTATTTACAAGAAGGAGCCGTAGCCACCTGGCAAGATCGCCTGGTTGTTCTGAGACTCCCCTCAACGAGACCAAGCATACTCAAAGCCTGTGAACGCCTACAAAGAGACATCTTTGCTGCCTTAGAATGGACGAACCCATGGGATCGTTATGATGCTTATACCCCCCTCTACGGTAGATGTGCTGCACTTGGTTGTTATAGAGATGCTCTTGCTCTTTGCGTATTAGAAGACGAGAACATCTATGAACTAATGGAGGTTTGGTTCCAGGAAAATCCAGCAAGAATTACCGCCTCTATCTATAGCATGGCTGACACAGAATTAAGAGATAAGGCCTTAGCTTGCTTAACCATACTTTTCTTAGACTCTAACCAAGCAGAAAAAGCTCGCAAGACTATGTTTAGAATCACTGATCTTACAATTCTAGGAGAGACAATTTTAGCTTTTGCCCATCGTTTTTTCGAGCCAGAAGCAACACATAGCGCTCAAGACGAAGTTTATCTCCAGATAGGAAATGCTGCTATGGAAGCGGGAACCCTAAAAGCAGCTATTGCTGCAGCCCACTGCATACGAGATCCTATTGGTAGAGACACTCTTTTGTATCAAATTGCTAAAAAAGCCTATATGAAAAAAGACATAAAAATGCTTCGTGATGTAGCCAAGGGTGTATGGAATGAAGTTGGTAAGAATTCTTTAGCTGAAGCCTTGAGAGCCTTAGAATCCGAAGAACCTCTCTCTCATCGGAGACCTGCTTTATTAACGCCTCCAACCAGTTTTCCAGCAGAGCTAGATTTAGATGTAGTAAAAGAAGCTGCTGCTAGAGCAAGCATAGCACTTAAGGCGGCTATGACTTCTCCACTTGATCCTACAGATGAAAATACCTTAGCTCTTTTGGTACAGCGCACAGCTGCTGCTATCGCTCAACAAGCAAGGGCTATTCTTGCCGAACAAAAAGCTGCAAGAGGATCTCGGAGCCCTCTAGCTGAAATCCTATCCTAAGGCTACGATTTCTTCCGTAAACCAATTCGCAAGGCGCTCCCTTTTAGAGAGCGCCCTTTTCTTTACAAAAACTTGACTAAATATAAACAAATATTCAATATATTTTTCAGCTAAATTTGGGATAAAGAAAAGGAATTTATGGCCTTACGAGTCGATCGAGCAGCAGATCATCATCCTGCTATTAAAGAAAAAGCAGAGGCTCGCAAAACAGGCTCTTCTAGAAGCCATTTTGTTGTAATAATACCACCCCACTGCTCTATCCATGGTCGTGTCTATCGAATACTTTTAGAGGCGGTACCAAGAATCCAGACTTGTAGCTCTCCTCTTCAGAGGGAAAGAGCTCTTTCCTTTGTGACTTTGGTCTTCGAGGAGATCGGAAACACTAGCGAGGCCTTATCTCTTGCCAGCACTATCAACCCGAAAGCTGTAAAAGCTGCCTGTTATCGGATGGCAAGAAGAAAACAACATCTTGCTATCGGAGAGGCGTGCCGTGTATCTGACAAAAACCTACAGAATATAGCACTCACGTTTGTAGTTAGTACTCTCCTTAAAAGTGGCGATCTTGTCAGAGCTGTAGAAGCTAGCCACCCCTATTTAGACAGCTCTAAAAGAGATCTACTGTTAGGAGTAGTCGCTGCTACTATTGAGAAAGATCCTTCTAAAATGGCTCTTTTTGTAGGAAGTCCTTGTTTAGAATCAATTGCTCTAAGAGTTGTCGATGCTGTTGTAGCAAAAAAATTTCCCTCTCGAAATCTTGTGGCTTTCTTAGCAATACAAAGAGTTAAACACGACCCTAAAAAACTTATTGACAGCATCAAATCGGCTTTAGGTACGCAAAATTTTCCAATGGTTCTAAGGAATTTAACAGCCCCTTTATGCCCTTCTACTGTCGAAAGATTCGTGCCAACTCCTGATAAAGAGGATTGGAGAGCTACCTACCAAAAGCGCCATAGGGTAGCACAACAAATGGTAGCCGATATCTTAACCGTACTAACACAGCAGTCTCCTGCATTAATTGCTATGACAAGGATTGCCATAAACCAACCACAGCCAAAGGCAACTGCTATCATGAGCGAAGTCCTAGAGCAATTAAAGCCGAAGGCAACTGGCATCATGATGGATGCCATACAGCGATTATCTTCGATTGCTGCCGCTCTTAGAGTTCTTAGTTTCACAAGACGCAGTAAAACAACCCTTACGGGTTACCTGCCGCCTCTGTTAATAAGCTCTCTCAGCTTTGAGCTTCCTGTTATTAGGTTATGGCAGGGCTTTTACAGCCTCGAGACTCCCCCAGAACTTCTTGCTCTAGAAAAAATTGTCCCCCCCCTCCCAAGCATGAATCTTAGTTTTGAAGTTCCTTGGGTGTAGGAAAATAGAAGAGAAGTTGCATATTGCGTATAGCTCCTGTAGACTCAAAGGACCTAAAGCATGCGAGTCAAAAATCCAAATTAAATCTTTCTTTGCATAGAATCTACCACTTGCTTTAACAATAAGATTTATTTAGAAAAGTTCTAGAAGCTCCTCTTAAGATTTTACGTAGAGCCAAGGCTGTATGGCAGAAAAAACCGAAAAGGCAACCCCGAAGAAGCTTCGAGATGCCAGAAAGAAAGGACAGGTACCGAAGTCGCAAGACTTCCCGGCAGCTTTTACATTCATTGTTTCGATTTCGGGTGTCCTTTTCTTTTCTGGACAAATCTATGAATCTTTAACCTCTTACATGCAGCGGATCTTTCGCTTAGTCTCTCACCCCCCAAATCTTGCTACACAGGCAGGTCCTTTACTAGTAGAGGCGATCCAAGTGATCTTTAAATCTTCGGTTCCTCTGATGGCAATTGTGGCAGCGATCGGCGTCCTGGTAAATTTCTTGCTGATTGGCCCCCTCTTCTCGATGGAATCTATGAAGCCTGATATTAAAAGGCTCAATCCTGTGACGAACATCAAAAATATGTTTAAAATCAAAACGTTTGTGGAGCTCCTCAAATCGATCTTTAAAATTGCCGGCGCTCTTATTCTGATTTACACGGTTGTTAACCATAGTATTCAAGAAATTGTATCTACTTGCGGTATGCCGATCTTTGCAAGCGCCCTTATCTTTGCAAGCTTCTTAAAACAGGTGATCCTAAAAGTCGGTATCTTTTTCATCGTCATTGGTATTTTTGACCTTGTTTTTCAAAGAAGGGTCTTCCAAAAAGAGATGCGGATGGAAAAATTTGAGGTAAAGCAAGAGTATAAAGATACAGAGGGAGACCCTCATATTAAAAGTAAAAGGCGACAAACTGCGCAAGAAATTGCCTACCAAGATGGCCCTGCTGCTACAAAAAAAGCGCGCGCTGTTATCACCAATCCAACCCACATAGCCGTTGCCATAGAATACAAGGTAGAAGAAGAGCCAGCGCCTAAAATTGCGACCATGGGACTCGACCTTGTTGCCGAAGAAATCATAAAAGTTGCGCTTGGAAACAACATTCCTATTATGAGAAATGTTGAACTTGCGCATACTTTATACTATAAGAGTAAAATAGGTGACTATATACCCGAAGAGACCTATGAGGCAGTAGCTGAAATTTTGAAATGGATAGCAAGACTGGAAGAAACTAAAGAAGCAGAAAAAGTAGAGGAGATCTTCAAACAATGAAGGATAGCATTCGTCGATTTTCAAACAGCTTAGGAAGCTCCCGCGCCCTTAAAATAATTACTGAGTCAAGCGACATCATCTTAGCTTTCTTTGTCGTTGTGATCATCATGATGATCATCATCCCTGTACCTCCTGAAGTACTCGATGGTCTTATTGGCATCAACCTCACAGTCTCCTTTGCCCTTTTGATGGTAGCGCTTTATATCACTAAAGCTGTCCACCTCTCTGTCTTCCCCTCTATTCTTTTGATTACAACGCTCTTTCGACTCGGTATTGAGATCTCTGCCACAAAACAAATTTTACTACACGCTAACGCAGGCCAGGTGATCTTTGCCTTCGGTAACTTCGTTGTGGGTGGTAACTTTATCGTCGGTGGTATCGTCTTTCTTATCATTACGATCGTCCAATTTATTGTCGTCACAAAGGGTGCCGAGAGGGTTGCAGAGGTAGCTGCCCGCTTTACCTTGGATGCGATGCCCGGTAAGCAGATGAGTATTGATGCTGATATGCGCTCTGGGATTATTGATGCCAACCAAGCCCGCCAACTCCGCCTCTCTTTACAAAAAGAGAGCCAGCTATATGGCGCTATGGATGGTGCGATGAAGTTCGTAAAGGGGGATGTGATCGCAGGTATTGTGATCGCCGTCATCAACATTATAGGCGGTCTTGTCATTGGGGTCTTTACACATAATATGTCAGCTCTACAAGCCGCTCGTACCTATACGCTACTCTCTATCGGTGGTGGCCTTGTCTCGCAGATCCCATCGCTTCTTATCTCTTTAACAGCCGGTATTGTAACAACAAGGGTTTCAAGTGATAGAGAAGAGACAAACCTTGGTCGAGAGATCTCCTCTCAGCTCCTCTCTCATCCAAAAGCGATCATCCTTGCCGCTATTATCACCTTCCTCATGTCTTTAGTGAGCGCCTTTCCGACAGTTTTATTCTTAAGTCTTTCGGCAGGCCTTACAGGCCTTGGTATTAATAGCTATTTTAAACAGAGAAAATTACAGTTGGCTGCAGCTGCCGGTGGACGCGGTGGTCCCGCAGTCCTAGAGACGGGTCCCGGTGGTGCTACCGTTATTCGAGGCGGTGGTGATGATTACGCCCTTACTCTACCCGTCATGTTAGAGGTTGGCTCCTATATTGCAGAGCTTATCCGCAAAGACCGCGAGGGTGGCAAGTTCATAGAAGATAAGATTCCAAAGATGCGCTATGCCCTCTACCAAGACCTTGGCGTCCGCTTTCCAGGGGTACACGTCCGCACCGAGGCACCAAACTTAGAGGCAGAAGACTACTGTATCTACCTTAATGAAGTCCCCTTAATGCGCGGTAAGATCGTAAAGGACCACCTTCTGACAAACGAAACAGAAGAGAACTTGCGCCGCTACAATATCCCTTATACGCAAACAAAAAACCTTATGAACCAAACCTCCCACTGGGTGGAGAAGCGGTATAAAGATATTCTAGAGAAAGCCGGTATCAAATACTGGGAGACCCTCGATGTTATGATTTTACACCTCTCCCACTTCTACCGCCAATATGCAAGTGAGTTTATCGGTATCCAAGAGGTGCGCGCTATTTTAGAGTTCATTGAAAAATCCTTCCCCGATCTTGTCAAAGAGGTAACACGTCTTGTCCCTCTCCAGCGTCTGACAGAGATCTTTAAACGGCTTGTCCAAGAGCAAGTCTCGATCAAAGATCTTCGTACGATTTTAGAATCGTTAAGTGAATACGCCCAAACAGAAAAAGATACGGTAATTCTTACTGAATATATACGCGCCTCTTTAAAGCGGTATATCAGCTACAAATACTCTAAAGGCCAATCGGTACTTCCGGTCTATCTACTCGATCCAGAGATTGAAGATATTGTGCGAGGCGGTATTAAGCAAACCTCGGCAGGCTCTTTTATTGCCTTAGATCCAGATACAGGCCAGCTCATTTTGCATGCGGTACGTAACATCGTAAAACCGGTTCCTGCGGGCGGCACCTCTCCCCTCATCATCACAGCGCTCGACGTCCGACGTTTCGTGCGCAAGCTGATAGAGGGAGAGTTTCCTGATTACGCAGTTGTCTCCTACCAAGAGATCGTACCGGAGATCCGTATCCAGCCCCTTGGCCGTATACAGCTTTCGTAGTAAAAGTTAAAAAGGAAGGCTCTTCTTTCTTTTGGCTTCCGGGATTTCGCCTTTACCTACGGGTGCCGTATGGCCATTGTCTATGGCATCGCGCCAAAGGCCTGCTCGCGCCACAAAGGGTAGAAGCTGATCCAAGAGCTTTTGCCCGGTCAAACCATGGGCTGGGATTTTAAAAAAAAGCACAAGATGGTTTTCTTTGCCTTCATAGCAAAGGGTACTCCAGTGCTCATCCAAAAGAAAATTGGCCTTTAAAGCATCTCTAAGAACGTTTTCTCGAAATTTTCCAGGCGGAATTTCTGTGATGAAGCAAGCAAGCATTACGAACTCTCCCATAAGGTCCATCTCTATCTGGACACGCAGGTTTTCATTGATAAGAAAGCGAATCATCCGATTTTGATAAGGGGTAAAGCTTTCACCAAGTAGCTCTCCAAATTCATGTATAAGGTCAGAGAAGTTCATCTAGTTCTCCTCCTCTTTATTCTCTTCATCCTCTTCCTTTTTCTCCGCCTCTTCTTCCAAAAGGTCATCGAGCTCGCTAATCGTTTCAATGAGCGCCATGAGAAGATCTTGGCGGTGGCGATCTGATTTAAAAAAGCGCGGCGAAACCCCTCGAAGCGCATCTCTATACTGGGTAAAGATAATAATCTGCGCTAAGAGCTCCTCAGAAATCCCGAGGGCTGCAGCAAGTCTCATAATCTTATCTGGTGAGGGGTATCTCTCTCCAAGGATTTTAACAAATTGCTTAGCGAGAAGCTCAAAGGTAAGGGCATTCGGTAGCGGAATGTGCTCTCGTAAAAATTGCCCTTCGATAAGGCGCATCCTTTCAAAAAAGAAGCGATAAACACCCAAGATCGCCTGCATCGTCCTTGTTTCTGAAACAAGCCTTTGTAGCTCTACAGGATCAATAGAAGGACCTTTGGACTTTAGATCACTTCCTAAAGAGTGGAGCATAAACTGTAGAACGATCTTCATCTTATCAAAATTAAAAGTTTGCGTGAGCTCTTCAAAAAGGGTTGCGGCCTCTCTCGGATTACCTGTAACATCGCGATAAAGCGTCCTTAGATCGCCAGGTGTGCCAAGCCCTTGCTTTGCAAACTCTCTCGCCTCCGTCAGGATATTACGCCCTGCACGCACCTCTCGACCGAAGCGCTCATTCAGAAGGTTTCGAGCCAGCTGCATATTAGCCGCCATTTTGCTACGGGAGTCTGTCGTACCAATGAGAAAATCAAGTGCCTCATCGGCAAGATAGTGATCTGGATAGGATCTTAAAACTTTGCGTAGAATCTCCTCGGGAGAATCATTGACATGGATCGTCTCTCTTAGCGTTAGAAGAGCGCGCTTTTCCATCTCAGGGTTACGATCTTGGAACTCTTCTGCCGTCTTACCAACAGCATCGATGACTGTAAGATTTTGCTCACCCTCCTCTTCTTGAGGCAGGCTTGCGCTGCGATTTTCTGTACGCTTGGCTTGTCTCTTCTCTATCGATTCCGCTGTCTGTGCAAAGGCGCGGTAGTTGACAAGGGAGTCTTCACCCCGCTCCGCCATAGAGTCTGTAATAGATTCTTGGATAATCTCTTTGATCTCAAGGGCTTGCTGTTTTTCAAGCGCCTTCATGCGGACTAGGTGTGCTGACTGGCGCGCATTTGCCGCAGCTGCAGAATCGACTCTATGGATAGGTTCATCTCTTGCCATCTTCCTCTCCCTCCATACCTTAGAGGATGCTTGAAACTAAGCTTTAACCTCAATAAGAACTTTATAAGCGGTATTATTTGAGTTTTTTATTATCAATGCTTATGTAAGAACTATGATAGTTCCGGCTTTGCCACCTCAGATAACTACCTTTCCAACAAAACTTGCTTGGGATCGCATCGGCTTTAGACACCATCACGGCATTAATGTCCCCCTCTTTAGCTTACGGACACAGGAAGGCTCTGGGATTGGGGAGTTTTTAGATCTTATCCCTTTGATTGCCTGGTGTAAAGAGATAGGCTTTGATGTCATCCAGCTTTTGCCTATAAATGATACAGGACTTGAGGCAAGCCCTTACAACGGCCTCTCTTCTTTGGCTTTACACCCCATCTATCTCTCCCTCTGGGATTTACCGCATCTATCTAAACATAAACATCTTGAAAAAAGACTCCTCTCTCTACGTAAGCTTAATGACTACCCCTCTATTCCCTTTTCCTTAGTCCTTGTCTCCAAAATGGATTTTTTAAAAGAGTACTACCTCGCGACCTTTGCTAAACTCAAAGAAGAGGCTAGCTACCAAGAGTTTATCCAAAAAGAGAGGTGGCTCTCCTCTTATGCCCTCTTTAAAGTCTGTAAAGATAGATCTTTTTATCAACCGTGGCACCTCTGGCCGCCCTCCTTCAAAGAAAATACGGCTGCTTTAGAGGAGCTAAATTTTCATATATTCTTACAATATCTTTGCTTTCAGCAATTTGCAAAAGTAAAACGGGCTGCCATAGAAGCCTGTGTCTTCTTAAAAGGCGATCTTCCCATTTTACTAAGTCCTGAGAGCGCTGATGTTTGGCACCACCCTCAAGAGTTTGATCTCTCTTTTGAGGCAGGGGCGCCTCCCGATATGTTTGCTCCTCTTGGCCAAAGATGGGGCTTTCCTACTTACAAGTGGGATGTGATTCAAGAAAATGGCTACCGCTTTTGGAAGGATCGCCTTAAAGTAGCCTCGGAGCTTTATGATATCTTTCGAATCGATCACATCATTGGATTTTTTCGCATTTGGGCTCTACCAAGAAGTGGGGGGCAAGAAGATGGTCTCTACATCCCTGCTGTAGAAGAGGAGATGCTCCTGCAAGGTGAGACGATTCTAACCAATCTTTGTGAGACCCTTCCTATGCTTCCTATCGGAGAAGATCTTGGCCTTGGCATTGCTATGCCGGAGATTCGAGCCTCTTTAGAAAAGCTTGGTATCCCTGGGACAAAGATCCCACGTTGGGAAAAAAAAGAGCCCTTTTATACCTCTGGAAAAGAGTTCTCTCCCTTAAGCCTTACCTCCGTCTCCACCCACGATTCTGAAACACTCTCCCTATGGTGGCAACATTTTCCAAACGAAGCAGAGCTCTTTGCCCTCTCGCGCGGCATTCGTTACCAAAGCACCCTCACCTCCGACATCCGCTTTCAAATATTGGAAGATAGCCACCACTCGGGCTCGCTCTTTCACATCAATCTTCTCTTAGAGTATCTCGCACTCTTCCCCGACCTTGTCCATAAAAACCCTGAACACGAGCGCATCAATGTGCCCGGCACGATCAGCACAACAAATTGGTGCTATCGCATGCGCCCCACCATAAAAGAGCTAACCCACCACCACTCTTTAAAGATGGCCATGAAAGCGCTTCTTCCTCTCTAGAATTTAGCTATTGATTCATCTATAAAAATTTCCATCATAGAATATTTTGACTTAAAACCAATGTTACCTATAAATTAGTAGGACTATAAAAGGTTAATTCATGAAACTATTCTGTGGCGCCGCTTTAGTATTAACTGTATATGGATTTACATCGGAATATCCAGCAGATCTTTTTAAACAAAAGGAAACATCTCTTACAAATTTATCAATGCAAGTTAAGGTGTTTTTTGATGAAATTGGTTTTTTTTCTTATGATAAACCTGAGGAAGAGATTAAGCAGGAGTATGCTATTTGGATTTCTAAGAAAGAAAATCAAACCCGGTTTTTAGCCAAAATTTCTGAACAACTTGCTGATGAAACGGAATCTCTTTTAGATGAAATAGAGCCACTCCAGTCCCTAGAAAAAGCATTTGCTCTTTGGACTAATATTTTAGAGTCAGAACACAACCTTCTATCCAAAGAGTATTATTTTTTAGACGACCAATATTATTTAGCATCATGTCTAAAAAACGGTTGTTCTTGCTGCTGCTGTAATCAATCCCGTTCTCTTGATGAAGAAATTCAAGCTATGCAAGCAGAAATATCCGATCTTAAGAACGAAGCAAAAGATGCTCTAATACGCTCAGGTATGGAAGCGCTTGGCGCTGGATTATCTGCTGCCAGCGAGCAAGTATTTCCGGCTGCTGGCAGTATCTATTTTGCAACTAAAGATTTGAAAGAAGCCTGTCGTAAATATAATGAAGCTGTGGAATTAGAAAGCCATCTAAATAATTTAGAGCATCTTAAAAACAATAATGATGAAAAAGACAATTCACATTCTTGGTGGCAATTTTGGAAATAGAACAAAAATCTGTAAATAAAGAAAAATGGAAAAAATGGTGGTCTCTTGAGACAAAGATAGAAACTCTTGCCGCTCTAATTTCAGCTCCTATCGTAATCGCCTTTTGGGATTACCCACTTACACTGCCACTCTTTTCCTGCTTTGTTGCGCTCTGGTGCTTTGGGAAGATCTTTTTTCAAAGAGAGAAGTGGGCTCTTCTATCTATTCTAGCTCTTTTTTTTCTATATAGAGGCCTTGTCGGCTTACTTACCTAAATCGTCTTAGGCAAGAGTGGCGGCAGGAGAACCGGTGGTTGCTCTACGGGCGCTTTTTTGAGAGGCCCCTCTGGCAGGAAACCGCCCTGCTGCATACTCCACATACGGGCGTATTGACCTTGTAAATTAAGAAGCTCATCGTGCGAGCCTGATTCCACAATCTTTCCTTGGTCAAAGACCAAAAGACGATCCATTTTACTCAGAGTCGAGAGGCGGTGGGCGATTGCAATCGTTGTTTTCCCCTGCATCAACTTGCTAAGGCTATTTTGAATGTACTTTTCTGTGATGGCATCGAGAGCAGAGGTTGCCTCATCTAGTAAAAGAACAGGAGCATTAGCCAAGATAGCTCTAGCGATGGCGATACGCTGGCGCTCACCACCTGAGAGCTGTGTGCCATTCTCGCCAAGTAGTGTATCAAATCCTTGAGGCAGCTTTTTTATAAACTCTGTGCAGTGCGCAAGTTTTGCCGCTTCCATAATCTCTTCCCGTGTTGCGTTCACACGCCCATAGGCGATGTTTTCTGCAAGTGTTCTTTGAAAGAGAAGCGGGTCTTGAGGAATAAGAGCGATCTGGCTACGAAGAGATTCAAAAGTCATAAGAGAGATATCTTGCCCATCGATCAAGATGCGCCCCTTCTCTAGTTCATAAAAACGTAGGATAAGGTTTACAAAGGTAGATTTACCGACACCAGAATAACCGATAAGGCCAACTTTTTCCCCACCTTTGATATGAACACACTTGTTTTGGAAGAGCCTTTTTTGTCCGTAGTGGAAGGTCACATTTTCAAAAGCGATATCGCCCTTTGTGACAACAAGAGCTTTCGCCCCCTCCTTATCTACAACATCTTTAGGAGCATCTAAAAGAGAGAGCGCTTGGCGGCTAATACCTACCGACTGTATAAGCGCCGGGACTTCTCCCCCCGCATACCATATCATCGTCACAACGGCCCATGTGGTAGAAAAGATCTGTACAACTTCTCCCGTTGTAAGGCGGTTTGCAAACCAAAGGTGAAACATATAGCCAAAGACGCCAAAAACCGAGCCTAAAAAAACAGAGATGCCTGCAAAAACACGGACTAATTCGACATATTTTTTTACTTCTCTATTTTTTTCCTCCTCTTCGCGCTGCAAATGCATCATGCGCCCTTTTTCATACGAAAAGCGGAAGAATAGGTTTACGGCATAACTATTGATAAAACTATCAACCATTTTACCTAAAAGACTCGAGCGAAGCTCCCCTCGTCTTCTTTCTTTTTCGACAGCTCTTATCGATCCAAGATAGATAATGAGAAAGTAGACAAGAAAGACCGCTGCTAAAAGAAGTGCGAATATAGGCTGGACCGCAAAAAAGAAGCTGATCGCAAAGATACAGCCGATAGTAACCGGGATCATTACAGTAAGAATCTGCCTTAAAGCTAAGGAGATGTGCGTTGTCATATCTGATATTTTGTTAGCAAGCTTTCCAGGTAGCTGCTCACTAAAGTATTTAGGCGAATGGGTAAGCACTTCTTCAAAAAGCGTCACACGAATATTGGCTTCTAACTTAGGAATCATGTAGGCGATTAGAAACCCTTGGAGACGAAAGCCAAGATCGATAAGGAGCCAAAGAAGAACCCCTGCTAATAGGGGGACTTTTAAAGCGCTAAGAGCCTCACCTCGTTTGAGATCAAAGTTATCCAAAATATCGACAACAACGCGTAAGATGTAAGGCCAGACTGTGTTATCTAAGGCTAGAGAAAAAGTGCACAGCAAAAGAATTGTATAGGCAAACTTGTGCGGTCTAAGAAATCGAAAGACAAAAGATGTAAGGGTTTTATTTTTTCCCATTCAATTAGAACGTGTTCCTATACTGCACTAAAGCTAAACTTTAGTTTAAAGGCAACGCTTCCTTTCTTAGAGATCTTTGTAGTTCTTCTAAAGCCCTAGATGTGTGCCCCTTACTCTTCATAAGAGCCTCTGCTAGGCGAAGGTGCTCATAGGCTTTTGTAAACTCTAACCGCTCTTTAGCAACTATGGCTAGATAGTATTCTACGACTGGATTGTGTGCATCAAGAGCATGATACCTCTCTAAAAGAGGCATAGCTTCCCTGCTTCGTCCTAACTGTAAATAAGTTACCGCTAAATGAAAGATACCTTCTCGAAATTCAGGATAGCTGTCTAAAATTTTCTTAAGGGCATTTTGCTTTGTATAAATAGATTCACGCGTTTCATCAACATGCTGATACATAACGAGAATCCCTTCTTTATCGATCTTTCCAGCCAAGTAATCGGCAATCGTTGTATCAGGATAAACCATCTCTTCTAGCGGATGATCTTTTGCGTAGGTAAGGTACTTCTTCGCCTCTTTTTCATCGCCAAAGAAAAGGAGATTATAACCAAGGAAGCTTGCTAAAAGAGGATCTTTTGGTAAATATTGCATAGCTTCTTGGTAGAGCTCGATAGCGTTTTTGTGGTTTTTTTTATGCCATGCTGTCGCGGCAGCGTTCATAAAATGGAGCCCTATCACTTCTTTTATCGTGCGCTTTTGAAGCTTTAACGTATTGATACTTAAGTAATTTTCTGATGGCACATCGATGCCTCGCGCCGTTGTTTCAATATTGATAACTCTCTCTTTATCAACATAGGAAAGGTAGATGTGGCCAGGAGGGGTAATAATCTCAAGAGGAAGCCCAAGCCTTTGCGCTAAGCTCAAATAAAGGATAGACACCCCCAAGCAAACCCCGTGTCTACTATCTAAAATGGACGGTAGAAAGGTATAAACATCGACATCTTTAGCCCATAACGAATGAGGAGGAAAGCGATAACGCATCTCATGAAAGATAAAATCATTGATCGCCTCAAGCTTCGCTAAAGCATCTGCCCCCTTCGGAAGCTTTGCTAAAATTTGTAGAGCCATAATATCTAAAATGGCCTCGTAAGAGCGGATTTTACCCTTATCATTGTCACCAAATTGGTGGAGTAAAATACCGCGAGCAAGATCAAGCTCTTCAGGCTCTAAAGCTAAAAGCCCCTCTTTAGACCAGACTTGATACCCCTTTAAAGAGCGATTTAAAAGGTGGCTTGCAATCCTATCGCATATTTGGCTGTCTCTTTCACTTAAAAGAGGCGCCTCTTCGTTTGGTCCTTTGACTACAAGAGCAATGATACTCTCTATATCCAAAGATAGCTGAGGTAACTCTGCACCCATAATGAGAGGGACTTTTCTATGGCGATTGATCAGTTCTAAGGCTCGGATAAAGGCTTTTTTACCGGGATCGCTCTCTCCGTAGAGATGATAGAACGCTAAAAGGGCTGTTAAAGAATTGGGATCTATTGTGTCATATAAAACGGAGACTTTTTGCTCATAAGGCGTTGTCGCTAAGAGCGGTCCAGTAGAAAGCAAAAGGCAAAGAGCGTATCGCATACGGCTCATCATAATCTTTTTCTTTTTTAGTACGAAGGATTTTTAGGATTGTTTGGACTCATAGGCTTATTTGTAGGTGCCGTATTGTTTGGATAGGCGCCTCTATTTTGTGAGGGTGGTTGCCAAGGCCTTGCATGGACAGCGCTTTTTGTCCATTTGTTTGTAATCGTGTAAGGGTAGATAGCGTTACCACTCGATTCAATGACAACAGGTGCTGCTCCCGCAATCCAACCGCTTGCAACACTACGATCTTCAAGAGCAATTTCCCATGTCGTACCATCAACCATAGTGAGTTTAGAGCCATCTCCCGATACTTCCTGAAGAGTTTTCTCCATTCTTGCCGAGCCCATTTCGACTTCAGGGGGCGGTCTTGCGACATCTGCTTCCCATAATCCTGAAATCTTTTGCACCTCAACAGAGGTATAAATAAGTGGAATGATAGTTAATAAAGTAGAAATCCAAGCCATAACTTTCTCATACATTTTTTTTAAATATTTACCAAATAAAAAAAATTTTGTATGTGAGGTGTAGATGCAAGAAATCTTAGAAAAATGTGCTATTCCCGCTGCCCATAAAATCAAGCTACTCTCTTATACAAAAGAAAATAGCAGCTACTTACTTTTAACAAAAAAAGGCAAGTACGTCCTTACCCATCTTTCTGATCCTTATAAAGAGGAGACGGCTCGAAGCTGGGCTCTTTCTTATGGCTATTTTGTCGAAAAAGGCTGTCCCTTTCCACCTCTTTTGTTTGTAGGGCCATTAGAGGGGCGCCTCTCTTTTATAACTCACTATGCAGAGGGTAAAGTGCACACGACTTGGCAAGAAAAAGATCTAGAAGAGGTCGGCTTTTTTCTTGGCACCTTTCATAAAATCAGCGAAACTTCTCCTTACAAAATCCCCTCGCTCCCCTATGCAACAAGCCTATACAACGAATACCTTGAGATAAAAGAGAAGCTACCAAAAGAGTTTTTTGCTCTTCATAAGGCGGTTGAAGGCTTACATGACAGCTGGCCTGACCATTTACCAAAAGGGATTTTACATACCGATATTTGGCAGAAAAATGTTCTGTTTGAAGAAACCAAAATCTCTTCGATCTTAAATTTTATTCACCCCTCCTACGATCTCTTTCTTCTCGATATTGCTAAAGTGTTAAAAACGATTTTTTTTAGAGAGAATAAGGAAGCACTTTTTTCTACTTTTCTTACAGCTTACCAGATGCTGAGGCCCCTCTCACAGGAAGAACTAAATCATTTAGATTTAGCCATTTCCTCCACGCAAATCTCTACTATCCTACGCTTTTTAAAACAGGGCCTTCTTAATCCTAAAACTAAAGAACAAGACTTTGCTATCGCCCTTTCTCATTTCTACAAATGGCGCGCATCAGTATCATAGGATGGATGCGAGAGATACTTAAAAACATTTTTGCTCCGATTCTTTCTCTTTTCATTATTATGGTAGGAGTAAGCTTCTTTAACTCTTACATATCGCTCCGCGTTACAGCAGAGGGTTGGAACAATTTTATCGCAGGCTCTTTAACTTCCGCTTACTACGCCGGCATGATGAGCGGCGCTCTCTATATGGAGCGTATCATTCGCCAGATAGGCCACATCCGATCCTTCTCTCTATTTGCTACGACAACTTCTTCTGCTATCATCCTCCAAGGATTTTTTAATTCACCCTTTGTATGGCTCTTTTTTCGTTTTTTAACAGGTGTTGGCTGCGCAGGTCTTTTTGTTGTCATTGAAAGCTGGCTTCTCCTCCTATCGACAGCAACCACGCAAGGCGTTGTTCTTTCTCTTTACATGGTAGCCCTTTATACAGCGCAGTCTTTAAGCCAATTTATCCTAAATTTCACCTCCCTTACAACGCTGACAGCCTTTAATGTTACCGCTCTATTTTCTTGTCTCTCGATTGTTCCAGTCACCTTAATGCGTGCGGCTGCCCCGAGCTCCTCTACCTCAGAGTATGTGAATATCTTCTATCTCTTTAGAAAGGTACCTCTCGGCTTCCTTGGTAATTTTGTGGCCGGGCTTGTTTTAAGTGCCTTTTATGCCCTAGGACCTGTCTTTGCTCGTGAAAGCGGCTTTTCTATGTTTCATATCTCTTTAATTTTAGCAGGAACTGTTTTAGGTGGGATGGTCTTACAGTGGCCGATTGGCCTCTGCTCTGACATTATGGAGAGACGCAAGGTCATCATCATTACAGCTATGACACTCGCAGCTCTTAGCCTCTTTATCTTTTTCTATCCTACAATGCCCTTTTCCTTGCTTCTACTCTCTCTCTTTCTTTGGGGTGGCTTCTCTTTTACTCTCTATCCGATCAGTATCACCTACTGCTGCGATTTTTTCTCCTCTGCCGGGATCACATCGGTTACCTGTGCAGCTCTTATCATCTATGGTATAGGCTGCGTTATCGGCCCCCTTTTAGCCCCTATCTTTATGGAGCTAACAACCCCCTTTGGCCTCTTTCTCTATAGTGCCTTTCTTGCTTTAGCCCTCGGCGGCTTTGCTCTCTGGAAGCAACGTAAGCTCCCCGAGCAAAACAAAGAGACAAAAGAGCCATACCAAGTCTTACCGGGGACTACCCCTCAGGTCTCTTCTTTAGATCCTAGACAAGAGTAATTATACAATAGACATTCCTGTTTTATAATATCTCTCATCTCTTTACCAATCTCTGAATGTATATAGAAATAATTATAAAAATTGAAATTAAAAATTAATTACCTTTATAATTACGTGATAAATAATAATTAACGGTCGCATTTATATGGGAATTCCTCCTTTAGCTATAGCTCCAAGAGACCCTTGGTTTCATAAGAGTGATATATTTAGAAAAGTTTTAAGCTATGCGGATCCAGAGGCTTTTAACCTATTAACCGCCTCTAATCAGAGAGCTCGGTATCTCGCATGCATGACTCCTGAACTCATACTTAGGCTACCCCCCGTAAGAAGCATTAATGACTTAATTTCAAGCATTTATAGATTTTTTGCAACACCTGAAATCGGCGCATACGGGATAGTTAGACACTCTGAGCTCACAGCTGAGCAAAGAGCCCCCATAGAAGCGATCAAAGCCCTTATCAAACAATTAGTAAAGACGCATACGCCAAGAGCTGCCTTAGAAGAAGCTGAAAGGACCCTATTTGAGTACCTAGGGGAAATAGATATAGAAGCCATCCCCTTTATAGTACGACATCTTATCGAAGAGGAGCAACAAGAGGCTTTCTCTTTAAGAATGGTAGAGTATTTTCCAAACTCCGTGACAACTCCAGCACTTTACTTAAAGACAAGAAAAGGCCTGACCGATTTTTTTGATCTCCTAGGTAGAGTCCCTCTTCCAATGAATCATAACAGAACCGGTCTTTCAGCCGATCTTGCTTTTAGAGCAGCTGAACTTGAATTTTTTACCGAAGCGAGAAGGTTTTATGCTGCTACCAATATTCCATGGTTACAGGATACAGGAGCAAAGATAATGGCATCAATAGAAGCGCCCTACAACCGTGAAGTAGAAGCGCTCATGGCCTTACCTACTGCTGAAGATGCTATTTAACGAACAGCTTCTCTCTTTAGATTTGCGTACGAGGCGCTCTGCTTATCGAGGGCAAGATTAAGCAAGAGCACATTGACTCGTGCCTCTCCAAAGAGCCCCCACTCCTTATACTGCTTAATAAGATTGCGAACAGCCTCTTCACTCATACCTCTTGCAAGAGAGACACGACGCGCTTGTAAAAGAGCGCTTCTATAACTTATATGAGGATCAAGGCCACTACCAGAGGCCGTGATCGCATCGATCGGAATCAATGTCGCTGGATTGATATTGTTTTTGGCTCGATAAGCTGCCGCTCTTTTGCCTAAAAGGTCGATAAGTTTTTTAGAAGTCGGCCCTAAATTACTCCCAGAAGAGTTTCTTGCATCATAGCCTTTATCACCCGCCATAGAGGGGCGTGGATGAAAATAGATAGATTTCGTAAAGTTTTGCGCGAGCAAAACTGACCCTATAGGCTTACCCTTTTGATCATAGATAAGAGAGCCATTGGCGCTATTGGGAAAGAAGAGCTGCGCTACACAGAAGATAAAAAACGGGTAGATGATACCGCATAAAACCGTCAAAAGCAGGAGCGATATAAGGGAGGGGCGTAAAGAGGCAAAAAAGGCTTTCATACTCTACCTATGGCGTTAATGATAAGGTCGATTCCTTTGATACCGATAAAAGGTAAAATAACACCTCCAAGGCCGTAAATCAGAAGATTGCGCCTTAAGATCAACAGAGCTCTCTTAGGGATCATCTTTACCCCTCTAAAGGCAAGCGGAATCAAAACTGGGATAATAAGAGCATTAAAGATCACAGCACTTAAAACGGCGCTCTTTGGCGTTTTAAGGGCCATAAGATTTAAAGCTCGAATCGATGGGAAAAATGGCATCAAAATGGCTGGGATAATCGCAAAGTATTTCGCAACATCATTAGCTACAGAAAAAGTGGTTAAAGCCCCCCTTGTCATAAGCATCTGCCGTCCGATTTCAATGATCTCAAAGAGCTTTGTCGGATGAGAGTCTAGATCTATCATATTGCCAGCCTCTTTAGCTGCCTGGGTACCAGAGTTCATAGCAAGGCCAAGGTTTGCATGGGCAAGCGCTGGAGCATCATTGACACCATCGCCTGTCATAGCAACAAGGTGACCCTCCTCCTGCATCTTTTTCACAGTAGCAAGCTTCTCCTCCGGAGAGACATCTGCTAAAAAATCGGCTATCCCCGCCTCTTTAGCAATCGTTTTTGCTGTAATCGGATTATCGCCTGTCATCATCACTGTGCGAATTCCCATAGCACGAAAGCGCACAAAAAGATCAGAGAGGCCATGCTTTACCACATCTTTTAAGAGAATCACGCCTAAGATCTTCTTATTATCTGCTAAAGCAAGCGGCGTACCACCCTCTTCTGCATAGCCCTTTGCGATCTCTTTGAGTGTATCAGAGAGCGGATGGCCGACAAATTTCTCTATCGCGCTCAAAGAGCCTTTACGAATTTTCTCATGAGCTATATCAACCCCACTCATGCGGGTTTGCGCGGTAAAAGGGATGACCTCCATGTGCGGTAGCTCTTCTGGAACGTAGTCTTTGTATTCATTTTCTAAATACTCGATGATACTACGCCCTTCATCTGTTTGATCATGTAGCGAAGAGAGGTAAGCTGCGCGTACAAGAGTTCCCATGTCGACTTTTGGATCACAGCTAAGGGCGCGCGCATGTCTATGGCCAACGGTGATCGTTCCTGTCTTATCGATCAGGATAACATCGATATCACCAGCCGCTTCGACAGCCTGGCCACTCATAGCAAGGACGTGCCTTTTCATGAGCCTGTTGATCCCTGCGATACCAATAGCACTTAAAAGGCCCGCAATCGTAGTTGGAATCAAACAAATAAGGAGAGCCACTAACATCGTCACAGAAAAATCGATCTGGAAGTACTTACCAAAGACTTGCATAGCTACGACAACGACAAGAAAAACAAAGGTAAGGCCAGAGAGAAGGATAGTAAGAGCCACTTCATTAGGAGATTTACGTCTCTTCGCACTTTCAATAAGGTTGATCATCCGATCCAGAAAGCTATTGCCAAGCTCGGAGGAGATTTTAACAAGAATCTCATCCGATAAAACTTTCGTGCCACCTGTTACAGAGCTGTGGTCCGTGCCGGCAGCCCGTATGACAGGCTCTGACTCTCCCGTCACAGAAGACTCATCTACCGAAGCCATGCCGTCAATCACCTCGCCATCACTTGGAATAATCTCTCCTTTTCTGACGCGGACGATATCTCCCTTTTTAAGAGCCTCAAGGCTTACTGTTTTATAGCTACCATCTTCTTGCTTTAGATGAGCAGATGTCTCTACCCGGCCGTGTCGAAGCGACTCTGCTTGTGCTTGGTTTCTAACCTCTGCAACCGATTCCGCAAAGTTTGCAAAAAGAACTGTTAGCCAAAGCCAGATCGAAATTTGCGCATAAAAAGGCGATGGCCCATGGATTAAAAAAAGCCACTCAAAGGTGGTAATAAGAGCGCCAACCTGCGTGATAAAGATGACAGGATTATGTAAGAGCACAAAGGGATTCAATTTCTTTAGAGAGGCGCCAAAAGCGTGGAGAAGGATTTTCTTAGAAAATAGATTCGTCATTTAAAAAAGCTTCCTCGTCAACATAAAGAACTGTTCAATGATCGGCCCCATAGTTAAAGCTGGCAGAAAGCTTAAAGCGCCTATCAACAGAATAACACCTATCAAAAGGGAGATAAAAATAAGACTTGAGATCGGAAAAGAGGCTGTTGTTTTTGGATGGACTTTTTTCTCTACCAAAGAGCCGGCCAAAGCTATTACTGGCGCAATCACTAAAAATCGCCCTAAAAGCATGGCAATCGCAAGAGTTATGTTGTAGCCGATAGTGTTAGCAGAGAGGCCAGAAAAAGCGCTCCCGTTATTGGCAACAGCAGAGCTAAAGGCGTATAAAATTTCACTAAAGCCGTGAGGACCACTATTAGCGAGTGCACTTAACCCCCAAGGGCTGATCGAGGCAATAGCCGTAAAGGCATGAACAACAAGAACATATGGCAATATCGCAAGCACTGTCATCTTAATATCAAAGGCTTCGATCTTTTTGCCTAGATATTCAGGGGTGCGACCAATAATAAGGCCTGCAATAAATATCGCGAGGAGAACAAACAAAAGAACACTATAAAGCCCCGCGCCTACGCCACCAAAGATCACCTCTCCTAGCTGCATATTGAGCATCGGAATCAACCCACCGATCGGCGTAAAAGAGTCGTGCATAGAATTTACGGCACCACAAGAGACTACGGTTGTCACACAAGCGTATAAAGCAGAGCCAAAGATCCCAAACCGGGTCTCTTTTCCCTCCATATTGCCCCCAATGACACCTAAGTTTTTCCACTCCGGGTTGTTCATAGCCTCACAAAAGCCACAAACCAAGACACCTGCAACAAAGACAACCCCGAGCGCTCCAAAAATACACCAAGCGTGCTTTGTGTCTTTAATAGAGCGGCCAAAGTAGTAGAGCTGCGCTGCTGGGATTAAAAAGATGAGAAGCATCTGGAAAAAATTTGTAAAGGGGGTTGGATTTTCATAAGGGTGGGCAGAATTGACATTTGTAAAGCCACCTCCATTTGTTCCAAGGAGTTTAATCGCTTGCTGTGACGCAATAGGCCCCTGTGCGATGATTTGGCTATTTCCCTCAACACCAACTACCTCTGTATAGCTTTTAAAGTTTTGTGGAACCCCTTCAAAAGCAAAGATCAAGGCTCCTACAATCGCTATCGGTAAAAGTAAATAAAGACTCACACGAACCATATCGGCCCAGAAGTTTCCAATCGTCTTACCGGTTTTACGTGAGATTCCCCTAACAAGTGCTGCCGCAACCGCAAGGCCAACAGCTGCAGAGACAAAGTTTTGTACTGCAAGAGCTGCCATCTGCGAAAAATAGGACATAGTCGACTCACCGCCATAGCTTTGCCAATTTGTATTAGTCATAAAACTAACGGCGGTGTTTAGATTTAAATGCCAAGAAGGCGCTACAAACTTCTCTGGATTAAAGGGTAAATAGTACTGTAGTAAAAGGATAAGAGCTGTCAAAAGAGCCGAAATCAGACTAAAGCCCATGATAGAGGCTAAGTACTCTTTCCACGTCTCTTCTTTGAAAGGATTAACCCGGCACATCTTATAAATAAAATGCTCTACCGGCTTTAATACCGGATCGAGAAATAGAGCTTCTCTTGGCGCTAACACCTTTACAAGGTAAAGGCCAAGTGGCTTTGTAAGAGCAACCACCACCCCTAAAAAAACTATAAGCTGTAAAAAATCAACCCATTGCATTCTTAAAACTTCTCCGGACAGACGATGCTAAAAAGGAGATAGCCAAGAAGAATGATCGATAAAACGAGTAGAAATACCTGAAATGCCATCGCCCCTACCTTTATTTTCACAAAAGATAAGGAAGATGTTTTTGTCAACTGCTTCTATACCGCTCATGATTCAAGAATCGGTTTTGGCATCGTCGGTAGCTCTCGACTTTAAAATTGCCAAAACTTAGCCAACTTTTTAAGTTAGGCTAAGTTTGGCACCGGCTTTGCCTATTTTAAATTCGAGGTACCTTCTTGCCATATCCCGATTCTTGAATTACTCTCGGTATACCTCTTAGTAAGCTTTGAATAGTGCCTCGACTAACACCGCTTTCTGCACAAATATCTCCGATTTTTTTCCCGTCGATCACAAGTTTTTTAACTAAGGTAAGTATTTCTTCATTATTCATAGAAGCCATAACAATCTTATACTCTTACCTCTCGAGCTGTCGGAAATATAAACGTATGAACCTCTCTTGTTACGCCCGGTGCCTCTTGTATTCTTTGCGGCCAAGGAACAATCTCCCGCGATCCATAAATCTCGATTTGAAAATACTGATTATAAAGGCCCATAGTGCGAGGCATTATCTCCATGTGGCGATAAGTACTTTGTAGCTGTTCTAGCACTCTTCTATGCTCTTCTTCAGCTCTAGCAAGATTTTCTCTTCGTACTGCTAAAAAAGGCTCTATAGATCGCCAAAAAATGCGCATAATCGCTGGAGCTACCACAATTGTTATAAGCACCATGCTTTCTTGGAATAAGGTGTCCCTAGAAAGATGACCTTGACCTACCATGTTTGTCATAAAACCTTTGGCTATAGTAAGAACATCTCTTAACTACTAGAGGCAATAGATGGGAAAATATCCTGAAACTGCTCTTTAAGTGAAGTCGGCACTACTTCGTTAACACCATTTTTATCGTACATGAGAAAGTACATGCAAGAAAACATGATGCCAAGAGCCGGGCTAAAAAGGGCGATGAAGAGCGCAAGACCGCAGACGACAGAACGCTTTGTATTAAGATAGGAGCGGGCGCAGCTTTTGCGAATAAGAGGGACCCGACCGAGCGTAAGGCATACAAGTCCTCCTTTTATCATAAAAATAGTGAGAGAGTAGATACCCCATAAGATATCTGCTAAAAGGAGGAGAAAAAAGAAGAAGCGGGCCGCCAAAGCCGAGAAAAAGCGATCTTTAGAAAGAGATGGATCCGGTATAAAATTTTGCTGGATCTTTCTGTAAGCAGCTTCCTCAAAACCTCGCTTGGAAGCCTCTTGGGAGCTCTCTTTCTCTCTCTCGTAATAGTCAAAGATGTTATATATGGCCATGTATATATCCTGTCTTCTTTAGCTTGTTTAGTCCGTTTAATGCTGCAATTCGATACATCTCAGCAAAGGTCGGAAAATTGAAAACTTGCTCTACAAAGTAATCGATTTTGGCATTAAAAGAAATGGCAACTTGTGCGATATGGATCACTTCTGTGGCTCCACGCCCGACAATATGGACTCCTAAAATATCTCTTTTTTTTCGATCGAAGAGTATCTTGCATAAGCCCGATTCGCTCCCCGTTATTACGCTTCTAGAAACCTCATAAAAGTAGGATCTACCAACTTCGTAATCAATGCCTTCCGCTTGAAGCTCCTCTTCGTTTTTTCCGATATAAGAAATCTCTGGAATTGTATAAATTCCGTACGGAAAAAGTTTAGCGACCGGATCTACTTTTTGATGAAAAGCGTGGAGTGCTGCCAGGCGACCCTCGACGTAGCCTGTAGAGGAGAGGGATGCTTTCCCAATAACATCGCCTGCTGCATAAATGTGAGCAACAGAAGTTCTAAAATACTCATCCACCTCGATATAGCCCCGGCCATTTAAAGAAAGACCAGCAGCATCCAAAGAGAGTCCTTCAACATTAGCAACTCTTCCTGAAGCAATCAAAGCTTTTTCAGCTGTGAATACGCTACCATCCTTACACTGGACAACTACCTCATCTCCCTTGACCGTAATCGACTCATAATCCTTGTTTCCATGAAAGGAGAGCTTACTCTCCTCTAGAGCCAAAAGTAGATGCGATCCTATCTCACGATCCAAAAAAGAGAGGATGCGGGCTTTGCGATCGATCATGATCACTTTAGAGCCTAGGACAGAAAAAATACTCGCATACTCACTCCCAATCACACCTGCACCGACCACCAAAAGCGACTTTGGAATCACATCCATCTCTAGGAGCTGCGTAGAGTCAAATATTTTCTTACCATCAAAGATAACCCCTTTTAAAGCGCGGGGTTTAGATCCTGGCGTTAGAAGAATCTTACCAGCGCGAAAAGAGCGTATCTTCTCTTCATTTCTATAGACATCTACCGTATGAGGATCTCGAAACCGCGCCCACCCGTGGACAATATCGATCTTATTCTTCTTTAGTTGCCGAAGCGTTGTCTCTTGTAGATGCTTTTTTACCCACTCAAGACGGTATATAAGATCGCTAACCGATATTTCGCTTTTTGCCGGGAGATTACTTTGTGTCCCATAGAAGTTTTTTGTTCTAAAACGTGTTAAATCTAAGACAGCTTCTCTAAGGGTTTTTGATGGAATCGTCCCACTCCATAAAGAGGCGCCCCCAAGCTCGCCCCCTTCAATCAAAACGGTCTTCATACCGCTTTTACTCGCCTGAACAGCCCCTTTTTGCCCTGCAGGACCCGAGCCGATAACTAAAAAATCTACCTCTTCTACTACTGTCACCAAGGCGCCTTTTTATAGAGACGAAAATAAACCTCTTCGCGAAACTCCATTTGCTTGTTAAAATGCCTCTTTTCTGCACCTTTTTTAAGCAATTTTTCGACCATATGCATGCATATGCCCTCAAAATTCCTGAAAAAATCTGCTCAAAAATAGCTCATTTTTCCAAGCAAAGCGAGTTCCGCAAATAGGTCTAATTTTTTTTTACACTTTTCTCCTACTTTTTTGCACCTCTTTTTTGTACGGTCTAAATGAGTAGCTTTTCTAAAAAGAAAAAATTATACTCCTCCTCATGCTGTATTGGATCCTTCTTTTTTTCTCTAGTCTATCTCTTTTACAAGCTGATATTTTCTATCTTGAAATTTCTGAACTCTTCCCTTCACAGCTCCGCTACTCTTCACAAAATGTAAAAGAGAAGATTCGGAAAAAGATAAAGAGTGGTGCTGCTACTTGGAACGAATTGGAAAAAAGATGGGAGCTTTCTTACCATAATGGAGAAAGCGCTCTCTCCTCAAAAGAAGCTCTCCCTGTCATGAAGAGCTCTTTCGGTTATGTCTTAGTCGATGGTCACCACGATCTTTTAGCAAGCGTTGGGTTAGAAGCAAAATCGATCCCAGTAAGAGTGGTAGCTGATTTTTCCTCTCTTTCTGAGGAAGAGTTTTGGAAGAGAGCCGAAAAAGAGGGTCTTGCCTACCCCTATGATATCGATGGTAACCGTCTTATCCCCTCTCACGATTTTGGAAAACTTCAAGACGATTCCAATCGATTTTTTGCTGCTATAGCGGGTAGAAAATACCCTATGCTCGATGATTTATCGGTATCAACAGGAGCTATCTATCCTCTTTGGATCAAAGTCGGTAAAGACACTCCTTTCATAGAATTTATGATCGCCGATGCTCTCTATAAAGCAGGTATCGTTTATCCTTATGAAATGGGCGATACACCGTCTGATGCCTTTGTAGAAAAAGCTCGTAAGGTTTTAGAAGAAGCAAAGATCCCAAAGTTACGTCTTGTTAAAGAGCGGCTGCACTATACCGAACTAGAGCTTAGCCAAGTCTTGTCAGGATGGCCTCAGCCTCTTTCTCATCGATAAGAACAAACTTGTTTTCTTCTTTCTCATAGCAGTAGACATCGGCTTCTGCGATATCAAACCACCAGCCGTGGATGCGTAACTTACCTTTGTCTACGAGCTTTTTAATGAAAGGATACTCACTAATATGCCTCATCTGCTCAAGGACATTTACCTGCGAGATTTGATTATCTTCGGATAGATGAGGAGTTATTGTAAAACCTTCGCGGACTCTCTTTACAGCTCCCTCTCCATGCTTTAACCAGCATTTGAGATGGGGGCAAGAGACCGTATCGATTCCGCTACAAAGAGCTTTCATGGCTCCACACTCAGAATGACCGCAAACAATTATATCTGAAACCTTTAAGGCAAAGGTTGCGAACTCGATAACAGCTTGGGCGCTATTGTCCTCTTCTGAAGTAGAAGAGGGAATAAGATTGCCGATATTTCTTAAAACAAAGACATCACCCGGATTGGTTGAGGCAAAAAGATTTGGCACAACGCGGCTATCAGAACAGGCAATAAAAAGAGTATCAGGCTTTTGGCCAAGAGCAAGCTTGGCAAAAAGAGCTCTTCTTTCTTTAGTAAGCCCCTTTCTAAACTCTACAATCCCCTGAATGAGTTTTCGCATCTACTTCCTTTTTATGCGAACAAATTGTAACACTTCCTCTACTTTGAGGATATAGCAGGAAATAAGGAAGACAAGGGCAAAAAGAGAGGTTAAAACGACAAAATGTTGCATCTGCTCTAAAAAGAGCCTTGGAAAATGCATCTCCGTCTTTTGAAAGAAGATAACAAAAGAGGGGTCATGAAAATAAAAATAGCCCATACATAAAACACAAAGCCCAGCCGTTAAAGAGGCGATTGTTATCTTTTTAAACGTCGGTAACAGCTCTTGGATGATCGGGATAGGAAGACGTTTTAGAAGAAACTGCATGTTGATAAAGGCTGTAATGCTCGTACATAAAGCAATGCTCATCTCACCAAAGTGAAGGACAAATACCATAAGCAAATTTAAGACGAAATTGACTAAGACGCTTAAAATAGAGCCAAGGGTTGGCGTCCAAAAATCTCGCCTTGCGTAGTAGGCTGGAGCCAAAAGGAGAACAAAAGCCGCTGGCACCAGACCGATACCATAGCCCCAAAGGCAAAGCGTTGTGTGTATGGTTGATACATTTGTGAAAAGGCCGCGTCCATATAAGAGATTAACAGAGGCGCATCCTAAAACAAAGATTGCAATGGTTCCTGGAAAAAGAAGGCTATAGGTACGTAGTAATCCAAAGGATAAGAGTGATTTAAACCTTTCATGATTCTCCTCTTTTACAGCTCTAGTAAAGGGCGGTAATAAGGCCGAGGCGATCGCAATCCCAAAGAGTGCGAGCGGAAGCTGCTGCAAGCGATGGGCATAGCTTAAGTAAGCCGGCCCCTCTAAAGAGGCAAATCGAGCAATAATGATATCAAAGGCGCTATTGATTTGCATCGCTGCAACCCCTACAACTCCAAAGAGAAGTGGAGAGACCATATTTTTCAATTCGGGGGCAAAAATATGTGGCGTCATCCACTCTCGCCAGGAGAGAAACTGCTGGATATAGTTTCTAACATGGGGAATAGTTACCCACCACTGGAGAAAAAATGCCATCACAATAGAAGTAGAGATACCGAGCATAGCGCTGAAGGGGGAAAAATTATGAAAGAGAAAGATCGCTGCAATCCACACGATATTAAAAGCAACCGGCGCAACGCCTGGAATAAAAAAGTTTCTTTCACACTCTAAGAGGGCCATCGATAAGCCAAATTGGCATATGAAAAAGATTCCGGGCAACATAACGGCCGTCATTTGCATAATCTCACGGGCGCCGGGGCTGATATCGGAAAAAATTAAGAAGGTCACAAGAAGAATCTCTGCCCCAATTAAAATTAAAATAACAATAATTGAGAGGGACCAAAAGAGGTCTCTAAAAAATTCGGCCGCTCGTTTAGGGCTTTCCTTACGTTTAGCTTCAAAAAAAGGTATAAACCCGTTGAGAAGAGCCCCTTCGCCTAAAAGACGTCTCAATAAATTTGAAAGGCGAAAAGCGATTAAAAATGCGGCTACGGCAGGTGAAGTGCCGTAAAAATAGGCCATACAAAGGTCTCTTATCATCCCTGTAAAGCGGCTGATAAAAGTTCCTGTAATAAAATGTGCAGCAGATTTGGAAACAGACTTCTGCGTGTCGATCTCATCCATTCTTTTATCATATCCTAGTCTCTTATTTCACAACTATTTTATTGTATGTTTTGTAGATAGTGTGCTATCCTCATGGGAAAAAAGGTTTTTTTATGTCACGTGTTTGTGAAGTTACAGGGAAACGGTTTGGAAAAGGTAGAACTTATTGCTACCGTGGTATTGCCAAAAAGCAAAAAGGGATCGGCCTTAAAATCACAGGTTCCAGCAAAAGACAGCACCGTCCAAATTTATTCGTACAGCGTTTATGGTCAGCTGCTCAAAAAAAATTCATCACATTGAAAGTCTCTGCGCACGCCCTACGCATCATCGATAAAGTGGGCCTCGATAAAACATTAAAGCGCTTAGGTTAAGAGTTGTAGAATTTCTTATAAAGGGTATCTGTCTCCTCGGATGGATATCTTTTATTTTTTATTATATAACCACCTCTCTCTCCACATCTTTCCCTCAAAAGGAAGAGACCTACACTCTTTACTTCTCTGAACTCGGCGACGATCTAAAATATTTACTTGCAAAAGCTTTGGGCCAAGCCAAAGAATTTCTTTTCCTCTCTAGCTTTGGCATTACCGATCTCGACATCGCCTCTCTTTTAGCAAAAAGCCACGAACAAGGTGTCTCTGTCCATGTAGCTTTAGATGCTAAAGAGCGAAACATCCTTCCAAAAAACATTACGCTCTATCCGCACAAAAAAAGCTCTCTCATGCATCGTAAGATCCTACTTATAGATAAGGATCTCCTCCTTCTCGGCTCTACCAATATTACCCCCTCAGCCTTTCATCTACATAAAAATAACCTTATCTCCCTTTACTCTCCCTCCCTTGTCAAAGCGGTTTTAGAAGAAAAGATATGGCAAAGTAACAATATTACCTACTACCCCCTACCAACCCATAAAAAAGAGGCTCTTCTAACTCTTTTAGCTCTCCTACAAAATGCGAAAAAAAGAATCTATGTAGCGCAATACACTTTTACACACCCCTCTATTACAGAGGAGCTTATAAAAGCCCATGAAAGAGGTGTTTTAGTCGAAATTTTTTTAGATCGCAAACAAACAAAGAGCGCCTCTAGAAAAAGTAAGACTCTTCTTTTAGAAAAAGGGGTTCCTGTTTTTGTAAATATAGGACCGGGGCTACTTCACCACAAATGCGCCCTTATAGATGATACATTTGTAACAGGCTCAGCTAATTGGACAAAAGCCGGCTTTGAAAAGAACGAGGAGTATCTTCTTTTTTTAAAAGAGCCACCACCTAAGCAATTTGAGAAAATTCTTACCTTTTTTCATAGCTGCAAAAAATTCTCTTCTGTTAGTTAAAAGATATGTTTGATCAGATTTTCTCGATCTCGTTTACGCTATTTCTTCTGATGGACTCTTTCGGCAACATTCCTATTTATCTTATTATCTTAAAAGAGTTTGGCGAGAAAAAAAGACGCTTTATCCTCTTGCGTGAACTCTTAATTGCCCTCTTTACTATCTGTCTCTTTGCTTTTCTAGGAGAAGGCTTTCTTAGAATTTTAGAAATCTCTAAAGAGTCGATCTTTTTAGCCGGCGCTATCGTCTTATTTCTCATGGCCGTAAAGATGATTTTTCCAGAAAAAGGGTCTATGGCTAATACCTTTACAGGCGAGGGCGAACCCCTTATTTTTCCTTTAGCTGTACCTCTCATTGCAGGCCCTTCAACCTTAGCAGCGGTTATGATTTACGCTCTACAAGTACCCTCGATCTGGATGCTCTATTTATCCATATTTATCGCCTGGCTTGCCTCAAGCGTTGTTCTTTATCTCTCCACCTATCTACAAAAATGGCTTGGCGAGCGTGGTCTAAAGGCGCTCGAACGTCTGATGGGACTCGTTCTTATTCTACTCGCTATCAATATGTTTTTAAACGGCCTAAGAATTTTCCAGAAATCTCTCTAAAACGATTCTCCCTCTTTTAACTTAGAGGCTGTTATACTCTCTTCCTATGAAATTGAAGATTATCGTTGCCTACGAAGGAACAGCCTATTTTGGTTGGCAAAAGACCAAAGAGGGTCCTAGCATAGAAGAGGAGCTTGAAAAGGCTCTCTTTAGCCTCTCTCAAGAAAAAATTACCCTCTCCTCTGCCTCCCGCACCGATAGAGGGGTCCATGCCGAGGGGCAGGTAATCGCCTTTACCTTTCTAAAACCGGTTCCACTGCCTAAAATCGTAGCTGCTTTAAATAGCTATCTCCCCCGCGATATTCGTGTCCTTTCGATTAGCGAAGAGAAAGAGAGCTTCCATCCAACCCTTGATGCCCTCTCCAAGGAGTATCACTATAAGATCATCACACGCCCCGTTTGTTACCCCCTAGAAGCCCCCTTTTTCTGGCACTATCCCAAAGAGCTCTCTTTAGAAGCGATGCGCCTAGCAAGCTCTGACCTTTTAGGGGTCCATGATTTTTCAGCCTTCGCCAACCACCGTAAAGAGGTAAAAAAAACTGTTACAGAGATTTTATCTATCACGATCGATAAAAATCCAAACGGCCTTACCTTTTGCATTAAAGGTACGAGCTTTCTCTATAAAATGGTGCGTAACATCGTTGGTACTCTTGTCTATATAGGCGAAGGCAAACTCGAGAGAGAGATCATCTCGCGTATGCTACAAGAGAAAAAACGATCTCTTGGGGGCGTCTCAGCACCGGCTGAAGGCCTTGTTTTAAAACAAGTTATCTATTAAGATAATATCATGACCCTCTCACGTAATGATCCTTGCTGGTGTGGTAGCGGCGCAAAATGGAAAAAGTGCCACTGGCCCCACATAGACACAGCTCTTCCCTTTGAAGCTCTCCGAGAGCAGTATAAGAAGCAGTACAATATTCTTCTTAAGACCGAAGAGCAAATTACAGGGATCCGTAGAGCGTGTCACCTCGCTGCCAAAATCCTCCAAGAGCTTTGCGATTTTGCAAAAGAGGGTGTGACGACAAATCAATTAAATGAACTAGCAGTAGAGCTTCATAAAAAGCATAAGGCTATCCCCGCTCCCCTAGGCTATGGCGATCCCCCTTTTTCAAAAGCGATCTGCACATCTCTTAATGAAGTTATCTGCCACGGTATCCCAAACGACACCCCCCTAAAAGAGGGCGACTTCCTGAACATCGATGTCTCTCCGATCTTAAACGGCTACTATGGTGACTGCAGTGCTATGGTAGCGATCGGTAACCTCTCTCCCGATAAAAAGAGAGTGATGCAAACATCTTATGACTGCTTGATGCGTGCTATCGGCATTTTAAAACCGGGTCTTCCCATCTACGAAATTGGCGATGCCATCACAGACTGTGCTGAAGAAAATGGTTGTAGCGTCGTAGATCTTTTTGTAGGCCACGGCGTCGGCGTCGGTTTTCATGAGGCGCCTCACATACCCCACCACCGTAACAAGACCGATATTCCCCTCGCTCCCGGAATGACCTTCACCATCGAACCGATGATCAACGTTGGTAAAAAAGAGGCCGTCATCGCATCGGATCAGTGGACCGCACGCACGATCGACGGAAAGCCCAGCGCTCAGTGGGAGCACACGATCCTCATTACGCCAACTGGCTATGAAGTCCTAACGCTTTCTCCTCCAAGAAGTTGACACTAGAGAGCTCTCTCAATTTAATATATAATAAATAGCTATCTTTGCTGCAGATAGCTTTGTTGCATCAAAGCAACTGAATTCTTGTAAGTTAATAGACTTCTTTCAAAACCCCATTCGCTTGTTAAAATGCCTTTTTTTGGCATCTTTTTTAAGGATTTTTTCGACCATATGTACACATATGCTCTCAAAATTCCTTAGAAAACCTGCTCAAAAAT
>JAFEGE010000041.1 GCA_018240105.1 Verrucomicrobiota bacterium | reverse complement strand
TTGAATGCCTCTGGCGCTACTATTTCTCAAAATTTTCCTTTACAATCGACTGGACCTGTACAGGAAACTGGCTCCGTAGCTGTCTTAGTCGACGGCAATATCACAACACAGGGTAGCGCCATTGCTTTAACTGGACCCATAACAGTTAATGGCTCTTATACATTCTCAACAGGTACAGGAAGTGGCAATATTACCATTACAGGCACGCTAAATGGCGATGCAGCCGGGTACGATCTTGTTATGAGCGCTGATGGGGGCGATATCACAATAACAGATGTCCTAGGCGGTGCTACACCGTTTCAGAATATCAACCTGACAGGAGATGATATCAGCTGGAAGGGGCTTGGCTCTACTGGTATTGGCGCTACAGGAAATACAATTCTTGTGGCCGGGGGTAATATTGATTTTACAGGATCAGCTTATAGCAATGGCCTACAAAGCTATACAGCCGCCGGTGATTTTAATATAACATCTGGCACTTTAACACAGATCCGATCGAACGCTCTTCCGATTACCTTTGTAACGGGCACCATACAGCTTATTGGTAGTGATCTCTCTATCGATAGTTCTGGTGGTAATATCACCCTCACACCGGTTGTTGGCCCGGGTAATAGCCTGACGGTAGATGCTGACACGGGTAATCTAAATTTCGTACAGATAGGGGCTTTAGGAGATAATCTTGATAATGTAACTTTGACGGCTACGACAATTTCTCCTCCTCCTGTAGCAGGTAGTAACGTCTTTGCTGATAACCTCGTTGTAAACTCTACAACCGTTGTTACGATCTCTACAGATCAAACGAGTGGCAATGTTACTTATAACTCACCCGTAGTCATACAGGGGAATATCAATTACAGCTGCGGTGGGGCCGGTACCGTTACCTTCAATAAAAGAGTCGATGCTAGTGGGCCTGGTGATAGTTTAGCTTTTGATTTTAACCCGTGCACAGGCTCTGTTGTCTTCAATGCTCCTGTTGGCGCTGTAACCTCTCTAGAGGCAATCACCATAGAAAATGGTATTGACGTTACAGTAAACAGCACCCTTGCTGTCGGCTCTTTTACCGTTTCTAATAACAGCGGTACAACAACCATCACCTCCGGTATCCAAACGGCTGATCCTGCGGGCATTTCGATCGAAACGCCTGTGATCAATCTAGCAGGCGCTATTACAACCTTAAATGGTGGCCCGATGGTCCTAAACAATAGCGGCGCTCTGACAGTAGCTCCTGGAACAAGCTTGCAGATAGCTGGTGGTCTCCAGCAGATAGGCGCAGGCTCTGTTACGATCGGTGGTAGTATTGTCACCCCTGACCAGGCAGTCTCTTTTGCAGGGGCGCTTACATTAAATGGCCCGCTCTCCATTAACACAGTAACAACGACAGGGGAGGCGATCTCTTTTGCTAGCACCATAGATGGTACTTTTGATCTGACACTTGCGGCAGGAAGCCATCCGATTGGATTTGGAGGCGCTTTGGGCGGCGGTGCTGCTCTAGGCAATATCACTATCCAAAGCGCAAGTGCGATCACAGCATCTCCTATCACAGCAGCAACACTTACAGTAACGCCCCCGAATGCCAACAGCACCTTTGATGTTATTACAACAAGTGGGCTTAATGGGATAAATATAGCGGGGGCCGCTATCAATCTTACAGGTAACATTACGACAGCAGGCTCTGGCCCTCTTCTTATTAATAATAGTGGTACAGTAACTTTTAGTGACTCTACTTACACTATTAGTGGTGCTCTAACCCAAAGCGGATCTGGTGAAGTAACTCTTGCTGGGGATTTTGTTGTAGGTGGCGCTGTCTCTTTTGCACAGAAGGCGACGCTTGCAAGCGATATCACTATCGACACATCGGCGACTGGACAGAGCGTTCTCTTTACAGGTGATGTGACGAACAATCTTGTTGCGCCGTATGACCTCACAATCGATACAGGTGGCGGCGCTGTTACCTTTGCCGGCAGTGTTGGCGCTCAACCAATCGATGCTTTGACGATTATAGATGCAGGGGTCTTTACAGCTCATGCTATCTCTGCCTCTTCGATCACGCAAACAGCTGGTAGCAGCACGACTATTTTAGGCAATCTTGCAACGACTGGCGGGGCAGGTATCAGCCTTACAGGCGGGATTTTCTCGCTAACAGGTGGTATCACAACAACAAATGCAGGGCCACTCTCTATTACTAATAGCGGATCTTTAACACTTAACGTAAGTAGCAGTAGTATTGCTGGAGCCTTTACGCAAAGCGGTGGCGGCTCTGTCTCTTTAGCTGGCAGCCTTGCTACGCAAAATCAGAACATCTCTTTTGCGAATGCTGTAACTCTTGCTGGATCTACAACGATCTCTTCAGGAGCAGGTAGTGGTGATATTAGTTTTTCTGATAACTTAAATGGAAACCAGTCGCTACAGCTAACCGCAGGGGCGGGGAATATCACGTTTGGTGGGCTTATCGGCAATACGGCTAATCTCTCGAGTCTTGTTGTAACAAGTGTTGCCAGTGTTGCTTATCCTGCGGCAACTCTAGGTTCTCTCTCACAGCTTGCAAGTACAGGCACGACAACCATTGCAGGGGCTATCCAAACGAGCGGGGCTTTGGGGGTCTCTATAGCGGGCACAACAATCCTTCAAAATAGCGCTATTACGACAACAAGCAGCGGCCCTGTTACTTTTGCCAATAGTGGCACGTTAACTGTAGGTGTTGGCGTTAATACGAGCGCCTCTGGGAGTTACACACAGACAGGTGGTAGTGTAAGCCTCGGTGGCTCTATCATGACAACGGATCATCCTATTTCTATTGC
>JAFEGE010000040.1 GCA_018240105.1 Verrucomicrobiota bacterium | reverse complement strand
TGATGAGACCATTACGATCGCGACAACAAGGCCAGAGACAATGCTTGGCGATACAGCTGTTGCAGTCTCTCCCGATGATCCACGCTATAAGCACTTTATAGGAAAAAAGATCAAACTTCCCCTTACCGAGCGCCTCATTCCTATTATCGGCGACTCTTATGTCGATCCAGATTTTGGTACAGGTGCGTTAAAAGTAACACCGGCTCACGATTTCAATGACTATGAGATAGGACAGCGCCACAATCTAGAGGCGATCAATATCCTCCATCCAAACGGCACGTTAAATGAAAATAGCGGCATCTATCAGGGTCTAACCCTAGAAGAGGCCAGAGAAAAAATTGTCTCCCGTTTAGAAAAAGAGGGTTTTTTAGTTAAAAAAGTACCCCACCTCAACAAAGTTGGCCTCTCCTATCGCTCTAAATCGGTTGTAGAACCATTTCTTTCCAAGCAGTGGTTCGTAAGAATGGAGCCCTTTAAAGAAGACCTTATGAACGCTGTTACAAGCGGCGCTGTTAAAATTGCTCCGGAGATGTGGGATAAGGTTTATTTTCATTGGATCAAAAATATCCGCGACTGGTGTATCTCTAGGCAGCTTTGGTGGGGCCATCGCATCCCTGTTTGGTACCATAGAGAAGATCCTGAAAAGATGATCTGCTTTATCGATGAGGGTCTCCCTCCAGAAGTTTTAAAGGCTCCCCATGATTGGATACAAGAAGAGGACGTTTTAGATACATGGTTTTCCTCTGCTCTTTGGCCTCTTACGACCCTCGGCTGGCCTGATGAAACTTTAGACCTTAAAAAATTCTATCCGACCGCTACCCTTATCACAGGCCATGACATTCTTTTCTTTTGGGTTGCTCGTATGATCCTAGCCGGTAAGTACATCAAAGGAGAGGTCCCCTTTAAAGAGACCTTTATCCACGGCCTTATCTATGCAAAATCCTACTGGCGCGAAACTAAAGATGGCAATATCGCTTATCTACCCCCGAAAGAGCGCCTCTCCTATGAACTCGAAGGTAAGCCTGTTCCAAAAGATGTCCACTCCAAGTGGGAGAAGATGTCCAAGACTAAGGGCAATGTCATAGATCCGATCGAAATCCTTACTAGCTACGGTACTGATGCTCTAAGGATGGCCCTTTGCTCTAGTGTAACACACGGCAAAGAGATCGATCTCGATGTTCGTAAGTTTGAAGAGTTTAAAAACTTCTCGAATAAACTTTGGAACGCCTCGCGCTTTATCTTTATGCAATCCAAAACCGACTCTTGGCAGCCTCTAGATAAGAAGGCTCTCACTCTTGATGACCGCTGGATTCTTTCAAAATTACACGATACTATCACAGTAGTTAAAGCCTCCCTTGATAACTACCTTTTCGCAGAAGCTTTACGTAAACTCTACAACTTCTTTTGGGATGAGCTTTGCGCTTACTATTTAGAGACAACAAAACCTTTCTTCTCGACCAAAGAGAAGGAAAGCCCTCTTCGCGGTCAGAAAGAGATGCTCTTACGCACACTCCTTCTAGCCTTCTTACGACTCCTTCACCCGATCGCCCCCTTTGTGACAGAAGAGATTTTTTCGCATGCGAAGAAAGTCTTTCCAAAACTGCCTTCGGAAGAGAGCCATGACGCTGTAATGAAAGATCTATGTTTAACACTCTCACAAGAATCCCTCCTCCTTACCCCATTCCCAGAGCCGCTCTTTGAAAAAGATGAAAAAAGTGAGAGTGCATTTGCCTTTGTTATGCAAGCCGTCCACGCTATACGGAATCTACGAGGCGAGATGCAGATCCCGACAAATAGCTCTATCGATCTCTACCTAGTCTTCCCCCCATCGGAAGAGGCTCTTCTTTTGGAACAAAATAAGGGCGTCTTATCCTCTCTTATTCGGATTCGCTCGATCCATTTTGTGCAAGAGAGTGCGCTACCAGCCGTTTTTGCTTCAACGGCTCACATACAAAATGGGAAATGTTTTGTCCCTCTACCAGAGGAGCTCTTACAAAAAGAGAAAGAAAGAATTGTCAAAGAGCTTGAAAAGGAGAGTAAGCGCATTGAGTCGCTCTCTACTAAGCTTGCGAGTGAATCGTTTATCTCTAGAGCCCCCCCTGCCGTTGTAGAAGAGGCACGCACCGATCTAAAATTATCACAAACAAAGAAAGAAGAGCTAGAAGTTAAGCTCGCCTCCCTCTAAGCATTTGGTGTATACCGACGAATAGAAGTGTAGGGCTTCTCTATAGAGGGCCTTTCCTCAAACCACAAGCCAACACGCGAGACGATAGGCCCTGTGGTATGAAGGTGAAAGACCTTCTTTGCTTTTTCTAAAAGGGGGACTAAAATATGCTTACCCACCCCTTTTCGTCCCTTTTCCAGAAAGCTGTGGCCTTCATTATTTAAAATATCGTTGATAGCCTCCCCCTCTACCCTTTCGATCTCCCTATTTTTAGGATCTTTTAGATCGTAAAGATGGGGGTTCATACGCGAGGTACCGACGAGATAGAGGTAGACATTTACAAGCGAGGGGGCCTTATAACCGAGGCAGTATTCACCTACATAAGGAACAAGATCGCGCCTTGCACGAAAGATATGTAAGTCCATGGACTCTTTTGTAGTCGCGACTTTTTTATTAAAATTTTCCCATACAAACTTAGGGACGCCCGGCGATTTAAAGAGCCACAAAGAGGAGATGTTTTTAGGGTTTTCAGAGGCGCGCCACTGCGCAATCGTCCCTCCAATACTAAAGCCGATCTCCATACACGGCTCTTTAAAAATCTCATCAATAAAGGGCTGATAAGGAAGGCCTGATTCATAGCCTCTTCGACCAATATCTGGCTCTAAATCGGTGATCGCATGAGAGATAAAATCAAGCTTTAACGGAGTTATAGGAGAGCCCCTCGTCAATCGAATCGGGGGGATCTTCATGGTCTTTGTGGCGGGGACAAGGAAAAAACCAAGCTGGCCTCCTCCCGTTATAAGCTCAGCCATCACGCGATAAAAGCAATCTGGATGCTCTTTTGAAGCAGGTACATAGCTGCCAACAATTAAGTTTTTTTCAGCATAG
>JAFEGE010000003.1 GCA_018240105.1 Verrucomicrobiota bacterium | reverse complement strand
GCCTCATAGCCATAGGCAAGACCAAGCTGGAGCGAGGCTGGGTTTTCTTTAATCGTGTAGTTATAGTTTAGATCAAGACCTAAAAAGCTTCTAAGAACATTGTAGTGACAGCTTCTTACAGAGACACCCGCATTGCCGGCTCTTTTTTCTTTAAAGCTATCTTCTTGTAGAAAAAGGTAGTCGAGTAGAATGTAGGGACTGACATAGAAATGGCTATCTTGCCAGTATAGGCCAATGTCTAGCGCTGCATCAAACTCGCCGCCACCGTGGTGACTGTAAGCGCTATAGATAGGCTCTACATTGATATTTCGATGAGCTATATAGTCTACGTAAGCGCCAAGAAGAGATAGATTTGCAAAGGCAAAGGTATTATAAACCCCTGTGTAGAGATTCCCAAAATAACCATTGACATGGCCACTACCCCGGCTGTTATTAAAAGAGAGATGACTCGAGCTATAAGCAACAGAGAGCCCAAAAAAGAGATTTTCTTCTGTGAGGTAATCAAGCCCTAGAGCGAGAATTCCACCATCAGTGTGGTAGCCGATAAGGTCTTTTTTAGATTTTTGTCGACTCGTTTCATAGGTCCCATCAAGCCATAAGTTTAATCCTGCCTGGAGAGGACAGTTACTAGACTCTGTAAACTGTACCATCCGATTACGAATAAGGCTCTGTAAAAGAAAGGAGCTCTCTTCTTGCGCAAGGGTCAGAGTTTTAATAGGGTTGGGGTTTAGCGTCTCAATGAGCTCAACAGCCTCTATTAAGGATGTACTCTCACTTAAAAGAGATGTGATATGAGACAGGAGTGTATTTGCAGGTATACTACCTACAAGACAAGAGGCAATTGCAGCTGTATTACCGCTTGTAAAAACCTGATTTAAAGGGATTGTTGTTAGTTCGAGATCTACTTGAGTTGCTAGATAAATAGGCGTTGGGTTTACAAAGATACTGCCCGTTTTAATAACATTTTGAAAAGTGCCTGTAACCCCAGAGGCTGCATTGATGATGGTATAAGTTGTAGGTAGGTAGCTTCCCGGCGTTATCACTATGTTAAGGTTAGCATTTGGCTCAATCGTCACAGCTAAGGAGACATCTAAAAGATCCGCATCATTTGGGCTTATCTCGGCTTCAAAGGTAGAGCCACTACTTTGTGTGTAGTTACCTATAATTGTCGTTGTGCCGATAGAATTACCAGGAGCCATCGTACCATTTACAACCACATCCCCTGTGATGGTACCTATACCTCCAAGTCGACCAGACCCGTCAACTGTTATAGGCGACGTTAAAGAGCCATTAACAAGAAGATCTCCTTGTGAGACAGTAGCCTCTACTAAATCCCCGGATCCCGTTAAAGAGAGCGCCCCGCTACCACTTTTTATGAGTCTACCTGTACCTGTTATAGTAGAGGCTATTGTACAATCTGTTTCTGTTGCAACTGTAAGAGTTGCTGTACCAAGAGAGAGTGTTGCGCCAGAAGCTCCTGTAAAAGCACCTACGGTTTGATCGAAATTATTAAGCTGCAGAGTACCCCCTGTAAGAGTTACAGGGCGACCAAAAGGAAGGGCGCCTACGACACCTGTTCGTAAAATACCTGCTGAGCTTATCGTTTGCCCATAACTATTAACAGCACCAAGAAAGAATGTTCTTGTGCCCACTTTTGCCAAGGTACTATTTTGTGTACCTGTAATAGAACCTCTCATATTATTGATACCAACCCCCGAACCTGTATATGTAACAGTGGCGCTACCGAGATTTATATTGGCTCCTGCGAACGCAGTAAAAGTAGCTAGCGTAGCATCAAAATTATTAAAATCTAAAAAGCTATCCACGCCCTGGAGAATTACACTACTATTTGTTAACAAGGCATCTTTAGATCCAATAATGAGAGTGCTATTATTTATATTAGTAAGAGTATGGGTATTTGTCCCGGAAATCGTAAGCGTCGCTGGACCTCTTTGATTGAGTATCCCCGGGCCAACCAAATTACTTACTAAAACAGAAGGTGTTGTAGCAAGAATCCCTAAAGACCCGCTTTGTAGATTGATACTAGTACCAGGATTACTTACTACATTGCCAATATTTTGATTAAAACCACTTAAACTTAGGGTGCCAGAAAGAAAGGTTAGATCTTTCCCGTCAGGTAACGCATTGTCTATCCCTACAACAACAGCGCCGCTATTTATCGTTGTCCCGTCTGTATAGGTATTGGTCGCCGAAAGCGTTAAACTACTTCCTCCCCCTTTAACTAAAGAGCCGCTCCCACTTATAAGGCTGTGGACTGTAAGGGGGGCCGCTGTATCAAAGGTCACTTGAGCTCCTCCTAACGCTATAAAAGAGCCAGAGGTATCAGAAAAATTAGTAGCCGTGAAGGTGCGGCTAAAGCCGTTCATATTGAAAACGGTGCCACTACTCATATTAAAGGAGCTTGTGCCCAAAGCAGAAGAACTACCTAAGACAAACACCCCCGTTTGCAAATTTGTAGTTCCTTGGTAGGTATTGTTACCGGAGAAAATTAGGGTAAAATTGCCTATATCTATATTAACAGTTCCGGTTGTACCGCTAATCGGATTGACATAGTTTCTTGAAGCTGAATTTTGTAGGGTCAGAGTTCCCGTACCCAAATCGATACTGCCCACAATACCTTCGAGATCAGCAGTCTGGGTTGTGTTATTCATTTTTAACACCTGACCAAAAAGCGTAACAGCATTGCCGGACGGAATAGCATTATCTGCTTGTAAATCTAAGGTTCCAAATACGGTTAAGGAGCCTGCAAAGCTATTTGCTGAAAAAAGTTGTAAATCGGTATTTACTATGATACCGCCGTTTCCTGAGATTGGGCCGTGCATTTCAAAGATGGTGCCAGCGGCTCCTGTGAGCCTTAAGGTATCGTTTAAAATGACAGGGCAAAATAGGGCGTGATTTGCTGTCGGCAGTGTAGAGACATTAATGATCGCATCGCCAATATTATCGAAAGTAAGAGAGGAGCCTGATGTAATCGAATAGGGATCACTGCTTGTAAAGGTAAGCTGCCCCGCTGTCATAGGACCGCTAGAGCTGACGGCCTTATTTGGCGCTGCATCAGAAAAAATAGCAGTATCGTTTATAACCGGAGGGCCTGAGGGGGTCCAGTTACTATTCGTTGTCCACTCAGCTGTGGTACCGTCCCATGTATAACTAGCAGCAAAAGCGTTTTTAGTAACTATAAGTAAAAAAATTACTTTGTATCGGCTGCGCATCTAAAACCGTAAGTTCGGTTCATAGTGCCGGGATTATTTCTATGGCGATGGGAGCATCTTAAATCTTCTTTAAGACTCTTCCAACAGCCGCCACGAAGAACCCGGTAGACACCTTGCGGAGGACCTTTAGGACTTGTTGGCTCTTGTAGAGAGTGCTCATAGTAATTATAGCCATACCAATCTTCACACCACTCATAGACATTACCCGACATGTCGTAGAGACCAATACTGCTCGCTGGATAGCTCATAACGGGGGTTGTATCAGAGTTGAAAAAATTTGCCTCAGAGCGCTCAATATCGAGGCCAAAGGGATAGATATGCTCTTCACTGTTGCCGCTAGCAGCAACTTCCCACTCTGCTTCGGTAGGTAATCTTTTCCCGACCCATTTTGCATAAGCAAGAGCCCCATACCAACTCACACCAACAACGGGATGTTTTGCGTAACCAGATTCAATGCTAAGGCGGCCGCCAAGGCGTTTGATGCGCGACTCTTTTAAAGCTAACATGTCACTATTGTTGCTATCTTTTTCGCCACCCATTACCTCTAAAAATCGGACAAACTGCTCATTAGTTACAGGGTGGACATCGAGAGCAAAGCTTTCTATATAGATCTTATGTCTAGGTTTTTCATCGCGAGCTCCCACATTGCTACCGCGACAAACTTCCCCGCCCTCTATCACTACCATTTCGGTAAGCATAGGTTGGATCTCTCTTACAACATCTTCTTTTGGTCTGTAAGGAGCCACCACACGTGGAGCTTGAAAAATAGCGCCAGGATCGGCATCAAACTCTAATCTCTTCATCTCAGATGGATTGATGACAGGCTTTTTCTCTGTGACAGAAGAGGTAGTTGCAAACGGAGCTGTACTCACAGCGGTTGCCATCTTAAAGGTGCGGGGCGCTGTAGGCTCTCTTGTTAAGACTCTTTGTTCAGGTACAAATTTTTCAATCTCTACCTCCACCTCTTTGAGCTCTTTTACAGGTTTTCCCGAGAGAGACTCCATGAGAGGCATTAAAGTGTCTAAGCGATCCTCTGCGTCTTGGTGCATCGTTGCTTTAATCAATCTATCCCAATCAAAACGAAGGCCTGGCAAGACTTTAGAAGGCATGGGGAAATAGCCCTCAGGGAAGGTACCTGTTAAAAGGAAATAGGTTAAAACACCAAAGGCGTAGATATCACTCTTTGGACCGATTTTATCTTTAATTCCACCGACTTTTTGCTCGGGGGCTAAAAAAGCATAGGTTTGTAAAAAAGAGCGGTGTAGCTTTGGCAAAACATTTGGATCGATCTCTTTAGCAGAGTAGATCGTCTCGCTTTTTAGATGAGGTGCTACATTTAAGGTTTCAGCAACCATTTGGTACGCTTTTGTAACAATCTTACCGGAGCCTACAATGGACGATAATCCTGCATCTGTAAGGTAAAGATGAGGGATCTCATCCTCTGCCTTTTTGACAAGAATATTATTTAACTTAAGCCCACCATGAGAGGTTTTTTCTTTATGAAGGTAATCTAATACATAAGCAATCTGCTTTAAGAGAGCGAGCGTATCTTTTTCTGAGAGTCTACTATCTAAAGAGCCTAAATAGGAAGAGAGATTCTCTGCATCAGCTATATAGTCAGAGATGATGAAGTAATTGTTATCTTGCAAAGAGACGCTATGGACTTTCGCAAGATTTAAATGTTCAAGCTTTGCAAGATTTTCTACCTCTTTTTCAAAACGCTTTAAAAACCCCTCGTTTTGAAAAAGCTCTCCTGGAAGAACTTTGATGGCGTAGCGCTTTTTTAAAAATTTATGCTCTGCAAGGTATGTCTCACCGAGAGGCCCTTTACCAATTTGACGTAAAATCCGAAAATCGCCGAGTATCTCCTTCATAACTTTATAAGACTCCTAAAGCTTTGCCAAGCCAAAAAAGAAGCAAGAGGAGGACAACCCCAACCCCGACCCAGAGCATTTTAGGAAGCCTTTGGCCGCGATGCATGCTGCTGCGACTCTCTAATGTACCGATGCCGTAGGCAAATTCTGGTGTCTCTTTAGGTAATTTGAAGAGCTCGGGATACTCTTTAACGATCTTTTCCATATCGAGATTTAAGTACAAAGCATATTGCCGCGTGAAGCCATACATGTATACTGTTGAGAGAAGCTTATCGATAGACCCCTCTTCAATTGCTTGTAAATACGTCGTTCGAATCGAGGTTGAACTCTCGACTTCCTTCAAAGACAAATTCCGCTCTTCTCGCCTTGTGCGAAAGATTGCACCCATCTTTTTTGCATCTATGACCATAGCTCCCTACCGGCAACAAAAATTTAAGCGTACCTGAAATAGACAATTATGCGCAATCTCGGGTATGATCTGTATGATCAAAAGGAGCGTATACCCCTACATAAAAACGATGGCCCCCCATTCCTTTGTCACCGAACTCTCTAAAGACCGATTTTTGCGCCTTAAAGAGGATCTCCTTGCGCAAGGCTTTACCCTAGACAAGATCCCCTACGCCGTTTTTCAAGCAAAGAAAGAGGGGCTCTCTGTCACTTTATATGAATCTGGCAAGCTAGTCGTCCAGGGAAAAAATAGTGATGATTTTATTCGTTACTATTTAGAGCCAGAAATTTTAGGCGCCCTCACCTACTCACACCCCGCTCTCTCGATCGATTTTACACCGAAGATTGGTATCGATGAATCTGGCAAAGGTGATCTCTTTGGTCCTTTGTGTGTTGCTGGCGTCTATGCTGATAAAGACGGGATACAGCGCCTCATCGACATGGGGATAAAAGACTCCAAGCAGTTACAAGATAGCTCTATTGCAAAACTCTCGCTCCAGATACAAAAAGAGTTTAAATTTGACATCATCCGTATCTCGCCAGAGAAGTACAATCCCCTCTACGAAACTTTTAAGAATCTCAATAGCCTTCTTGCCTGGGGCCATGCAAAAACTATCGAAAATCTAATCGCAAAGACCGGCTGTCACAATGTCCTTATCGACCAATTTGCCCACGAATATGTCGTTGCCAATGCTCTTAAAAAGAAATCAATAGAGGTAACCCTTACACAAAGGCATAAGGGAGAGAGCGACCCCGTCGTCGCAGCAGCCTCTATCTTAGCGCGCCACACCTTCGTTCTCGAGTTAGAAAGGCTC
>JAFEGE010000039.1 GCA_018240105.1 Verrucomicrobiota bacterium | reverse complement strand
AGGGCAGAGATAGGAAAGCTGTCGCGAATAATATCATTTACGGTTCTTCCTTCATATTTAAAGGAGGGGCCAAGATTGCCAGTTAGCAGCCCCTTAATGTATTTAACGTACTGTATATGAATGGGTTGATCAAGTCCGTAATGAGAGAAGAGGGCAGCTCTAATCTCTTTTGGCACGGCCTGCTCCTGCGAAAAAGGGTCACCTGGGATGAGGTGCATTAAAATAAAAGTGAGGGTGACAACAAAAAATAGTGTTAGCAATAATGTAAATATTTTTTTTAAAATATATTGGATCATAGAAAAAGTTGTATACAACAGCGATTCATTATATACTAGCAGGGCTTGAAAGATAGAGATTTTTTCTAGGTAGCTTCTTAAAAGATGGAAAAGAAAATTCATTTTATTAGTTTAGGTTGTGCACGTAACTTAGTTGATACGGAAGTGATGATCGGTTTATCACAAAAGACGGGCTATAGTGTCACGCCCTCTTTGGAACAGGCTGACTATATCGTTATTAATACATGCGGCTTTTTAAAGGCAGCGCGCGATGAGGCTTACCAACATCTACAAGAGATCACAGAAAAAAAGAAGAAGTCTGCGAAGATTATTGTCGCAGGCTGTATGGTACGCCTAAATCAACAAGAGCTTAAAGAGCGCTTTCCAGAGATTCACTATTTTGTTAGCGCAGGCGATGTCGATAAGATTGTAGAGGCGCTAGAGTCGCAAGAGAGCGGCGCTTTTGTGGGCGATGCTAAGAGCTTTTTGCAGCTTGGCGAAATACCAAGGACTGTATCGACACCCAAGCACTACGCCTACCTTAAAATTGCTGAAGGGTGCAAAAAACAGTGCTCTTTTTGCATTATCCCTACGATTAAAGGAAAGCTTAAGAGTAAACCTATAGAGCAAGTTGTGCGGGAGTTTAACGCTTTTATTGATAGCGGCGTTAAAGAGGTGATCTTAATTGCGCAGGATCTTGGCGATTACGGCAAAGACCTTGGTATGCGAGAAGGTCTTGCTAGCTTATTGACAGCTTTATTAGAGAAAGAGGGGGATTTTTGGATCCGTCTTCTTTATCTCTATCCTGATGAGATTACCCCTGCGATTGTCTCGCTTTTAGAAAAAGATGGCCGTATTATTCCTTATCTTGACATGCCTATACAGCATATCAATAGTGAAGTTCTTAAGAGAATGCACCGTAAGACCTCTAAAGAAGATATTGTGACGACCCTTGCCTATTTAAGAGAGAAGATTCCAGATGTTGTGATTCGTACCTCTTTGATGGTTGGCTTTCCTGGTGAGACGGAAGAGCAGTTTTTAGAGCTCGTAGAGTTTGTGGAAAAGAGTAAGCTCGATAATGTCGGTATCTTCCAATACTCTAAAGAAGAGGAGTCCTACTCTGCAAAATTAGAGGGCCATTTACCAGATAGTATCAAACAAGAGCGCTTTGATGCTCTCTCTCTTGTCCAGCAAAGATCGGTACAAGAGAATCAAAAGAAGTATATCGGTAAACTCTTAAAAGTTCTTATCGATGGCAAACATCCGGAGTCTGATCGTCTTTTGGTCGGCAGGTTTTATGGCCAGTGTCCTGAGATCGACGGCTGTGTGATTCTAAACGATTGGCGCAAAGTAAAGGGGATGGGCGAATTTGTTCTTGTAGAGATTACCGATGCAGTCGGCTATGATCTCATTGGCAAAGCGATTAAGACGCTCTCTGGTAAAGAAAAAAGCTCTCTCTCCCTTCTCTATTAATCTCTCTTTTCGTTATAGTTGGTAGATATGTATCAACCTATCTTAGGTACCCTCGGGTACGTTCTATCTCCAGATAAACAAAATGTTCTTTTAGTCAATCGTAACAGACGGCTTGATGATCCTCACTACGGTAAATATAATGGCCTCGGCGGGAAGATGGATGCTCATGAAGATATTGTCCAGGGGATGAAGAGAGAGATATTTGAAGAGGCAGGAATTATGTGCCATTCGATTCGTCTCCGTGGTACTGTCAATTGGCCTGGCTTTGGTCCCAATGGACAGCATTGGCTTGGCTTTGTTTTTTTGATAGAGGCGTATGGTGGTGAACCTTACCAGTGTAATGAAGAGGGCGATCTTGTTTGGGCACCTCTTCATAAGATACACACTTTGCCTATGTGGGAGGGGGATAAGTATTTTCTGCCGCTTGTCTTTGATCAGAATCCAGAAGTTTTTCATGCCCTTATTCCTTATGATCAAGGGAAACCCGTAAGTTTTTCTTACACGCGTGCGTAAAAGATGCGAAAACTTTTTCTTGTTTTTTCTATCGGGGCTTTAAGTCTTCTCTCTAGTTATACAATTGCTATTTTATCGGGTGTCATTCTCTTTTTGGAAAAGAGCTATGCGCTTACTCTTTTGCAAAAGCAAGAGCTTGTAAGCCACATTCTTTTAGGAGCTTTAGTAGGTGTTGTCTTAGCGGGGCCCTTTGCTGATCGCTACGGCAGAAAGATAGCTCTCTTTGCGAGCGCTTTTTTTTATGGCGTCGGCTCTTTGCTATCGATTGCAACCTCTTTAATCGATGTGCTACTGTGGGGAAGGCTCTTTACGGGCGTTGGCGTTGGTATCGCCTCCGTTGTCATCCCTCTTTATCTTGCGGAGATGGCAAAGGCGGAGAGAAGAGGGGCTGTTATTGCTCTTTTTCAATTGTGTGTTACCTTTGGTATCTTCTTAGCCTACTTAGTAAATTTAGGTATTGCGGCCGATGGCAATTGGAAGATGCCTTTTCAAATTGCGCTACTTTTATCTTGCATAGGCGGCGCTAGCCTCTTTTTTATTCCAGAGAGCCCTCTTTGGCTTCTTCTTCACCATCGAGAAAAAGAGGCGAAAAAAATTTTAGTAGAAAATGAGATTGCAGAGCATACCCACAGGCCTCGTAAGATGGCAAAAAGAGCTAAGAGTGCTAAATTTAGTGATCTTTTTCGCAAGGGGCTCTTGTCAGCACTCTCTATCGCTATACTGCTCTCTATCTTTCAGCAGATTACAGGGATCAATACTGTAATCTACTACGGCCCTACAATTTTTATGTCAGCTGGCTTTAACTCTCTTTCGGCAACACTCTTTGCTACCTTAGGTCTTGGTGCTGTCAACGTTCTTGTGACGGCAATTACACTTCCTTGGATCGATCGGTTAGGGCGAAGATTTTTGCTCCTATTCGGTCTTACGGGGATGGTGGTATCTCTCTTTATTCTCTCTCTTTACTTTACCTCCCATATAGTGGCTCTCTTAGCTCTTGTAAGCTATCTGATTTTCTTTGCGATTAGCTTAGGGCCTATTGTTTGGGTTATTGTTGCAGAAATTTTTCCTCTAGCCTTTCGTGGTAGAGCTATCACCCTTGCGACCTTTATGAATTGGCTTATGAACTATGTCGTCTCTTTTTCCTTTCTTGGTGTCATTGAAAAGGTCGGTTATGCTAATACCTATTTTGGCTTTGGTATCATAAGTTTTTTTGCTCTCCTCTTTGTCTACTTTTTTGTCCCCGAGACAAAGGGTAAGAGCTTAGAAGAGATACAACTTTATTGGGAAAGGAGATAGCGTTGTTATATCAAGAATTAGAGATGATTTTAGGTAGCCACTTAGAAGAGGTCCTCAATTTTAAAAAGTGTAAGGTTGGTAAAGAGCTTCTTGTCTTACCTGGACCTGACTTTGTCGATCGTGTCTTTCTTCCCTCTGATCGAAACATCCGCGTTATTCGCAATTTACACGCTCTTTTTGATCATGGCCGTTTAAAAAAGACGGGCTATCTCTCTATTTTACCGGTCGATCAGGGGGTAGAACACTCTGCAGGTAGCGCCTTTGCCGCAAATCCCCACTACTTTGATCCTGAAAACATTATAAAGCTTGCGATAGAGGGGGGCTGTAATGCCGTCGCAAGCACTTTTGGTGTTCTAGCAAGTGTCGCGCGTAAGTATGCTCACAAGATTCCTTTTATCGCTAAGCTCAACCACAATGAATTTTTAAGTTATCCTAATCGGTATGATCAAGTGCTCTTTGGTTCTGTGGAAGAGGCATATAATTTAGGTGCTGTAGCTGTTGGTGCTACGATCTACTTTGGCTCAGAAGAGAGTAATCGCCAAATCGTTGAGATAGCAAACGCCTTTGAGCTTGCCCATGAGTATGGTATGGCGACAGTTTTATGGTGCTATTTGCGCAACAGCGCCTTTAAAAAAGATGGCATCGATTACCATCTAGCAGCAGACCTAACAAGCCAAGCGAACCATTTGGGGGTCACCTTAAAGGCCGATATTATCAAGCAGAAGGCTCCTGTTTGTAACAAAGGATTTGTTGCCTTAAACTTTGGTAAGACAGATGAGAGAGTCTACTCTGAGTTAACCTCTTCGCATCCGATCGACCTTACGAGATATCAAGTATTAAACTGCTTTGCTGGAAGAGCAGGCCTTATTAACTCTGGTGGCGCCTCTGCTAAAAATGATCTACAAGAGGCTGTCTTGACAGCTGTCATCAATAAACGCGCTGGTGGAAGCGGCCTCATCTCAGGGCGCAAAGCCTTTCAAAAGAGCTTAAAAGAGGGGATAAAACTTTTGCACGCTGTGCAAGATGTTTATCTCTCTCCTGAAATCACGATTGCGGATTAGTGATGCGATACATACTTTTTTTAGGTGCTCTTTTTCTCCTCTTCTTTTCTATACCATATATCTTATCGACACCGCCTCTAAAGCCACCTATAGAGAGGCTTCTCTCTAGAAAGGCAAAAGTTCCGATCAAGTTTGCTAAGGCAACTTTTCGCTGGCAGGGGCCCCAAGTGCTCAGAGAAGTCTCCTTACCGGAGAGCTTCTCTCTACAAGAAGTTAGAGTGGCAGACTCTTTTCCGACAGCTTTATTAGCCTCGCACCATAAAATCCGTGGGGTAAATGGGACTTTCTCTGGAGATCCAAAAACGACTCTTGAGATGGTGGAGGTAGAGACTGGACCTGTTGTTAAAGTAACCGGAGTTACGAGCTCGGATGGTAAAAAAGGCTCTTTTCGTATAGAGGGTGATAAAGATTGGAAAATCTCTTTGCAAGAGATGCCATCTAGGCTTGTCCAGAGCTACTTTCCAAAGCTTCCCTTAGTTTCTATTTTGGGTACTCGGTTTAATGCTGATATTTATGTAGCGGAAGATAAAGAGATGCGCGCAACTATTACAAGCCCAACCTTTCGTCTCTCCACCAAAGGGAGGCTCGATAAAGAGGTCTTCTATCCTACAGAAAATAGCTATGTGGTTGCCATTTTAACAGAGGCTCTCTCCAATGAGCTTTTCAAAGAGAGTTCTGTCAAACCTGTGTCGGCAACTCATATAGAGCTTATGATTTCGGCGGAAGGTTGTCGCATAGGACCTGCCATAGAAGAGATTCAGATTCCTAAGGCAGAGCTTGCCCTTAATAAGATTGTATTTCGTAATTTTGGTACTCTCTCAGATCTTATCTCTGTCGTGGAATTGCGTTTAAGGCCTAATCAAGATGTGATGATCTGGTTCCAAAAAACCCCGATCTCTTTTTTCCAAGGAAAGCTAAAGCTTGAGAGCCGCTGTGAGATGTTGATAGACCAAAGGTATGAGCTAGGCCTTTGGGGGGATATCGATCTTAAAAAAGCAAAGGCGCATCTTGTCATAGGTCTTACGCCCGATGTGCTTGCCAAAGTCTTTAACTTAAAAGATATTCCTAGAAACTACACCATACCGATGAAGTTAGATGGCCCCTTTACAGCGCTCCACCTTCACAAATCGCATGCTATAAAGCAAATAGCCGCCCTTCTTCTTCTCCAGCAATCCAAGCTTCCCCTCATCTGGCCCGAAGAGAAGACCCCCTCACCACGCCCCCCATACCCTTGGCGCTAATATTAGAAATTTCTAACTATCTTTGCTTGATTCGGTTCATCTTCAGCAATTTATGTAACTGTTTTATTTTAAAATAGTTATATAAAAGTTTTTATTTTTATTTGAAGAACACGGAAGAACTTGACTTCCTAGTTCTTCCGTGTTAGATTCCTAGTTGAATTTTAAAAAGAGTCCACAGATGTTAGAAGAGTGCTTGTCTCGCAGCGAGGGAAAAACCCTTGAATTTAAAGAAAATACATGGGGACTACAAGCAATTGTCAAGACAGTAGTGGCCTTTGCTAATAGTTCTGGTGGGAAAATCATTATCGGCGTGAAGGATCGGACAAAAGATATCGTAGGAATAGCAAATGCTTTGGAAGAAGAAGAAAAGTTAGCAAACGTGATTTCCGATAGCATCTTTCCTTTACTAATCCCTGACATAGAAATCCATTCTTATAGAAATAAAGAACTGCTTGTTTTAAATATTCCTCATCTTGCTGGGCCGTATTATATTAAATCTGAAGGCCCTGAAAAGGGAGTGTATGTACGCTTTGGATCAACGAATAGAAAAGCTGATCATGAAACCATCTCCTCTCTAAAATTATTTGCAACTAACAAAACTTACGATGAATTACCTTGCCCTAAAGGATCTCTTGATCAATCTCAAATTGAAATAGTATTTGGTTGGGTTAAGAAGCTCCCTACAGAAAAAACATGTGAAATGCTTGGCATATATTCCAGTCATAATGGAAAAATATGTCCTTCCATTGGTGGTATTCTTCTTTTTAGCGCAAATCGTGTGGAACTATTCCCTGATTCTCTTATCCGATGTGCGTGCTTTAAAGGTTCTAATAAAGAAAAAATCATCGATCAAACAGAAATTTTCGTTTCTCTTCCCTTTGTTATCTCTGAAGTCATTGCCTTTATTGAGAAAAACACTCGAAAAGAGGGCAAAATTGGTCCAATTTTTAGAGAAGATGTAGGTGAATATCCTCCTTTTGCTATCCGAGAAGCTCTTACAAATGCACTTTTACACTCTGATTACTCAATGACAGGTTGTCATATCCAGATTGCAATTTTTGATGATCGTATTGAGTTTACAAATCCAGGTGGCCTTCCCTTTGGTCAAACGATTCAAAAAGCTCTGCAAGGATTTTCTAGATTACGCAATCGAGTGATAGGTCGTGTTTTCAAAGAATTAAATTTAATTGAGCAATGGGGATCAGGTTTGCAGAGAATTTTAGCGGTTTGTGAAAGGCAAGGACTCCAAAAGCCTCTTATTGAAGAAATGAACAATCAATTTAAATTAACTCTTTACTCTACTCGTATTGCTGTAGCGAAAAAACATCCTTGGGAATTCTTGTTAACAGAACAATTAAAGAATAAGGGATCTATTACCCCTAAGGAAGCTGCAAATCTTTGGAGTATCACTAGTAGAGCTGCCAGAGGAAGACTCAAAAAAATGGTAGAAGAGGGAATTATTCACCGCATAGCTTCTTCTGAAAAAGACCCAAAAGCTATATTCGTACTTTCTAAGGGAGCTTAAAATGCCATTCATTCGGGTCATTATTTATGATTTAAAAAACTATAAAAAAATCCCCACTTAAACGGTGGGGATTTTGTTTTTTTGCACTCTACTGCTTTTTAAGCAGAGAGGGGTGCTTCTTCTTGGGACTCTTCTGCATCAGCATCTACAGCAGATGATGAGGTAGGCTTTTTCCAAGTCTTGTTATATTGATGCATGGTGTTTAGGTGTTTAATCATGCGATCAAAGAGGACCTGTACGTTTGCGCCTTTTTCAAGAGCTTCTTGGACGCCGGCAGCTACAAGGTGTGTTGCGTAGTAGCCGTGAGTTTTAAAGCTTGCTGGTAGATCAGCATTGGCTTTATGAAGAAGGACGCCAAGTTCAGAGACGATTTTTTGATCGGCATCTGTCCAGTCTTGGATCTCTTTGAGGGAGTGGCCCTCTAAAGCATTGAGCTTTGTATTCATGATCGTATTTGCTGCTACTTTCACGCTCTGAAGTGCTTGATCGGCTGGAATTCTGTAGTAGTAACCAGTTCTAGAATCAACGATATAGATAGTTTGTAAATCTTTATTCACTTCATTTTCGATCGCTTGCGACCATTCACCGGCACCAGCAAAAGAGAGTTGTGATACAACTTCTGCGCCAAGATAACCTCTTAAAATGTCAATAGGATGTGGACCGGTTAGAGGCCCTTGGGTTCTTAGCTTCCCTCCAGTGAGACCTCTAAAATAGCCTACAAGACCAATAGCAGCTGCAGGACCCATGTTTAGGACGCCTAGAACATCAGAGGCTGTCTCGTCAATACAATTTCTCCAGTAGGTAGCAAGGAAGGTGCTTCCTCCGTTTGCAACAACAGCGTTGTAAACGCGAGAGCCGAGTTCATCTATAAGACCTGTATCGGCATGTAAGAGGTCGTGACCTCCGGTCTCATGGCCGAGGGCAGACCAAGCAAGTATACCACCTTTCATGTGGGCTGGAGGAAGACTTACGATACCTGCCTTTACAGAAAGTTCTGCGGTAGCATCGCCTGGCCAAGTGTAGGGGCCTGCATCTGGATTACCCCATTTTGCTAGGGGGGCTAATATACCTCTGTCGGGTGGTTTAATTTTTACACCTGTCTCATTACTAATGCGGTCTTCTTCACTTAAAAAGCCGTCATAAAGATCGCTTATGACTTCTTCAAAAGCATTTAAAGGCTTTTCTGCGTAGCCTAAGCCATTTTGGGCAACAGCTTCTGTAAGGTCGGGAATAATCTGCTGTAAAAAGGCTGATAGCTCATCGCGAGCTTGTTGTGAGAAGAGGGTGTAAAAACGGCTAGGTCCAAGACTCTTTAAATAGGCGATAAGAGGGTTAAGAAAATTTTGTTGGTATACTACTGGCAAAGCATCGCGCACCTGTGGTGATTGCAGCATCTGAAGAAGCTGCTGATAGTTTGTAGAAAAATAAGAGGTCTCTGGTGGCGAAGTAGCCAGGGATTTTTTAACATCTTCAACGCACTTATTTAAATTGCCAATGTTAACGGCGTGAGCTGCTGTAAAAAGGCAGCAGATAGAACTAAAAACAACATAAGATTTCATAACTTCACCTTTGGTTTTGGTGACAAGATAGGTTTATAAGGACCTATTTACTGGGAGAGCCAAGAATTGGGGTCTCGACAGTAAATCATCAATTTCAAATTTTACTGTACGAAGGTTTTCTATGAAATAGTTTTTTACAAGCAGTCTATTCTACGGTGACAGATTTTGCCAGATTCCTTGGCTGGTCAATGTCTGTACCGTGAATTTTTGCGATATGATAAGCAAAAAGTTGGCCCGCGACTGCATAAGGAATCGGGGCAAGCCAATCGGGCGTTTCAGGAAGATATAAAGTATCATCAGCAATCGTCTCTATCTCTTGCGCAGATAGGGGAGCAAAAGCAAGAATGGGGCCACCACGCGCTTTAATTTCCATTAAGTTGCTAAGTAATTTATCTAGGGTTTCGCTATTGCCGCAAAAAGCAACAGTTGGAAAGTTTTTAGAGATGAGGGCAATATGGCCGTGCTTCATTTCGCCAGCAGGATAGCCGTTTGCATTAAGATAGCTAATCTCCTTGAGCTTTAAAGAAGACTCTAATGCTGTTGCAAACATGTGTTTGCGGCCGATAAAGAAAAAGTCACTATAGCCTGCATATTTTTCAGAGTTGCTTTGGATTTGGCTCTCTAAGCGAAGTACTTTCTCTATAGCAGAGGGGAGTAAGGCAAGTTCTGACAATAGCTCTTTTACCTTGTTCTTAGCGAGCCCTTTGAGATAACCGAGTTTGATAGCAAAAAGAGAGAGAAGGGTAAGTTGGCTTGTAAAGGCCTTTGTCGAGCAGACGCTGATCTCTGGCCCTGCGTGCAATAAAAGTGTGCTATCAGATTCTCGAGAGAGGCTAGAGCGCTCTACATTACAGATGGAGATAGTTGTGGCACCATTGCGTTTGGCGTTTTGCACAGCTGCGATTGTATCGGCTGTTTCGCCTGATTGGCTAATCGCAATAACGAGAGTCTCTTTTGTGGTAATAAAATCGGTATAACGTGCCTCTGAGGCAATCTCTACGTGTGTTAAGATCTTTGCATACGCCTCGAAGAGGTGTTTTGCAATATAACCTGCGTGGTAAGAGGAGCCGCAAGCAAGGATTTTTATTTGAGAGATTCCTTTTAGAAAGTCATCTGTTACGGTTAACTCTTCAAAGATCGGTAACTCTTTATTGCTATCTAGTCTACCTGTTAAGGTGCGTCTGATCGTTGTTGGCTGCTCATAAATCTCTTTCAAAAGAAAGTGGTCAAACCCCTCTTTAGAGATTTTCTGATTCTCAAGGGCCATCCGCTCTGTTATCTTAGTAAGTTTTCTACCCTTTTTGTTGTACACTTCTGTGCGCTCACGTGAGATTGCTGCAATTTCATCGTCATGAAGGTAAAAAATATCGAGAGATCTTCCCATAAAGGCGTTCGTGTCTGAGGAGAGAAAGACATCGCCTGTTTTATGGCAGATACCAATAATTAAAGGGCGTGCATGGACAGCTGCAAGGATGGTGTCGGGGTAGTCTTTATGGATGCAAGCGATCGCAAAAGACCCTTCTATATAGGATAAAGCTTTTCTGACGCTCTTTACAAAGTCGCCTTGGTAGTAGTAAGCGATAAGCTGTGTAATCACCTCTGTATCTGTATCGGAAGAGAATTGGATCCCTTTTTTTTCTAAGAAAGTGCGGAGCGTAAGGTAATTTTCAACGATACCATTATGGACAAGGGCGACATTTAGATTTTGATCAAAGTGTGGATGCGCATTTTCTGTCGTCACACCACCATGTGTGGCCCACCTTGTGTGAGCAATTGCTATGTCAAGCTCACGGGGTGATGCCTGTACAATAGCATCGAGATGCGAAACTTTGCCAACAGCTTTATAAGAGACGATATTGCCAGCTACAATACCTGCAATACCTGCAGAGTCGTACCCTCTATATTCGAGTTGTCGAAGCCCCTCTAAGCAAACAAGAACGGAGTTTTCCTCTCCATTTTTTTTAATATGTCCATAGATACCGCACATCTCTTAATTCTATAAGAATAGAGATCTTTTTAAAAGCGTTTTGCCATTAAGAGCAAAAAGAGTGGAAATTCACTGCGTGCACGGTCTTCCATTTTAGCAAATTTACCTGTGCTTACCTTTTTAGATGTCCACTCTTCCATGTGCGTAATACCCATGCCTAAAGTGCCAAGAGTATTGATGTAGTAAGAGAGTGGAAAATGGTAGGAGAGCGTTGTCTTCTGATTTGCCTCTTTGCCAGGATGCATATCGATAGGGATAGCAAGAGGCGATAGATAGCGATCGATTCTCCGGTATTGAATCTTTCTATCTTGATCCACACCCCAGCTAGATTGCCGTGGGATACGGAAATAGGGATGGTTTAGAATAAGAAATAGAGTCCCATCTTTAGCTAAGTGTTTAACGCCATTTGCAATAGCAACTTCAGGGTGCTCCATATTTTGCAGAGCTAAAATAGAGACTACATGGGTGTAATCTGTATCTGGCAGGGAGAGGGGCTCTGTCAGATCTTGGACTAAAAAAGAGCCTTTACTATTTTTTTTTGCGTGGCGAACCATCTCAGGAGAGATATCGATGCCAAGGTAGGGGGTGTTTTTGGGTAGGTTGCTTAAAAGAACGCCGCTCCCACAGCCTAGATCAAGTACTTTAGCCTTAGGAGTTTTGTCTAACGCAAACAATTTAAGTAAGTTAGGGATAATGACCGTTTCATGAAAGTAGTGGCCAGCTGATCCGACAATGCGGTCATACCATGAGGCTACCTGTTCCCAGCTTGTTTCCATCGTAAAATTTCTGTGGCGTTAAGTTTTCGTAAGTTTTTTAATTTTAAGTTCTTCAGAGCTGCTTTGGCTGGTTCAAAAACCAAGCCCCCCTTCCTAGAAAGAGCGGTTTGCCGTGTCAGAGCCATATTTCAGTATACCCAATTTCCTTGAAAGAAGTATATCCAGAAGTGATAGGGGCTATTGTTATGCTAGAGATAGATCGCCAGAGTTTACAAAACCGTGTGGGTGACCATGCTAAGGAGGTAGCCTCTCTTTTAAAAGTTGATACGACGGTTGGCGAAGCTATTGTACACATTCGGACGACGCAAGGCTGTGAACCTAACATCTTTTACTTCTATGTGGTCGATGAAAACAAAAGGCTTTTAGGTACGGTTAGCACCCGGGATCTTCTTATTACACCGCCAGAGGCCCCTCTAAGTGAGCTTGTTAATACGCGCGTTGAAAAATTGCAAAGTGATCAGACGATGGCGGAAGGTTGGGTCTTAATGCAAAAGTTTCATATTTTGGCGCTCCCTGTTGTAGAGCATGGCAAGCTTATTGGGGTTTTAACTGTCCAAGACTACTTTCGAGAAGGGATTCCTGTACAGTCAGCTCGGAAGAGATTTGAAATTTTCCAGACCTTTGGCTTTTTTTTGGAGGAGGGAAAGAGGAAATCGACTTGGGTGCAGTATAAAACACGCGCGCCTTGGCTCTTTTGTAATATGTTAGGAGGGCTTGCTTGCGCTGTCATCTCTAATATTTACACAGATGTTCTCTTAAAAGTGATCGTCTTAGCGATGTTTATTCCTTTAGTTCTCTCTCTTTCAGAATCTATCTCGATGCAGGCTATGACGCAGACGATTCACTACATGAGTCGCATTCAAAATTTTTGGAAAAATGCCTTCTCTTATCTCTTACACGAATCAAAGCTATTCATTTTAGTCGGCTTAACCTCAGGTGTCATGATAGGTCTTGTCTCGCATCTATGGGATAGCAATTGGACAGCCGGAATTATCATCGGGATTTCGATTATAATCACGGTTTTTATCTCAGCTCTCATAGGAGCGCTCATGCCGCCCCTTGTCCATAGTATCAAGCTTGACCCTAAGATAGCCTCAGGGCCAGTAGTCTTAATGCTAGTCGATACGATCACAACCCTTATTTACCTATCGATTGCGTACGCCTATCTATTCTAAGACTGCTGCCAAGAAGGACGACGTAATTGGTAGATGAGAAGGGGAGTGCCGCAGAAGATCGCAATTCCTATCAGGAGAAAGATCTCAAAAGATATCATGCCACCTGTTTGAATCCCCTCTGGTGGGAAGAAGCCTACGATGATGGCAAAAAGGCTACCGATAAGGCCTAAAGAGGCGATAGTCCACATCCCTATGTTTCCAAAAGGTACATGGTAGGGGCGTTTGTGGTTAGGTCTTTTGTACTTTAAAATAACGCCGGCAAGGAACATCAAGATATACATGATAAGATAGAGCTGGGCAGCGAGTACTGTTAAGATCCAAAAAGAGCTGCTGACATCTGGCATAAAGACAAAAAGGCTTCCAAGAAGAGAGACGATAGCCCCTTGGAGGAGCATAAAATTTACCGGCATGCCATGCTTATTTACTTTCTGTAAGAAAGGGGGGAAGTCGCCCTTTTCTGAAGCGGCAAGAAGTCCTCTACAAGGCCCTGCGACCCATGAGCTGACGCCAGCGAGTGCGCCGATCGAAATAAAAATCGCAATAACTGGTACAAGAAAGCTTAAGCCAAAAGCATGTAACATGAGGTAGATTGCTTCAATACCACCTGCTACTAAACTAATATCGTGTTTTGGTGTGACAATTGCAATAGCAAGTGTACCAAGGATCGTTAATGTGATGATAATGCAAGAGGAGAAAAAGATAGCGCGTGGGTAGTTTTTAGTTGGGTTTTCAACATCTTTTGCATGCACAGCAGACATCTCCATGCCGCAGAAACTTAGGAGAGTACCGGCAAGGAAAGCTAGTTGTGAAATGTTTGTTAAAGAGGGAAAGAGAGAATCTAAGGAGAAGCTGATTTGTGAGGGGTAGCCCATTGCAAGCCAAAGAAAGCCAAGGCAAATGATAAGAAGGCCAGGAAGAATAGTCCCGGCAATAGCGCCGACCGTACTGATCCAGCCGGAAATCTTCATCCCTTGTAAATTTGCAATGGTAACGGTCCAGAAAATGCCAAGAATCATCAAAAAGAGGTACCATTGGTTTGTTGCTAACGATTGGTTTATTACAAAAGCAAAAGAGGCTGCTAAAAAGGAAAGAATGATCGGATACCAAACAACGTTTTCAACCCAGAGGAGCCAGACGGCTAACATCCCTATGCGAGGCCCCATAGCTTCATTTGCCCAAGCAAAGATACCCCCTTTTTCAGGCCAACCAGAGGCAAGTTCTGCTGATACAAAGGCTGTCGGAACAAAGAAAAAAACCATCGCTAATAGAAGTAGTGGGATTGCGCTAAGGCCGTACTCTGCTGTGATAGGCCAGTTGCGGATACTCAAGATGGTAGCAATATTGATCATCGTGAGCATGAAAACATTGATAGCTTTTTTCTTCATAAAGGCCCTCTAGTGTAGTAAATTACTGTATCTTAAAAGTTTTTTTTGCGTCAATTAAGACTTTCGCTTTTTTTTAGAGAGGAGTAGACTCTTCGAGATTATGCGCGAGACTTGGAAATCTAAAATCGGTTTTATATGGGCAGCTATCGGCTCTGCGGTTGGTCTCGGTAGTATATGGCGCTTTCCTTATGTAGCAGGGCAAAATGGCGGCGGGGCTTTTGTTCTTCTCTTTATCATCTTTCTTTTAGCTGTCAGCCTTCCAACCTTAATGACAGAGATTATTATCGGAAGAAAAGGACAGCTCGATCCATCCGGTGCCTTTAGAAAGCTTGGTAAAAGAGCTATTTGGGGCAAAGTAGGTTATGGCACTGTTTTAACCGGATTCCTTGTCAGCTCGTTTTATAGTGTCATCTGTGGCTGGACCCTTGGTTATTTAATACAATCTTTTTGGGGTGGCCTTAGCCACCTTCAAACAATGGGCGAATCTAAAGCGCACTTTGACCTTTTGCTCCAGTCTCCCTACTGGGCCATGGGTACCCACCTTGGTTTTATGGCTATTGCGACCACCATACTATATGTAGGTGTGCAAAAGGGAATAGAGACCGGTAATAAAATTTTTGTGCCGATGCTCTTCTTTATTCTTCTTATATTGGCTATTAAGGGATTGACTATGCCGTCTGCTAAAGAGGGGCTCTCTTTTCTTTTTTCCTTCAAGTTTAAGGACATAACATCCGAAGTTGTCTTAATGGCTCTTGGCCAAGCCTTCTTTGGGCTTAGTATCGGCCAGGGGACTATGGTGACTTACGGTAGCTATTTAAAGGGGCGCGAGAGCATTCCCTATCTTACTCTTTTTGTAGCGCTTGCTGTTATTCTTGTCTCTTTACTTGCAGGCATTGCGATCTTTACTACTATTTTTTCGGTCGGGGCTGAGCCGAGTGGAGGGCCAGATTTACTTTTCCAAACGCTTCCTATTGTTTTAGGGGGATTGCCTGGTGGCTATTTTCTTACTATTCTCTTCTTTAGTTTGATCTTTCTCGCAGGGCTTACTTCGCAAATTTCTGCTATGGAGCCTCTTATAGCTTACTGGATCGATGAGAAAAAATGGGTGCGTGGAAAAGCTGTTATCTTTTGTGGCCTTGGCTCTTTTCTTTTGGGCATACCGAGTGCCCTCTCTTTTGGGATATGGCAAAAATATCGCATAGGGGGGGAGACGTTTTTTGCGCTTATTTCAAATCTATCTATTAATGTTCTAATTCCACTTGGTGGACTTGCCGCTCTTGTTTTAGCTGGCTGGTTTGTTGGTACAAAAGAGACTTTTTTACATCTTAGAATTGGAACGGGCTATTTTTATGCTAAAAATCCGATCGTAGAAAAAATCCTTCATACGAGCATCAAATATCTAAGCCCTATCTTAATTTTGCTTATTTTACTTCATCTTTTAAAAGCTTTTTAAACAATTTATTTGATAATTAAAAATAATTTGTTATAGTAACATCATATATTATTTATAATAAAAGTGAGATAATTATGATGTCTAATCAAGAAGGAGATATCTCTCCTGTTATTACAGAAAATCCAAAAAAAGGCAGAGGCAGACCTAGAAAACATCCTGTGGCTGCAGAGGGTACCATCAAACGAGGACGCGGTCGTCCGAGAAAGTACTCGATTGTAGAAAAAGAGATGACTAAAGATGGCATCTTAAAGCCTGTTTTTAAAAAGGTAGACAGCGGCCATTTAATGAAGCACTTTTTAAATTATTTCACAAAATTACTGATTTTGCATCATGAGCTTTCTAAGGATATCGGTAAACAGACCCCGATATTTGTAAGACTCAAAAATCTGGATTTCCAGATGGCTGAAGTTTGCAAAACTGTTCTTAGCAATGAGTATAGACCAGAGAACGTAGAGAATACGGAAAAAGATAGGGAAGAGAGCCTACCAAAAGTCGCCTTAGACAACCAAGAGAGTGAAGATGAGGTTGAAGAGGGTATCGAAGAGATACAAGACGATGGTGATGATGAGGATCTCGAAGAAGGCGAAGAGGATGAAGATCTTACAGAAGAGGACGAAGACAACTACGACGCTTGATATCTATATTATCAGGCATGGAGAGACGGCTTGGAGTCTCTCCGGTCAACACACAAGCTTCACCGACCTTCCTTTAACAAAAAAAGGACGAAAAGAGGCCTCTTCTTTAAAAACGCCTCTAAAAAACCTCTCTTTTGATACTGTTTTTTGTAGCCCGCTCAAGCGGGCTTTTGATACCTGTAAGCTCGCCGGTTTTGGTACACAATTTCTTATCGACCATGATCTTGTAGAGTGGAATTATGGTGCTTATGAAGGGCTCACATCTGTAGAAATTCGCAAAACAAAGCCTAATTGGACTCTTTTTTCAGAAGCCCCACCAGGTGGTGAGACACAAGAAGAGGTGAGCGAAAGAGCTGATAGAGTCTTAGAGAGGCTCCTTGCTTACAAAGGTAGAGTGGCTCTTTTTTCAAGCGGTCACTTCTCTAGAGTTTTACTCATGAGATGGCTCTCACTTCCGATAAGTTATGGAGGCTCTTTTCCTATAGCTACAGCTTCTCTTACTCGTCTTGGTTTTGATAGAGGCAAGCGTGTTTTGTTAGGTTTTAATAAAACATTTTAGGATTTTATTTGAACTTATTAAAACTTTTATGCATTTAGATATTATGAAATATCTATTAGCTTTAGCTCTTTTATTTTGTTCTATAGGTGGAGCTAAAAAAGATCTCTCTTACCTTATACAAGAGAGTAAAGAGGCGTTTCATAAAGAGTTAGAGAAAGAGTATGGCATCCATCTTGTAGAGGAGAAGGGTGTAGGAAGGGAGAGACTCAAACGATTAGTGCTCCATTATAACAGCTCAGAAGAAGGCGATCTTTTAAAAGCGCGCCTTTTAATCCATCGCGTTACCGAGAACCTCTTTGAGAAGATTAGAGAGGCTGAAAAAAAAGCCGGTGTAAAAGAGGGGCTTCAAAAAAAAGATCTAGAAATTACGATCTCTTTTTTAGAGAAAAAAAGTGAGAGAGCGTACCCTTTCACAGCTGTCTCGCATGTTTCATTATTAGAAGAGTGGATTCATTATACCACATCTGACCCCATGACAGGAGAGATCTCGCTTCTCCATCGTGAAGAATTTACAAGTTTACTTACAGCTTTGTGATATATATAATAAACTTTTTCGGGGGTCTTTATGAATCTTAAAACGTTTTTGATTGTTGGTTGCATCTTTTCAGCGTGCGCAAAAAAGCCGCCCCATGTAAAAAGCTCCTCTGATTCCACAAAAAGCTTTGTAGAGGTAGCTCGCCAAGAATTTAACCTTTCACCGTTAGGCCAAGGCGGCTCTTTTTCTAATAACGGGGTAGATGCTCTTTATGCCGATTTTTCTTTCGATGGCGAAGTTAACGAAGAAGAGGCAAAAACACTCCTTTTTTCGGTAACAGATAGATTTCTTAACTATGCAAATAGCGATAGATCGCTAAAGCCTTTTTTAAATATCTATCCTCTATCGATGTCGCAAATGAGCGTTAGCATTGCTTTTTTAGATAAGAACAAAAATCCAAGGTCAACTTTGGCGCAAATCCATCTTTTTGATGGTAAGATTTTTTACTCCCATTACGATAAAGAGAAAAAAGCCTACATCGCTTATCGCAATGAGGCTTTTCCCTTAGCATACTCGCTTAGAGTTGAGTAACATCTCCT
>JAFEGE010000038.1 GCA_018240105.1 Verrucomicrobiota bacterium | reverse complement strand
TCCACCTCAGAAGAAGCCGGCAACAGCAAAGAGATGCTCAGGAACATAGCCGATATCTATGAAGACAAACTAGAAAAGAGTCTTACCCAATTTACTAACCTCTTACAACCTGTGATGCTCCTTCTCCTTGGAATCATAGTCGGCGTTATTCTCCTATCGGTACTCCTGCCTCTTATCGATGTCTCCAGCCTCTCTGCATAAAACGCAAAGGCGAAATCAGTTGTTGGAATGAGAGTATTCATTCTATGCTAAAAAAATGAAATGGTTAGCTGCATATCTAAGAGAGTTCTTTTCGCGGAAATATACGGCAGTATTTTGGGGCGCATTTGATCCGCCCACAGAAGCGCATTATGCAATTATTGCAGCAGTCTTGGCGCATCAAAAGATAGAAGATTTAATTATAGTGTTAAATAATCATAATTATAAAAATTACCTGTATTCTCTAGAGATAAGGCAGCAGCTGTTGCAAAGCAAATATGCGACAGAAAATAGAGTGCGCTTTGTATGGCAAGATGATCAAAATGAATATAGATATGAACGATTACAACTACTGACCCGGCGGCCACTGTGTGCGGTGGCCGGGTATGATGCATATAAGCAGTGGTTAAAAAACACAGACGCTCGCGAACTTCATCGACAATACCAGGCAATTGCAGTGGTGCCAAGGGGGGATGAAGTTCCAGTGATTTTGAGTGCGCGGACTTTCCTATTAAAGATCGATCTGCGTTATCGTTATATCTCTTCGACCATGATGCGGGCTGCATTTGTTTCCAAGACTTCAGACAGCGTGCGTATACCAGATTCTGATTTTAATGCTTCGACAAAATGATTTCTTAAAGATAGGGTAACTTTTTCATCAAAGATATTCGTAAAGGTGTGTATATTACCGGAGGTGTCTCGTAAAAAATCCAGTAATTCAGATAATTTGATCCATTGATAATCATCTTTTTCTTGAAACATCCAAGTACACAGATTTTGTTTGCTTAACTCATGGATTAGAGGATGTGTAGCGTTTAGAAAATGTTGGGTAGTATAGAGGGTATTGACTTGGTATAGGGCATATACGCTTTCAAAACCATCGTATTGATCATGTGATTGATAAATATAGGAAAAACAGGGCGAGCTTAAAATGATGTCTGTTTTAAATCGATATAGGTGCGCACTTTCTTCCGTACCTTCTTTGATCATCGTGGAAAGGAATGTGTTGATGGTGACGCCATTCATGAGTAGGTAAGCGTCAACAGCGCCTTCTAATGCACAGTATGAGCCTTTATCATGTCCCCAAGTTTCTCTAGACAAGAGAACATAGATAGTGTGGTCGTAATCGATATAAGGTATAATTCCAGCGGAACCCTTGGTTTGAAATCCTCCTTTTCTGATGCGGGGTGCACTTTCTATGCCCCAGACGAATTCTACTTTTTCATCATTCCAAAAAAAATGGGGTATGCGATCCAGGAGAGCTTGGTTATCGAGATAGGTCTCTTGGTAGAGCGCACTCTCAAGATGCTTGCTTTGTGATGTAATATATTCTTGTCCATGTAGTGTGGCGCATAAAAGCGCAATCAGTAAAAAACGCATAGTTCTTCCTTAGTTTGAAAAAGGAGTAGTTATATCTCGCTAATATACAATGAGTCAATGAGTGTGTGGTAATTTTTGATTAAAAATATTTCTGCTATACAATTTTGCATTGCTTAAAATAAAAACATTTCTCAACCACTTTGCTTTGAAATATAAATAGACCTCTTGCGTAATTAGCTTTGCCTATTTCACATTCCTGGTACCTTCTTGTCACATCCCAATTCTTGAATTACTATCGGTATAACAAGCAGTGCGTAGATAGAAGAAGTTTCGCTGGGTAGAAATTTAAGCTGGGTGTACCATTGGTGTGATATTTGGAAGCCTGGGCTTTTAGCTGTTTTAAAAAAATCCTATATTTTGAGGTCTTTATGAAGATGAGAAAGAGAGCGATTACTTTATTAGAAATCATGATCGTTATTGTGATTATTGGGATTATCGGTAGCGTTGTGGGATACAGCATGAAGGGTAGCTTAGACCAGGGGCGGGCCTTTAAAAGTGAGCAGGGGTCAAAGCAAGTGCACGATCTTTTGATGTTGCAAGTGATGCAGGGGACGCCTGTCGATGAAATAAAGAAAGACCCTTTACAAGTCCTTGAAAGTACAGGTCTTGCAGGTAATAGCAAGAAGTTGTTTAAAGATGGTTGGGGCAAGGACTTTGAAATAAAGTTTATAGAAGGAAGCCAAGAGGAGTTTGTTGTCACTTCAGAGGCGTGGAAAAAGTATTTAGATAAGAAAAACATGGCCGAGGAGAGAATCCAAGAGGAGTATCCTTGGGCGTTTCATGAAAATCTTATAGAAGAGTAAGAGAGTCTTTTATGAAAAGGCGCGCCTCCTTCACTCTTATTGAAATCGTTGTAACAATGGCGCTTGTTATCTTAGTCGGCTCTTTAATGACCGTGCTAGGTAACCGGATGTTTCAAGAAAAGCAGTTTGAAATCGCAAGTAAAAAGCTCTCGGAAGAGCTTGCTTTAACCGAGAGTTTGGCTCTTACCTATCAGATAGACATTACGGTTTTTTTAAAAAAAAGCGGCAAGGACCTTGTCTTGACAAGAGAGGTCGATAGAGCGCCGCCTAAGATCGCTTTTCTCTTTGAAAAATCGATTACATTTTCTCACATACAGCTAGAAAATCGAGAAGAGATCTTACGATTCTACGGAAACCATCATAAAGAGATGCCACCAAGCCTTGCTCTTAAGGCAACACAGATAAAAAAATGCGCTACAATCGATACGCGCTTTTTCCATGTATACCGAGAGAGCCCTGTAAATCTTTCGTCTCAAAAACAGGTAGAGTAAAACCTCTTTTTTTAGGTAGAATGTTCCGAAAGGGTGTAAGAGGAGTTTACCTATGAAGTCTATCCGGTTCTTGTGCGTTTTTTCTTGTTACTTTGTTGCTATAAATGGCTACAGTAATCAGAAAAGCCCTGAGCAGTTCCTAAAGCCAAGAGCTGCCGAGTGGCGATCTCATGTAGAAGAGCGATACCCTAGCGGCGCTACAAGACTTGTCTACTTTTATGAAGAACAGGATGGAAAAGAGATGCCCGTTAAACGGATGCTTCTTGCTGAAGATGGGCGTATCTTAGGCGAAGAAGATTTAATCACGGTTCTTGAAGAGACTCCTGGCGCTCAGAAGTGGAAAAGCAAAATTGTGCCGCATGGTGCTTCACTTCTTTTGCATGGAAACCAGAAAACAAGAAAGATGGGCTTTTACCAATACGGCTTAGAAGAGGGGACTTTTCGAGAGTTTTATGAGGATGGTAAAGAAAGGTCACAAGAGACCTTCCAAAGAGGCATTCCTGTAGGAAAATCGGTAACATACTATCCTGAAGGCGGTAAAGAATCAGAAGTCTCTTTTGAAAATGGAAAAATAGAGGGGGAGGCTTGGGGCTATTATCCAAGTGGCCAAAGAAAGATAATGGTCACTTATAAGAGTGGTAAAAGATCTGGCAATAGCCTCGAGTGGTATGAGAGCGGCCCTCTTAAAATGAAGGTCCATTACATAGACGATAAAGAGAGCGATGAAGGCAGTAACCCTGCCGCTGTCATGTACGATGAAAACCAAGCGATTAGGTCTATCGCCTATTTCAACCACGGGGTCGCTACAGGCGTTCATATCTCTTACCATCCTAATGGCAAGGAGAGTGAGCGTATATCGTATAAAAATGGCAAGTTAGATGGCGTACGTAAGAAATGGGGGCTTGATGGCAAGCTTTTAGGAGAACTTGGTTACGTAGATGGTGTTCCTGTCGGTAAACATTGGATGAAGTATCCAGATGGCGTTTTACAATACCAAGCTGAATTTGATGAGAATGGTAACAGCAAAGGGCTTGTCAAAACCTACAATGAAATGGGCGAAGAGATTAGCGAGTGTGCTCTTCTAGATGGGGGCTGGCATGGTAATTGTAAAGAGTGGTATGCACAAGGCCAATTAAAGGCAATCCATAGCTATGAGAAGGGCGTCCTTGTTGGCGAGCAGAAAGATTATTATGCAAATGGACAGCTTGCACAAGTTGCCTTTTATGAAAATGGTAAGCTCTCTCGCAAAATGGAGCGATGGTATGAGAGCGGCTCTTTAAAAGAGCGCGCCCTTTATAAAGAGGGAGAATTAGAGGGAGAGGCTCTCTCCTGGTATGAAAATGGTACTATGTTAGGCCAAGGCGTTTTTGCAAAAGGTAAGCCAGAGGGAGAGCATCGCTCTTGGTATCAAAACGGCCTTCTTAAGCATGCGATCAACTACGAAAACGAACTTTTACATGGCAAATTTGTTGAGTATTTTGACAATGGCAGCCTTAAATCAAAATGTTTCTATCGCCAAGGAAAGCTTGAAGGTGTCATGCAGACGTGGTTTTCTGTAGATAAGCCAGCGCTTTCTCGCTTTTATAAAGAGGGTATGCTTGTGGGAGAGCAAAAAGAGTTTTACCAAACAGAAGGCGATGAACAAGTTGTAAGGCTTATCGAAAACTACAATAGTGTGGGAGAGCCGCATGGAGAGCAAAAAAGCTTTTTCCCTTCAGGGCAGCTTCATACCTTAACAAACTATGATAACGGCACCCTTCATGGCAAAAAAGTACTTTTTACCCCGACCGGTGAAATTTTAGAAGAGGGGACTTATCTTTATGGAAAGTTAGAGGGTCCTTACTTACAAAGAGATAAAGAGAGACAGATTCTTTCTCACTACCATAAGAATAAAAAAGAGGGCTTATATGAGGTCTATCTTTTACAGCCACAAGGTCAAAGTAAAGTTGTTAGTGCGACCTATGTCCAAGGAGAGCTCGATGGGGACTATCTTGAGTATAACGAGAAGGGTGTAAAACTTGCCTCTACTCCTTATAAAAAAGGTATGAAAGAGGGGGTTGCCTCGATTTTTGATGGTTCTGGCAAAACGGTTATTACAGTAACCTTAAAGAAAGATAAAAAAGAGGGCGACCTTATCCAGTATGATTTGGAGGGGCGCTTACGTAAAATTATGCCTTACAAGGCAGATGTGTTAGAGGGTGAAGAAAAAAGCTTTCACCCAAATGGTCTTTTAGCGTCTCAATCCTTTTATAAAGAAGGGGTTCTTTCGGGGATTTCTCGCTCTTGGAATGAAAAAGGAATTCTTGTTTTCGAAGGATCTTATCAAAATGGGAAGAAAGAGGGGTCATTTAATAAATATTATGACAACGGAAAGCCCCGCGTGCTGCAAGAATTTAAAAATGATGAACTTATTTCCAAAAAGACCTTTGCAGAAGAGTTATAGAGTTGTACAATTTATCCCCAATCCTATAAGTGGTGAACTATGGAAGATATTCTTTACTGGACAAATCATATTAACAATTGGGTTTGGGGACCTCCTCTTCTCATACTAGTCCTTTTTGTCGGGACCTATTTAACAGTTGTTTTAAAAGGTGTGCAGTTTCGGCATCTTTGGTATGCGCATAAACTTGCCTTTACAAAACATGACTCTGGTGCGCAAGGCGATATCAGCCACTTTCAAGCGCTTATGATCGCCTTAGCTGGTACTCTTGGTACAGGCAGTATTGCTGGCGTTGCAACAGCTATCACGGCCGGTGGTCTAGGCTCTATTTTCTGGATGTGGGTTGCTGCTTTAATTGGTATGGCAACTAAGTATGGTGAGGCGATTCTTGCCATCAAATACCGCAAAGTAGATGAGCATGGCCAAATGAATGGCGGCCCTATGTACTACCTTGAAAGAGGGGTAGGAAGTAAAGTATTAGCCGTTCTCTTTGCCATTTTTGCCGCTATCACAGCTATCGGTACAGGGAATATGGTGCAATGTAATTCTGTTGCCAGCGCTTTAAATGAGATGTTTTCCGTACGTCCTTTGTGGGTAGGTATCGGTCTTGTTATTGCTACAGGTCTTCCCCTTTTGGGCGGGGTAAAGAGTATTAGCAAAGTAGCAAGTATTTTAGTGCCTGCTAAAGTAGTCGTCTACTTTATTGGAAGCCTTGTGATCATTGCTATAAACTATGAAAAAATTCCGCATGCCTTCCAAATGATTGTAGGAACAGCTTTTACTGGTCAAGCAGCTGTCGGAGGTTTTATAGGATCCTCTGTTATGATGGCTATCCAGTTAGGTGTCTCTCGCGGGGTCTTCTCTAATGAAGCTGGTCTTGGTAGCTCTCCTATTGCAGCAGCAGCAGCTAGAACTTCATCACCGGGTAGACAAGCTTTAGTCTCCATGTCGAGTGTCTTTATCACGACAGGCATTGCCTGTACTTTAACAGCTTTAGTTATTGCGACTACAGGTGTTTTAGGAGACGTTGATGCCGATGGTAATCTCTTAAATGGGGCTGCTCTAGTTGTACACGCCTTTGATACTGTTATCCCTTATGGGGGTTTTATCGTAGCGATCTCTTTGATTTCGTTTGCCTATTCTACGATTTTAGGATGGGCTTACTATGGAGAGAAGGCAACAGAGTATCTCTGTGGTATAAGGGGCGTGATTCCATACCGTATTCTCTATACGCTTCTTGTTATTCCAGGCGCTGTTCTAAACCTTCGCCTTGTCTGGGACTTTGCTAATATTATGAATGGTCTAATGGCTTTTCCAAATCTTATAGGTCTTATTCTTTTAGCCCGTGTTATTGTGGCAGAAAACAACCTATTAGAAGATCTCATCCATAACGAAAAGCCGCGGAAAAAGAGTAAGCTTCGAAGAAAAGCAAACGCCTAATATACCCAAGTAAACTCAAAAATTAGTTTTTGGCTTCACCGGAATCTTAAAATTTGCACTAGCCGCACCTCGCCCTATGTTCCATAAGGGCTCGCTTTAGCGACGATTTCATCTGGCGCAAATTTTAAGTTCTGCTTTTGCGCAAATTCCAATTTTTGGTAGTCCTAAACATGTAAGGTTGGAACTTTTTAACGACTTACCCTAACTATAATTGCTAGCGGTGATTTAGCCGACCCTTAAAGAGGCTTATACCAATTGTAGTAAGTAAATTCATAAAATCATCGCACATTTTGGTAAATAAGTTCGTTCTCGATCCCGCTAACTGAATTTCCCAAAATTTTGCGCGTTTTTCTATCTTTAGGACATGTTTAGGGACTACCTATAAAAAACTAATGGCTTATTGGTTCGGTATTGATATACGTATTCCCCACATTATCTTCTATGTTTAGATCTATAAGTGACGAGTCGAAGCAGTCAATTTGATAAGCGATAGGCTCTGCATCGCTTATATTCCTCTGAAGTTCTATACATCTTGCTTTGGTGGAAGTACCAAGATCACTTAATTCAAAAGATATATATGATGTGTCTACAGAATCTCTAAATACATTTCTATTTATTGCCGCAAAAAATCTTGAAATATTATCATCCTCTATAGAGAAAAAAACCATGGCAGATGAACCAAAATGTGCGATGGTTTGGCAATGAACAAACTGGTTGTAATTAAAATACAAAGCCTCGTAGGCCAGAGAAGAAAGCGTGAATACAGGTCCGCCCTCTATAGAACTACCTATGTCTACAAAACTGTTTTCCTGTAAATAAAGATTTTCCCCACCTACAGAGGTTATACCATCCCCTAAAACAACCCCTCTTCCCTCAGAATTTTCGCCTTTTACGCGAGAATGGAAAGAACAATTTGTTATCGAGTAGTCTAAGCCGGGCGTATTATCTACTGTTATGATGCCTGTCCCTGTCGAAGATTGTAGGGTAAAGTCGCATCGCATAGTTTGAAAAGATGTAAGCGACTGTTCTGAATATATACCAGTATAAGAAGTAGCTCCATCTACCTCTACAAAGCGAGAGCGATCTATTGTGCTATTTTTTGTCTTTATTGCTTCGATACCTCTATTTCCAGAAAAATTTAGGCTAAATCTGCTTCTCTCTATACTAAAATCAGTAGTTTCAAACATAGCAACAGCGATACTATTATCACCCGCAAAACTAAAAGATCCTTCTCTTATTAAGCCATCATTAACCCCTGTTGCCGAAATACCTATACCGTCGGCTGGAACTATGATACCAATGCCAGACACTACTACATTAGAGGCAAAAGTCAAGGCTGTAAAACCTGGACTGTTTGTAAGAATTGGGATTCCTCCCGAATCTAGTGAAGGGATTTCTATGGTTAAGTCTCCTGGTAAGGGAAGACACTGTACAATCCCGCTGCTGAAGATATACTGACCCGTGAGGGCTTCATATCCTGTTGTATAGACTCCATTTTCTCCTGAAAGATATATTACGTTATTTTCACTATATGTAGTTTCTAAAGAAGGTAAATCTCCGTATGGATTCTCATAAGTTCCCTCTCCAGATTCTTTCGAATTATTGACAAACAAGAAAAAATACGGCTCTTCTGTATCAGGATTTATCGCCTTTGTTACATTACTTTCTGTGTCCACAGGGATGACTTCATTTCTACTTACAGGAGAAGACGCTTTTTTTAAAAAAGTGCCTTCCTCTGTGTATGACCGTTTGTTGCTTGTTTTAACCTTAGTTTTACGACCAAGCGGTATTGAGAGAGCCAGTTGTACTTGTCCCAACCACTTAAAGATATGGTCATAAGATTCCGATATCTGAAGCTTTAGATATTCTCTTAAAGAGATGCTAGCTCTTAGCGCTTGTCCACATGCTGTCTGTACGTTCCCACTAAGAAAATAAGGACCAAGAGCTAAATAGATAGGTGCGTTTTTAAAATAATTGATAGACAAGCCAAATTCTGCATTCGCACTGGAAAAAGCAAAATCTCGTTTTTCACTTATGTAAAGATAGTTATTCTGAAAATAGCTGAATTCTGGGTCATAGTAAGAACTTTCCCTAGTTCCAATAGAAAAATAGCCGTTAAGGCGAAAATCTAAATATTTACCTAAACACTCAAGGCCTACTCCAATTTGATTGTAGTTGAGATATATTGTCTGTCTATAATCATAATAGATATTTACACCTAGAATCCAAGGGCCCAGATAGCGCATACCCAAACCTACGTTAGCAGCTAGGAGACTGTCATCAAATATCTGACTGCGTAAATCTAAAAAAACAGCACACTCTTGATTTAATCGCAAAGAAGTTAAAAAGACATCAAATGTTGTATAGCCTTTCGAGTAGCCGATGCCGTTTGGCTCGATATGTCTTATGCCAGCTTGAGAAGGCGCATAGTAATCAGATCCCGTCTGTAGTTCTGTTTTTCTGACTTGTGGAACCTTTCTAGCTTCTATACTCTTTGGAGTTGTTACGCATACACTAGCCGCAAGACCATTTCCTGCTAGAATAAACGCTACCAATAGCAAAGAAAAAATAGAAACTACTGAAGTTTTTAGCGGTTGCATAGAGTTGACTATACCTATAAAACTTTATAGAGTTTGGGTTGTTAGAATTTCGATCTCTACAAATTGTGGGTGGTAGTTAATCTGAGCATTTAACCCACCCATATCGATAGATAGGAAGCTGCCCATAACGCTTCCACCTGCCGTTAAGAAAGTGTACTTACTCCCAGCTGTATAGGTGCCGCTATCTGGCAGTAGGGTCAGTCCTGCATTGAAAAGAAGAGCGTTTCCCCCTATCTGTAATAGATCAACATTGCTCGCGGGATCGAGTTTAATCTGCGTATCGCCAGGCATAGGAAAATAAATACCTGTTATATCCATAGTGCCAAAAGCGCCATTAATGCCTGGCTGGACTACGCCTAAATTATTAAGGTTTAGTAGAGTAAATTCGCCTTGCAGAGTCCCTTTATCGAGAACAGATGCGGAGCCTGTAATTTCTCCAGAAAAGGAGAGAATCCCTTCTGCTACAGCTATATAATAGGAGGGTGTTATCGAAGTGGGTGTAGATATAGTAGCTGAAGAGGGGCCGTATTTGTGAACCTGACTTCCACTTACGCCATCTATGACAAAAGTTAAGGGTGTTGTGGCTGTGATATTGGCATGGCCACCATTTAAATAGATTTGTGACTCCGTATTAGAGGTGAAAGAGACATCTATTAAATCTAGAACGGCGTTAGACTCTATAAAGAGGCTGTTTTCACCGCTACTGCCGCTTGCTTGTGTGATCGCTACATTTTTAATGTAAGCATACAGGTCGCTTACAAGATAAATAGCGCCACCTTGCGCTACATGAGAGCCATTAACCAAATTGATATAGGTGAGCGTAAAAGGCCCCTCTTGGATATCAAAGACTCTATAGGTGGAAGCGCCATCAATTGTAATACTATTGTTTGTCGGGCCGTTGATAGTGATTTGAGAAACAGTTATGGGTGGTAGATCGCTCTCTAAAAGAATAGTGCCAGTAAGGAGAGGATCAAATTGGATAATGTCTTTTGTAAGAGCGTTAACTAAAGCTTCCCTAAGGGTGCCGGGGCCATCATCATCTAAAGAGGTCACGATGAGAGGATCTCTTGCATAAAGAGTTGTAAGAGAAAAAACAGTTAAACATAAGGAGTAAAATCTCTTCATAAGGCTCTCAAAATTAAAAGGGCTGTAGTGCTGTTTTTCTTCTCTTTTATCACTTCAAATTTTTCTAAAATCGTCGGTAAAATTTTAGGAAGGAGTGGTCCCGGTAGCTCAAGAATAATTCTACTATCTTCATGAAAGAGCGGCGGTTTTAGATTCTCTAAAATCCGGGTATAGCCTTCTAAGCCAAAAGGATAGGGAGGGTCTAAGAATAAAAGATCAAAAGGCGCTCCTTTGTAGTTTGCTAGAAAAACAAAGGCATCTTTTTGCTCGATGGTCGCAAACTCTTTTAACTGGAGTTTTTCTATATTGGCTTTCAAACAGCGAATTGCTGGGCTGCCAAGATCAATAAAATGGGCAAAGGAGGCGCCTCTACTAAGAGCTTCAATACCGATAGCGCCAGAGCCAGCAAAGAGATCTAAAATACGGCTCTCTGGAATAGCATTTTGTAACATATCAAAAAGGGATTTACGTAACATGGCTGTGATAGGCCTCGTTTCGCCGCCCTGAGGTAAAGCAAAGGACTGTCCTTTTAGCTCACCGCCTAGTATCCGCAATGTCATCTCACATCTCCGTCGTTATTGACCGGCTTGGGCTAGAAGTCTTTTCGCTTCTACCAAGCTCGTAGAGTCACTTGTCGTGATAAAGTGAGAAATATACAGGAGAGCTTTTTGTGTCGCAAGCTCCTCTTCTAAAAAGCTTGGTCCTTTAGAGGCATGCTTTAGAGAGACTTTTTTTGTACAGTGGAGCCACTTACCATAGCTTTCTCCTTGGAGGATAAAAGTTAGATCTTCAAGTTTAGAGGCTGTACCGTAGAAAGTATAAGGTTTACCAGCATAAAGAATAGGAGCAAAGCGGTTTTCATAGTGAAAAAGCGCGTTAGGAGAGGAGGAGACTTTTGTTAAATGTAGATTGTGCGCTAAAGGTTGGCCTAATTTTTTAATGGTAGAGGCGATTTTACGAGGAAAAGCTGAAGTAGTAGAGCTATAGATCAATTCACCTCGTCCCAAACGAGCTAAGAGCTCTAACATCGGTAGATTTGTTTTATCGCTACTAGCGGTTGTAAAAAGAGCTAGGTTAGAGGGGGAATTTTCAATAAGGTTTTGTAGAGACTCTCTATGAGAGCGTAAGTTTTTTATGAATTGCCCATTAGAGAGAAGAACTACGGTATAGACATCTTGCGAGGCCTGTGCCTTGGTAGCAATATCAGTTAAAGCATTCTCTAATAGAGTAAAGGTAGAGGGGCCTGAGGCTCTGATTCTTGCTAGATTTTTTTTGATAAAGTTAAAGGAGTTTTTGCTAGCGTAAAGATCTTTAGCAGAAAGATAGGGGAGATCGTTTTGTAAGACTAAAACATTGTAGGTTACAGAATCTTCTAAATCAGCAATCGTTTGTAAGATCGCTTTTTTAAGGTTCTCTACATACTCAGGAGGACCGGTTGGATCTAAGATAAAATATAGGTGGTGAGGAGCGTAGTCTAGATCGCCTGGATTTTCAGCTGTAAGATTAATAGAGAAAAGAAACCCTTGTCTATCCATTTGGGGGACGACAGTGACACTTACCTTAAACTCTTCTCCCATAGAATCTGTTTGCAAATCTTCTAAGTTTGGTAAATGGATAAGGTTATTTTGGATAAAGCGATGAGCTCGATTGAGATCGCGCGCCTCTCCAAGGAGATAGTTTGCGTGAGAGAGAGTTCTCTTATCAGCAAAAAAAGAGAGGTCAGCTGTTTCAAAGGGAAGCTCTAAAGAGGATGAAAAAATAGCAGAGGGAGGGGTGTAGGAAGGGTATTCTGCTCTTGCAAAAAGAAGCTCATCAAGCGAAGAGGTTGTATAAATTTGCGAGGCGATCCGACTTGTGTATACCAGTGGAGAGGGGGTTGCAAGGGGGGCTATCGAGAGGAATAAAGCTTTATTTTCTTCTACTTGTGGGGACGCAAACAAGATCGTTTTACACTCTAAAGCAAGAGGAGCGGTAAGAGGCACTCTGCTTTCTAAAAGAGCGCTTGTAAACTGACGGCTTTCAGGTAAAGCCTCAATTTGAAGAGCGACAGTAGAGGGTCGTGGTGTCTCTACGGTTAAAGCAATTTTTTTTTCGTATTTAGGCTGTCCTAGAGTCTCTATTCGAGGTTTTTCGCTCCGGATAGCAAGGGGGCAAAAAGAGGTGAGGGCGCGCGCAAAATATCCCTTTGGTTCACTATTTTCTACATTTTCTAACTCTGGAAAGGAGGAGAGAGCAAACATAGGAAGAGAGATTTCTAAAGAGACAGATTTGGGCAGGAGCAAAGAGACTTCGTGGTGGTGGACAGTGAGTGGATGAGAGTAGAGAGTCTTTGGAAGCTTAAGAGAGCTAAGGGAGGTCTCTTTGAGAGAAGGAAGCTTTAAATTTAGACCAAAGGCCGATGTAAAAAGAGGCTCTTTTCCAAGAGTTCCTGGAAAAGATGTAGGTAGGTAGCTAAATTTTTTCTCTTCTAATGATAGGGGCTTCAAGCTGATAAACCCATAGAGATTTAGAGGTAAAAGAAGAGAGAATTTATTCGATAAAGAAAAGGAGAAGAGGGAGCGGGAATTTTTTTGTAACGTAATAGATGTCTTTGAGAGGGTAGTCTCTAGGGTTTTAGAGTAAACGGAAGAGGTAAGGGCTAAGGAAGGGGTCTCGTAAGATATAGAAGTTTTAGCATGGCTAGAGGACTCTTTTTGGAGAGGGTGATATTTGAAAAAAAAAGAGTAACTACAGGGTGCGATTTCTAAAGCTTTTTCTGAAAAGTGGATCTTTACTATGGGAGCAATAGAGGTTTTAACTTTAGAGATAGGAGCCGCGCCGATCAGAGCAAGGCTATATTTTTGTCTCATCAAATAAAAATGGCATAAATCTAAAGAAGAGGGGGCAGAAAGCGAGAGATCCGGTAAAGGATCTCTCCGAGAGATAAGTAATAACTCGCGCATCTCCTTCTTTGGCACAAAAGAGAGGAGCTCTGTGCAAAAAAGGAGAAGGATAAAAAGAGGCCTTTTCATAGCCCATCTACCGAAATTTTGCACCATGCGAGAGGCTTTTATCATAAAAGTTATATCTTATTTAGCGTCTCATTTTTTGCTGCTGCTTTTGTATAGACAAGAGTTGTTTTACCAAGTGCGGCAAGGCTTTTTCCTGCACGCATTTTTAAATAAAAAGTTGGACTCTTCTCTTGTATTTGTGTGAGAATTTTTCTTGCTTTTTCTCCCATCTCAACACTTTGAGCAGCATGGCCGCTTTTACTTGCTAAAATAGCATTTGTGCGGAGCATCTCTGCCTCTAAAAATGCCATATACTCTTGGAAGAGAGCTCTCTTCTCAGCATCAGCGGCAAGACCTTTTTGATAGGAGGCAATCATAGGATCGCTTGTATTTTCATAATCCTCTTTGATACGGTTTAAGAAGAAGAGGTACTTTTCTGCAGCGTCTTCATCTTTAACAATCTGCGCTCGGATAAAGGCGTATTCACAAGCAGCCTCTAAATGGATAGGCTCTGAAGAGGCGCTTTTGCGAATTTGATACTCTTTTAAAGAGCTTAAAACTTTTAAAACATCTTTATTGAGGCCGTGCTTATCACTATCTGAGAGCTCTTCAAAAGAGAGTCTTAGGGTGTGTAGCCCAGCGTACTCTCCGAGAAATGAGGCTGTTTTTTGCTTTTGATCTCTTAAAAAACTAAAGGTGTCAAGAGCGCTCTCTTTATCGCCTCGTAGTTCATAAGTTTTTGCGAGTTCAAAGAGAGCCTCTTTTTGGACTTGCCACTTCCAGCTTGGGTGTTTATTTTGTGTTTCAATAAGCCCTTGTAAAAGTGCAATTTTTTTATCCAAAAAGCCTTGGCGGCCTAAGATATTTGCGAGCTTTAAAACTTCCCACTCTAAAAAAGCGTGTTCGTTATCAAGGGTGATAAGATGGTAAGCTGTATCTTTTACTAAAATATTTTCAAAAAGAAGAGCGCATCTGGAAAAATAGGCTTCAAGGCCTCTTTCGGGTAATAAACCATCTGTTTGAAAAGGCTTTGGATAATCGAACATTTTGTCGTAGTAGTAATTTGCAAGCCATAGGCGGTTTTCTAATTTGATAGGTAGCTCTTCATGGTTGCTTGAAGCAAATAAATGGTCTGCGGCTTTATCAAAAAGAGGCTTAAGATCTGTGTCTCCCCCTTTTTTGTTTTTCTGCTCTTTTTCGATTAAAGAGAGATAGACGTTATAAAGCTCTAGATGGATGCTTGCGATATTTTGTAAGTTAGGATCGCCCTTAAGAGCAGCCTCTGCATGGTGGCAAAATAACTCTGGGCTATTTTGTAATTTATGGTGGCAAAGAGCGACTAAAAGATGAGTCTCTGGGGTCGCTGCATCTTCTGGATACGCCTCTAAATAAGTGTTTAAAAGAGGTAAGGCTTCTTTATATTTGTTAAGATCATAGGCCATCTTTGCTTGTAGAAAGAGGCACTCTTTTCTTTCGCTTCCTGTGAGTACGGCATCTTCAGCCAATACATTAGAAAGGTCAGTGAAAAAGTTCTCTTTACTGTAGCCTACGTCTCTTCCCTTCTCGAGCTCTTTTAAAAGGTTAAAAGAGGTTGATAAGAAGTATTTCCAAGCAACTGGCGCTTGGCCGCTCTTTGGAAATTGTTTAAGAAAAGAGGCAAGGGTTGCGTGGCTCTTATCCCATTTTTCGTTGTTATAAGTGATAAGGCCATACTCTAGATAGAGAGTCTCAATCTCTTCAAATTTTGTCGGATTTTTAAGGAGATCTTCCAGTTTTTTCTCTGCTGCGGCGTAATCACCAAGATCTTTGAGCATCATCGCGTGGATAAAAAGGGCCTGGGCAAGTTCACTATCTTTTGGAAAGGTGCTTTGGAGGCGGCCTATAGTCTCTTTGTAGAGAGACTCATTTTTAAGGTTTTGTGCGCAGTTTAATTGCATTAAAAGCGCATTTCTTAGCTCGGGGGTATCCTCATATGTTACGCGTATATACTTGCTAAGGAAGAAGCTCGCCTTTTCGTGCTCTTGTAGTGCAAAATGGCTTCTGCCAACGATGTAATCTAAGAAGGTTTGCTCTTTTGCATCGACTTGATTATAGATTTTACTGTAGGCCTCTAAAACATTTTGAAAGCGCTCTTCTTGAAAATAGAGGATAACGCGGTTTAAGGAAGCCTCTTTTGTTTTTAATCCTTTTTGGTCGATAATCATTGTGAAAGTATCGATGGCCGCTTTTCTATCGTAATCTGCTTGCGCAAGGGCTGCGTGGAATAAAAGCTCTTCTTTTTGGTCTGGGTGTCTCTCTGCCAAGTCACGGAAAAATTGTGAAGCCTTCTCATTTTGTTTACATTGGCGATAGATTTCAGCCAGAGCAAACATAGTAGGATCATTAAAAGAGGTGTTTAGAATTTTCTCATAGAAAGGTTCGGCCGATTTAAGGTAGGCCTCTTTTTTCTCGCGATCTTCCATCATAGAGCCCATACGGAAATAGGCCTCTGCGAGTAGGAAGTAGAGTTCATCTTCGCGCGCTGTTACCTCTTCTGCATTAGAGCGAAGAAGAGAGGAGCCATCTTTAACGATATCTGAAAAGCGGTTCAATTCGTAATAGCACTGCAATTTATTGAGACAAATCTTCTCTAAAACATCAGAAGATTTTACTTGTGTATAGCAGGCAAGCGCTTGTGCATAGGCACCTTCTTGTAGATAAAGATCACCTAAGATACCTCTTAATTGATCACCCAATTTGCTTTTTGGATAGACTTCTAAAAAGGTTGTAATCTCACTTTTAACGATAGCATAGTCTTGATCTTTCCAGAATTCTGCAATCCTACGTATTAAAAAAGCCTCTTCTTTATCGTCGACATTGTGGACGGCAAGAGGTTGTTGCGCGCCAGCAGAAAGTGTACCAAAAGCTACAGCTCCTGAGAGAGGTATGTATGAAATGCGGGTTCGCATCCGAGAAAAAAAAGACATGGCTACCACCAGAAAGGTTAGATTATTTGTCCGATTATACACGTGGGATTTTTTTTATCTTCAAGAAAAAATTAAAATGTAGAGTTTAGTACTTTTAAACATGTAATGCTGATCTAAAGAGACCATATGCCATAAAGATAAACTTAAAAAATGGGGAATTAGCAGCCGCTATAATTCCCCAAACCCCTGATAGGGCAAGATCTCGATGCAATAAACCGCTTTTTACCATAACCGCGAAGCGGTTATTTGACTCGTCACATGTACAACATAGTTTCCTCGCCATAAAAAGCGCTTTCTTTTTTCGATATCTTGCCATAGGCTGTCACGTCCGCTAATCGCTTCCATGACAGAAGTAATACAAAGGGGCGGCTAGATCGCCGCTAAAAATTATAGTTATGATAAGCCTTAAAAAGTTCTAGACTTACATGTTTAGGACTACCGAAAATTCTAATCTTATTGGCGAATTAAAAATAATGGGAGATCAGAAGATTCGCTGAGGAGGCGTCTAGCTGTTTAAGCTGAGAATAGAGATTGAGCCCTTTGGCATTCTTGCCCATTTCGAAATAAAGAAGCCCTAAGCGGTAGAGAATATCTTTATCTTTGGGGCGAAGAAGGAGTAAAATTTCATATTCGCGAAGCTCTTCTTCAGACATTTTTAAGAGATGATAGCAACTAGCTAGCTGTGCGTGGATCCAAGGATCATTAGGCGCGAGGTCATCTAAGATCTTTAGCTCTTCAATAGCTTTGTTAGTTGCCTCTTGCGATTTGTTTTTTACTTTTTTGTAGAGATTATCAATAAAAGGGGAGTTTGCAAGCATAGTATCATTTGGCTTTTGATACGCTTTAGCAAGGGCGATATAGGTATTAGCTAAAGAGGTGTGGACGGAAAGATCTGTAGGGCTTAGTTTAATTAACTCGACATGCTCTTGGATAGAGCGCTCTAATAAAATCTCCTGCATGTAGACAAGATCCTTCCAATGGAGAAGAAAGCCTACTTTAACTAAAGCGCCTTCTAAAAAAGTAAAGGGTGGAATAGAGAGAATATAGGTTTTAGCATCAGAGATAAGGGCTGTGCATTGGAGGGCGCTATTTGCAATAGTGAAATGGGTCTCTTCGATTTCAAAAGAGTAAGGAAGATGTTTTTGGCACTCTTGGAAAAACTCTTTTTTGAGTAGTAAGAATTGTTCGGGCTTTTTGCCCTGGAAGTAGTGTGTGATAAGAATATAGGAGAAGAGCGTTAGAAAAAAACTAGCAAAGAGGATGGCAAAAAAGGCAGCCCCTTCTAAAAAAAAGAGGCAAAAAACGGTGAGAAGGGCCTCTATTAATAAAAGTGTTGTAAAAGAGAGATGAAGAAGGGCGTAGCTTTGCAAGATAGAGCGAAAACCGCGAAGAAGCGTATCACAGCCCTTCGCTACAAGTCCTGGATACTCCAGATCTTGCGTCTTTTCTTCTACTCTTGTTTGATAAAAGGTACCCAAAGTTTGCCGCCATTAAAAGACAAAGTTTTCCTTAGAGGTTTATCCCATTTCTACACATTTTCTCAACTGAAAAGTGGTTTTTTTTACCACCCCTAAAAACTTACACTCCTACATACTTCACGAATCTCATAGAGATCGACCTTATTGCAATATTTTTGTTTTTGCTTTGTAGCTCTTGCGATCTTTTTCGTGGTTTGTTTTTGTAAAATCTCTTCGCTACGTGGGCTAAGGCAGTAGTAACTTTCGGTTTTTCTGATGATCGCTATGAGCTCTTTTTCTGTAAGATTAGTCTCTCGATACACCTCTATTATCTCTTCGGGTGTCAGCTTATCACCATTTTTTAACTTCAATTGAATGCGTTTGCTTAACCCTTTTTCCACGTAGGTAACTTGTGATCCGTCTTTATTTTTTAATATGGTAACCCCGACGCTACTTGTTCCTTGCGAATTTGAGCAAGAGAGTGTTGCAAAGGTTACATAGGCTGTCAATAAGAGAACGAGAGCTTTTCTAATCATCTTATGTCCTTATCATATAGTTGATTACCTTGTGAGATACCCCTTCCATTTGCATACGGATGACATCAGAAGTCGAAAGAGAGAATTGGCTTTTTGTATAAATAAGAATCTCAATGATGGCATCGGAGGAGACTCCTAACGACTGGAGTTTGATGATCTCTTCAATATTTAAGCCGTAAGTCTTCTCAATTTTTTCAGCAATTTCAGGGTTGTGCTTACGCATTAAAAAGAGATCTTCATCCGTTAAGGAAGAGAGTATGCCTTTCTCTTGTTTTATCTTGAGTGCGCTCGTGGTGTAGGGCTCTTTTGTTGTACAGGATGATAAGATAAGAGTTATTACACAGATTAAAAGTTTCATGTTACACCATAAGTATATAATTAATTCAATTAGTCTTATAGAAACCACAAATTAATTTATTTTGCAAACAAAAATAAATTAATTTGTTTAATAAGCAGATTGAATGACGTTATATATTTAAATAGGGAGGGAGAGGATGTGTATCCTCTCCGAATAGCTTAAGAGACTGCTAGAGCTTCTTTTTTAGCTTCTTTATCAAGGCTTGTTTTGAAGCGGTAGCCGATACCACGAACTGTATCAATCCAGAGAAAGTGAGGGCCGAGCTTCTTACGTAAGGCCGCAATATGCACATCGATGTTGCGATCAACAACAAAGGCATCATCATTATGGATATCGTCAAGAAGTTGATTTCTTGTTAGCACCTTGCCGCGGTTCAAAAGGAGGCGTCTTAGGATGCCAAACTCTGATAGAGTAAGGGGGATAACTTTTTCTTTTTTACGTAAAAGATAACGGTCGACCTCTAGGACAAAGTCACCAAAGGTAAGCACTTTTGGAGATTTTTCGGTCTCTTTGCCACGGCGTAGGACGGCTTTGATACGCGACATGAGAATCTTTGGAGAGAAGGGCTTTGCGACGTAGTCATCGGCGCCGAGCTCTAGGCCTAGAAGGACATCTAACTCTTCGTCTTTAGCAGATAGGATAATGACAGGAATATTACGTAGTTCCGGGTTATTCTTTATTTTACGGCATACATCGTAGCCGTTTTGGCCGGGTAGCATGATATCTAATAAAACAAGATCAGGTTGTTCGCGTTCAATTGCGCGATAGCCATTGATACCATCTACTTCTACATGTAGCTTGTAACCAGAAAGTTCGGCTTGTAATTTGATAAGAGCTGCAATATCTTCTTCATCTTCTATCAATAATATTCTTTTCTTTTGACTCATGTTTTCCTTTCTTTAAGAAACAAAGGTTGAACTACGCGGAAATTTATTTCAAGATTCTAATAATATAAAGATTTTACAGATAAAGGGAAAGAAAGTTTTGTGCCCAGAAGGGAAGAGGCCAGAGAATAAAACTTCTCGGGATCACCACTTGTAAGAAAAATATCTTCTTTACAGGTCGCTACCATTGGCAAAATCTTGGCAAGACTTAAGGCTGGATTTAAACGATCTTTGACTTCTGTAAGAGAGGCGATGTATGGGTCTATGAAAGGAAAGTGGGTGCAGCCATAAAGAATCGCTCTGGTCTCTTTCGGTAAAGGTGCTAAAGAACGCTTAATGACAGAGAGGTGAATATCTCCCTCTTCAATCATGGGGGCGAGTTCGGGGCAAGCAATAGCGGCGATAAGGCGGTCTTTAAGGTGCTCTTGGTAGAAATTTGAGGCGATAGTGGCTTTGGTTCCGATAACGGCAATTTTTTGATAAGAAGAGGCAAGAAGAAGTGTCGCTGAAGCAATATCATAAAACGGACAAGAAAAGCTGTTGATAAACTCTTGTGAGAGGTGGACAGCAATCGTATGACAGCCTATTAGAATGTGGGTGGCCCCATGGTCGAGAAGCGTTTGTACGCCAAGCTTTGTAAGAGCTAAGATTTCGCTCGGAGATTTTTCTCCATAGGGCATATGGGCGGTATCGGCAAAATAGAGAAGAGACTCTTTGGGGTGTCTCTTTTTAATCTCTCGCCAAAGGGTAAGACCTCCTACACCCGAATCGAAGATACCAAGCATCTAATAACCCTCTGGTCAGAATTAGTTAACTGGTTCTTGTTCAGTAAGAGGCTCATTTTTTGAATGGAGGCGCTCTATTGTCTTGTCTGTTTTAAGTTTAAGAGAGCTGGAGAGTAATTTTTCTAACTCGTTTATACGCTCTTTGCCTTGTGAAAGAGCTTTACGTATTTCATAGGTGTCAAAAGAGATCTGCTGTAAACTA
>JAFEGE010000037.1 GCA_018240105.1 Verrucomicrobiota bacterium | reverse complement strand
GTTGAAAGATACTGGCAGAGGCGGTTGCTAAAGTATCTCCCTCTACTACGTCAAAATCAGAAGTAGAGACAGAAAACATCTTCGCTCTTTGAGGTCCAGTACTTGCCACAGCATAGACAAAGCTGTTATCGACGGAAAGATCTAGCCATACATCCGAACTTATCCCTGGGAGTTGGACATCTCTTATTCTAGTCATCTCTGTATTCGTGATGGTAACTGCGGATACGTAGCCACTACTTTGCCCGCAGTAAGCAGTCCAGCCCTTAGATGTTGCTACAACACTCACACAGACTGGATTCCCCGGTAGCGTAACACCATCAGTTAGATTTTTAATGTTGTTCATATCAGAGATATCAACAAGAGATAGCCTGTTAGAGCGCCATACGATCGCAAGTGTCATAATATGTTCCTTTTATTCCTTCTTTTTCTTTTTACAACTACAGCCGGAGTTAGAGACATTTCTTGTTTGGGGGTTTGCAGGAGGTATAAGAGTAAAACCTGTAGGATTTAGCCAAGGCAAACGGCCTTGTGTAATGATATTTAGCCTTTTGAAATCTACTTTATAAACATTGTCATTAAATCCACCGCTTAATAGGAGGTAGGCTGCAGAGCTATCTGAAGATACGTCTATAGCTTTAGCGCTACTATTTAGAGGAATTGTTTGGATAACGCCTTTATCTTTATCGACGATGCATAGGTTAGCGCCAGCGGATACATAGGCTTTGCCATCATTCGATACAGGAGCTAGTGCCGTCATGTTAGCTGGTAGCGTTATGTTGGGTAATTGTGTGTAAGATAAATTACCAAGAACGCGTATGCCAGTGATAATGTTGTTAGAAGGGTTACAGATATAAACTAAGGAGTCTTGAAAGCCATTAAAAGATTTTGCCGTGTTCTTTTGGTCATTAATAAAAGGAACACCATATAAGATGAAACTCTTTGCAAGGGTAGGAGGATTTTGACCTACAGACCAAAAGCTTATAGTTAATTGGTTGGCAGGCGATGTTTCAGGAGTACATAAGTAATTTACAGAGCCAAGTTGATACAAGATTTTTGCCCACCCATTAAAAAACTCTGCCAATCCATTTGTTAAAGCAAGGCTTGTAGTATCTAAAACAAACATCTGTTTAATATTGGTGCCCGAAGATGTAGTCATAGCGTAAACCCATTTATTATCAACGCTTAGGTCTAATGAGACATCCAAGAAGTTAGCTTTACCAGCGTTATCAAGGCTAATATCGATTATTTTAGTCATACCTTGAGAGGTGCCCCTAATGACGGATATATAACCATTGTTTTGTGCGCAGTAGGCTGTCCATCCACTAGCTGTGTTCACGACCTTTAGGCAGACAGGCATTCCTGGTAGGGGAACGCTGCCTAGACCTTTAATATCGTTAATATCAGAGATATCAATAAGACCTAGTCTCTGAGAGAGCCATACGAGGGCAAGAGTCATAAATATTTCCTTTTATTTTTTCTTTTCACAACTACAGCCGGAGAAGGTTTTTAGTCCTGAGGTTGAAGGAGGGATTAGTGTAAAACCTAAGTTTAGCAATCCGGGCAAAACCCCTTTTGTAATTGTATTATTTTTTTTGAAATCTACTTTAAGAATGTAGTCACTAATTTCGTTATTCAGTAAAAGATAGGCTGTGGAACTATCGCGCGCTACGTCTATAGTGTTAGCACTATTTTCTATAGGGATCGTTTTAGTAACCCCTTTATCTTTATCAACGATGCAAAGGTTACTTCCGGCTGATACGTAAGCCTTACCATCGTAAGAGACAGGAGCCATCGCTGTCATTTTATCTGGCAGGGTCATGTTTGGTAGCTGATTAAAAGGATTGGCTTGCGTCGCGCGTATACCAGTAATAATATTGCTCGAATAGTTACAGATGTAAATTAGAGAGTCTTGGGAACCATTAAAGGATTTTGCTGTGTTATCTGAATCATTAGCAAAGGGGATTGCAAATGTTTTATTATTTAACTGACGCGGTGGCCGTCCATTTACATCCCAAACGCCTATTTCTAGTGTTGTCGGATTATCTATTATAGCTGTATACAAAGCGTTTATAGTGCCAAGTTGGTATAGGATTTTTGTGCAGACACCCGGTAGATTTCGAACAGGACCTGCAAGCGAGAGGTCTTCTGCATTCAAAACGAAGATGGTAGAGTTGTTACAATCTTGATTCCCAATTGCATAAATAAGGCTATTATCAATGGAGAGATCTAACGATATGTTTGAATTTACGTTAGGCAGTTTTACATCGATTACTTTAACCATATCTGTAGTGGAGATGTTAATTATCGATATGTAACCGTTGCTTTGTCCGCAATAAGCAGTCCAGCCTTTAGGCGTATTGACAATCTGTAAGCAGCTAGGGTTTCCTGGTAATAGGAGATCATTAGGAGTTACACGCTTGATATTGTTCATATCGGAAACGTCAATAAGAGAGAGTCTTTTAGAGCGCCACACGATGCCAAGTGTCATAATACGTTCCTATTAATAATAATCTCTATTGCACTTCTTACATTGGTTGCAGGAAGATCCCTTTTTAGGGGTCTGTTTTTTCTTAGGCTTTTTTTCTTTTTTTCTATTAGAGCCAATACCGCCATAAGTAGATGGATTAAAGACTGTAAGACATGGGTATGGTCCCTTCCAAGGCATTGGTATGTTAACAATAGAGCCGTCCATTAGATCTATCTGCATAATAAAGTTATCGGAAGTATTAGGTGAGCTGTAAGTGTAATTTTGGGGATCTGCTGAGGTGATAGCGCGAGAGCCTTGCGGTAGATTAAAAGATGCAAGAATTTTGTCAGCTTCTATGTAATAAATTTTTTTGCCAGAGACAAGAGTGGCTCCTAATAAAAAGTCAGAGGGGGCTAGAGCCGTAATAGGCTCATCAAACATAGTTGTATTAATCTGATAAAGGGGGGAAGGTGGAGCTGGAGGTGGTGTTATTGGATTTACCTGGATACAAGAGAGGCATCTACCACCAGCAGTATAAGTGTAATAAAGAATGGTGTTTGAGATAGCAAAAGCCGTGCAGCCAATATTAAGTGTTAGGGTCTCTATTTTAGGGGGGGTAGTTGTTGCATCAGGAAATTGCATTCTCATAAAGATCGGGACATCTTTAGCTGTTACGCCTAGGATATTACCATGTAAAAACCGTATGGCGCTGCCGGTATAAGGTAGGGTAATGGGGTTGCCAAGCTCTGGTGTAGCGGCTTTTAAGTCTATGGGAAAAAGAACGGTTCCACCATTGCCTAGGGCATAAGCAATAGAGCTATCATACTTTATAGTCACACCGTTTGGGCTTGCCCCAAGGGGGAGGTTGATGGGTTTTTCTTTTTTTGAAGGACCTTTGGGTAGGTTTAAATTGATAATCGATAGGTTGCCTTCAGAGACGACATAAGCAACTGAACCCTTACTTGTTGTATTGACTGTAATTGAGATTGGATTATTTGGTAAAACAATGTCATCGCCAAGCTGGACGGGTTTTTTAAGATTAGAGATGTCTAAGAGGGAAATTCTTCTATCAGAGCGACCTATAAGCGCTAATGTCATAAAAAATAAACCTAATTATTTATTTATTATGATAGCAGGTTTGTTTTTTTATTAAGATTTAGCGAATTTTACAAGGGATCTATTGTAAGAGCGATGCGGCATTCGCGCCATTACTTGTAAAAGTAGAATTGGAGTTTTGCCCGGCTGTAGAAGTGGAAGCCGTAGAGGGGTCGTTTGGGACTACTAAAGAGACGACCACAATCCCGCAGAAAAGCAAAAAGCCCCAAAGATACATCCCGCAGGCTATCTTCTTTTGGTTGCTATCGGTGTTGTCGTAGGTGTAATCATCTTGCATAGAGGTGTTTCTTAAAAGAGAATCGTAGGCGTAGGCTTTGGTTGAGAAAAGAGTAAAGGTTAAAAGGAGGAGAAGGAGTGAAATTCTTCTTATAGACATAGTCTTTTTATGACATCTTACTACTTTTTTTTCAATCCAAAGAAAAGATTTGTCTGTCTTTTTAATGAGAAGATGAGTATCTTGGACTCTAATTTTTGTGATAGGATGTGTCTGATTATGAGTTTAGAGACTGCAGAGAATAAGATTCAGGAGATTTGCGAAAAAATACGAAAAGACACGCTGGATCCTGCTAGGGTAGAGGCGCACCTCATGATAGAGAGTGCCGAGAAGAGAGCCGAGCAGATTGTAGAAGAGGCAAAAAGAGAGGCGGAGAGCTCGCGCGCCGAGACAAAAAAAGATTTCCAAAACCAATTAAGTGTCCATGAAGTTGGCCTTGATCTTGCTGTAAAACAGGCAATTTCTAAGTTAAAGCAAGAAGTGATGAAGATCTTTCATAAAGAGCTTGGTCGCCTTATTACCAAAGAGGTACAAGAGCCGCATGTGATCGCAAAGATGCTTACAGCTCTTTTAGGGGCTTTAGAAAAAGATGGCATCAAAGGCGACATCAATGTTCTTTTACCAAAAATTTTATCGGTAGAGGCTCTTTTTGAAAATCTAACGAGCGAGATAAAGAAGAAGTTAGAGAAAGAGACGATAGCGATTGGTGATTTTGCAGGTGGCATTGCTTTAAAACTTCTTGACCATAAGATTATGATCGATATGAGCGATAAGGCATTGAAGGAGCTCTTAGTCTCCTATGCTTCTGAAGAACTTAAGGAAAAAATTTTCAACGTATGAGGGGAAATGAGGCGTTTATTTGTTTTCGGGTCTCTGCCACCTCTAGAATTTGGCTCTAAGCCAGATATTACATCTTGGCAGCTAAGAGAGCTTTTTGAAGATAATTTATCGCAAAGTGCGCTTAAACAGATCCACATTTTACAATTTTGGATCGATCTTGCTAATATACAAGCTGTTTTGTACAAAACAGATGCGTTTGATACGCGATCAGTTTTTTCTAAAGAGCTTCTTAGCTCGTTTATGAAAGAGAGCGAGGGTCTTCCAGCGTATGTGTATGATTTTTTCTCTGAATTTACAACGGATGAGGAGAGAAGAAGAAATTTTGCCTCTCTTATCGCAGCCTATTTTCGAGAAGAACGGAAGAAGGCAAAAGGTTTTGTTCGTAAATTTTTAGACTTTGAGCACGCCGTACGAGTTTTAATTACAGGATTTCGTGCCAAAAGGCTTGGAAGAGATGTTGTGCGAGAATTGCAATTTGAGGATCCAATAGATCCCTACGTAGAAACAGTTCTTATGCAAAAAAATAGCAGCGGCTCTTTTGTTTTTCCTTTAGAATTTGCCGAATTAGAGACAAAATTAGAGGATGCGGGCAGAGACCCGACCTTACAATATGAAGCGCTTATGCAGTTTCGATTTGATTATTACAGCGAGCATATACATAACCACCCTCTTGAGATAAGTTCTCTTGCAGCAAACATGATGAGACTTTGGATTTTAGAAGACTATTTTGCTTTGAGAGTCGATGAGGGTGAAGTAATACTAACTAGAGCCGTGGAGAGAGGGGCATGAACCATAATAGTAAAGCAACCGGGAAAGTAATCTATGCGCTTGGCAACCTTATTAAAGTTGCCTTTGAAGGGGAAATCTTGCAGGGCGAAGTCGCCTTTGTTCAGATAGAAAATGAGTCTTTAAAGGCTGAGGTCATTGAGATTGAGGGGAAAAATGCAAAGCTGCAGGTCTTTGAAGATATCCGCGGGATAAAATATGGGACGCCCGTTGTCTTTATGAAGGAGCTTTTAGAGGTAGAGCTAGGGCCTGGTCTTTTAGCAGAGATCTTTGATGGTCTACAGAATCCCTTACAAAAAGTGGCCGATGTCTCTGGTCTTTATCTAACAAGAGGTATCTACATTGAGTCTCTTGATCGTGTGAAACGATGGCACTTTAAGCCGCATGCTAAAGTTGGCAGCCGCGTTAAGAGAGGAGATGCTCTTGGACAAGTACCAGAGTCACACTTTATCCATAAAATTCTAGTTCCTTTTAAAATGTTTCGCGACTACACAGTCACCTGGGTCATCGAAGAGGGTAGCTACACAGTAGATACAGTAGTTGCTAAAGTCTCTGATGAAGAGGGGCGTATTTATGATATTAGCATGGTACAGAAGTGGCCTGTGAAGTTTCCTCTTATAGAGGGGCAAAAGGTCCAGGCTAAGAAGATGATGACGACAGGTATCCGCATTATCGATACTATGATACCGATGGTTAAGGGCGGATCTGCTTGTACACCAGGGCCTTTTGGTGCAGGTAAGACTGTAACGCAGCAGCTCATCTCTAAGTATTCAAACGTAGATGTTGTAGTTATTGCGGCTTGTGGTGAGAGAGCTGGTGAAGTTGTTGAGACGTTAAAGACTTTTCCAACGCTGACCGATGTTCACTCTAATCAGCCTCTTATGAACAGAACTACCATCATTTGTAACACATCTTCTATGCCAGTTGCGGCAAGAGAAGCCTCTGTTTATGTGGGGGTGACCATTGCAGAGTACTATCGACAAATGGGGCTTGATGTTCTATTGCTTGCCGATTCTACTTCTCGTTGGGCGCAGGCGATGCGTGAGATCTCTGGACGCCTAGAAGAGATCCCGGGAGATGAAGCTTTCCCAGCCTATCTTGCCTCTAGAATCGCAGCTTTCTATGAAAGATCTGGGGTTGTTAAGTTAAAAAGTGGTAAAGAGGGCTCTGTAACGATTATTGGCGCTGTTTCACCGGCCGGTGGTAATTTTAATGAACCTGTGACACAAGCAACGCTTGTTGTTGTCGGCGGCTTTATTTGCCTATCGAGAGAGTTTTCTGATAAAAGAAGATACCCTGCGATTGACCCTCTACTCTCATGGTCTAAATATATAGATATCGTGAGTGAAGAGATGAAAGTAGATGCTCCTTTGTGGGGAGAGTGGGTTGAGAAGGCTCGCGATATTCTTGAAGATGGTGATCGTATCGCACGTCGTATGGAAGTGGTAGGCCAAGAGGGTACAAGTCTAGAAGACATTATGACCTATCTTAAAGCAGAGCTATTCTCCTTTGTCTACTTACAGCAAAATGCTTTCGATGTAGAGGATGCTTACTGCTCTATAGAACAGCAGAAAAAACAGTTCCAGCTCGTTATGAAGATCTTTGAGACGCGTTTTTCCTTTAAATATCCTGACCAAGCCAAGAGCGCCTTTTTAAAACTACAGAGTGAAGTTAAAGGATTAAACTACCTTAAATTTGAATCGCAAGCGTATGAGCAAGCCTTTAAACGTATTTCAGAAGAGGTAGAAAATCTAGAGACAGATAGAGAAATTGTCACAACAGCCTTGCCAGTGAGCATGATGGATAAAAAAAGTAGAGGAGCTGTGCTATAGATGCAAAAATATTATGAAGAGATTCTAGAGATAGATAATAGTACGTTCCTCATCGAAGCAGAAGATGTGAAGATGGGAGAAGTTGTCAGAGTAGATAAAAGAGATGGTACCCATCTTTACGGTACTGTGATCAGCTTTGATAAAAATCGTGTGATGATCCAGGCTATGGGACCGACAAGAGGTCTTTGTACAGGCGATCGCGCCATTTTTTTGAAAAGAGCGATGCAAGTTGTTGTAGGTGATCATATTCTAGGTAGAGTCGTCAATGCTCTTGGAGAGCCGATTGATGGTGGGCCAAAGATTGAAGGGATGAAAGTTGAGATCGGCACTCCTCCTGCAAACCCTGTCAAACGGGTTGTCCCACACCATATGATCCAAACAAATATCCCTATGATCGATGTCTTCAATAGCCTTGTAGAGTCGCAAAAAATCCCTATTTTTTCTGTAGCAGGTGAGCCGTATAACCAGCTCCTTATGCGTATTGCCAATCAGACAGATGCAGATATCGTTTTACTCGGCATCATGGGCGCTAGACAAGATGATGTCTATGCTTTTGTAGAGAATGCTCGTAAAATGGGATCTTTAGAGCGTACAGCTCTCTTTGTCCACCGCGCTACAGATTATGCCGTTGAGTGTTTGATGATACCTGATATGGTATTGACAGCTGCAGAGCAGTTTGCTGAGCAAGGGAAGCGTGTTCTTGTTCTCTTAACAGATATGACAGCCTTTGCAGAGGCTCTTAAAGAAATTTCCATTAGCCTTGACCAGGTACCGTCTAATCGTGGTTATCCGGGCTCGCTCTATTCCGAGCTTGCTGTTCGTTACGAGAAGGCGATCGATATTGAAGGGGCCGGCTCTATCACCGTTATTGCTGTTACAACGATGCCAGGCGATGATGTTACGCACCCTGTACCGGATAATACTGGTTACATTACAGAGGGGCAATTCTATCTCCGTAACGGCAGAATTGAACCCTTTGGTTCTCTCTCACGATTAAAGCAGCATGTGATTGGTAGCAGTAAAAGCCGTGAGGACCATGGCGCTTTAATGAATACGATGATACGTCTTTACGCTGAGTCTTTAAAAGCGCGCGAGCTCTATAGCATGGGATTTCGTCTCTCTCTTTTCGATGAGAAGCTTCTAAAGTATGCAACCCTTTTTGAAGATGGCCTCATGGATTTACAGGTAAACTTACCTCTCTATGATGCTCTTGATCTTGGGTGGCAGATACTAGCTGCCTGTTTTGATCGACATGAAGTTGGTATTAAGCCAGAACTTATTGAAAAATACTGGCAGAGGTAGAATGGCTCAGCTTCGCTTCACAAAGATCGAGCTTGTACGGCTACAAAAAAAATGCCATTTATTTAAAGAGTATTTACCTACTCTGCAGATTAAAAAAATGGTATTGCAAACGGAAGTCGGTAAGGTACGCGAAGAGTTAGAGAGACAAAAAGATGTCTATCGGCATGAAAAAAACGAATCACAGATGCAAGCTAAGCTTTTTACAGACCCTCTCATCTCTGATCTCGAGGAGAGCTTAGAGATAGAGAGTGTAGAGCGCGTGATAGAAAACATTGCCGGGATAGAGGTTCCAGTTCTTAAGCATGTGGTTTTCAAAGAGCCAAAAAATCTTCTTTTGCCGCAACCTCTTTGGGCAGATGAGGCAATCTTGCTTTTCCAGTCTTTAAAAAGATCGTATCAGAAAATTTTAGTCATCCAAGAGAAAAAAGAGATCCTCAAACGAGAGCTTCGCACCATTACAATTCGTGTGAACCTCTTTGAAAAGAGGCTAATCCCTCAGTTAGAAGATGCGATTAATAAGATTCGTATTTTCCTTGGCGATCAAAATTTACAAGCGGTTGCGCAAGCAAAAGTTGCTAAAGGTCGCATCGTTGCTAGAAAAAAAGAAGAAGAGGAGGCTCTCTATGCGTAAAGAGATGAGAAAATTTCTTTTTCTCGGTACCTTTGAGGAGCAGCATCTCTTTTTTGAAAGAGCGCAAAAGATTGGCGATTTTGAATTCATCTCTGTCTCTGGCGTAAAGCCGCACCTTTTTCCAAAGCATGTAGAAGAGTTAAGATTTGCATTACATATCCTTAAAAAGCAGCAGGTTGTAGAACAAGAGAGCGTTGATTTTCCAGATGGGCCAACTCTCGTCCATAAAATTCTTTCCTTAAAGAAAGAGATTGAAAATTCTCATGAGGAGCTCCGCCTTCTTACCTTAGAGATTGCGCGAGTAGAGCCGCTTGGAGAGTTTGATTTAGGAGAGCTTCATAAGATTAGTGAAGAGACAGGCCAAGTAGTCCAGTTTTTCTTCACAAGACATGATAAGGTTTTTAACGAAGATCCGATTTCTTTGCCTATCTATCTAAGTAGAGCCTTTGATTTTGACTACTACATGCACATAGGCGATAAAGAGTTTTCTCACCCCTTTTTTACAGAGATTACCGTTACTAAGTCTCTAAAGAGTCTAAAAAAAGAGAAGGAAAAGGTAGAGAAGCTCTCTTATCAAAAAGAGAAGGCGCTCTCTGCCTTAGCTACCTATATCGATTTTTTAAATGATTATCTTTTACAAGAACTCAATACGATCCATCTACAGTTTGCTCAAGAGGATGTAGATTACTATTTAGATGGTAAGCTCTTTGGTATCGAGGCTTGGATTCCTGAAAATCGCATAGATTCTATTAAAGGGTTGATCTCAGGTCTTGCTATCGTTGTGCAAGAAATTTCTATTAAAAAAGACGATGTAGTACCGACTTGTTTAGAAAACGACGGGATAGGGCGTATCGGCCAAGATTTAGTAGAGGTATATGACACGCCGGCTGTAACAGATAAAGATCCCTCTTCTTGGATAGTTTTCACCTTTGCCCTCTTTTTTGCCATGATCGTATCGGATGCAGGCTATGGGCTTCTTTTTTTACTTACCTCTATCTACCTCTGGTGTGCCTTTCCCCATCTTAAAGGGGTTAAAAAGCGGATGCTAAAACTGGCAACGATTCTATCTTGTGCAACAATTTTGTGGGGTGTGATGATCGCATCCTACTTTAGCGTAAAGCTTGCCCCCGATAATCCCGTAAATCGCTATTCGGGTATCTATCTTTTGGCTGAAAAGAAGATGGCCTACGCTATGGAAGAGGGGGGAGAGACCTATAAAGAGTGGTTGGAGGAGTATCCTAAAATTGCGAGCGCAAAAGAGCCGATGGATGCTTTCCTAAGCGGTACAAAGACAGAAAATGGTAGGCAGAAGTATGCTCTTTTAGGAGATGTTTATAACAATCTTCTTTTAGAGATTGCGCTTCTTTTTGGTATCATCCATTTGACCCTCTCTTTTTTACGCAACCTATATAGAAGCTGGATGGGGATTGGTTGGATTGCTGTCTTGTGGGGAGGGTATCTCTACTTCTCTAAGATGCTAGGGGCTACGACCATCTTCCAATATTTACATATCATCACCCTCGATAATGCTGGAAAGCTTGGCGAGCAGCTTCTCTACGGAGGGCTTATCTCTGCTATTCTTCTTGCCGTCATCCAATTTAAGTGGGTCGGCTTGTCGGCTATCTTTAAAGTGATCGAGGTCTTCAGTGACACTCTCTCCTATCTTCGTCTTTATGCGCTTGGCCTTGCAGGTATGGTTTTGGCAGAGACAGCAAACGAAATGGGGGCGATGATAGGCGGTTATGTTATAGGCGGCATTATTGTAATTATTGGCCACGGTATAAATATTGGCCTCTGTCTTTTGGCAGGTATTATTCACGGCCTGCGTCTGCATTTTCTGGAATGGTATCACCACTCTTTTGAAGGAGGCGGTAAGAAATGGAAACCCTTATGTTTATTAATGAAGGAGTAGATTATGGATTTTAATATGGTAGGCGCTGCCTTTGCATTAGGGCTTAGCGCGATCGGAGCTGCTATCGGATGTTCTATAGCAGGTATGGTGTTACATGGTGTGATGAGTCGTGTAGAAGAGGGTCATGGAAAGCTTATCGGTATTTCTGCTATGCCATCTTCACAGATGATCTACGGCTTTGTTCTTATGCTCTTTTTACGCAATGCTACTGTGAGCGGAAGCTTATCTCCGATCTCAGCTGCCTTTATTGGCGGTCTTTCAGGGCTTGCGATTATGGTGGCTGCTATCTACCAGGGGATGTGCTGTGCGACAGCGATCCAAGCGACAGCAAAACAGCCCTCTGTTTTCGGTAAGACGTTTGTGGCGATAGGTATCGTAGAGTCGTTTGCTCTCTTCGCCTTCGTCTTTGCACTTCTATTGATGTAAGATATTTATAGTAAAAGGCTTAAAAATAGCCTTTTACTTTTTTCATATCCTTTCTTAGATAGGGAGGGTATGGAAAAGCGATTAGAAGAAGATTCGATGGGGAAGATAGAAGTCCCCGTAAACGCTTTATGGGGGGCTCAAACAGAGCGCTCCCTTCTTAATTTCCGTGTTGGCACGGAAAAAATGCCAATCGAAGTCATTCACGCTTTGGCGCTTGTTAAAAAAGCTGCCGCTATGGTGAATAGAGATCTTGGTGAAATTTCCAAAGAAAAATGCGATCTAATCGTTGCCTCTGCTCTTAAAGTCCAAGAGGGGCTTTTCGATGACCACTTTCCTCTTGTAGTTTGGCAGACGGGTTCCGGTACGCAGACCCATATGAATATAAATGAGGTGATCGCAAACCTTGCTAACGAATCTGTCGGAGAGGAGCGCGGTAGCAAAAAACCGATCCATCCAAACGATGATGTCAATCGCGGCCAGTCTTCCAATGATATCGTACCAACAGCCATCTCCGTTGCTGTCGCTATTGCCGTCAAAAAGCGCCTTTTACCCGCTCTAGAGACCTTTAAAAAAGCCCTCCAACAAAAGCAAACAGCCTTCCAAGAGATCGTTAAATGCGGTAGAACACATCTCATGGATGCGACGCCGTTAACCTTAGGCCAAGAGTTTTCAGCTTTTGTAGAGCAGATAGAGAATCACATAGCTAAAATCCATTTTGCTCTTAACCATACCTGTGAATTGGCTATAGGGGGAACAGCTGTTGGGACGGGGCTCAATGCTCACCCTGAGTTTGCAAAAAGGGTTGCTAAGGTCTTAAGTGAGGAGACAAAAATTCCTTTTGTGACAGCACCTAATAAGTTTGAAGCGCTGAGTACGGTTGATAGTCTGGCTTCTTTAAGCAGCGTTTTAAAGGGGGTTGCCATCTCTTATATGAAGGTTGCAAACGATATTCGCCTTTTAGGTTCAGGGCCTAGATGTGGCCTTAATGAGCTCTCTCTTCCCGAAAATGAGCCGGGCTCTTCCATTATGCCAGGAAAGGTGAATCCCACCCAGTGTGAGATGATGACGCAGGTTGCGGCGCAAGTGATCGGAAATGATGCTGCTGTCACAGTTGCTGCGACACACGGCCATCTACAGCTTAACGTATTTCGCCCTGTAGTTGCCTACAATCTCTTGCAATCGATCCGTCTTTTAGGAGATGCGGCCACAAATTTTGTAGAAAAATGCCTTATAGATCTCATCGCAAGAGAGGAGAATATTGCAAAGCATCTACAAGAGTCACTTATGCTAGTCACAGCTCTAAACCCACACATCGGCTATGATAAGGCTGCTAAGATCGCTAAAAAGGCTTATCTAGAGGGAATTACTCTGAAAGAAGCGGGGGTTTCCCTAGGCTTTTTAACGGGGGAGCAGTTTGCCAAGTGGGTTCTTCCAAGGGGCATGTGCGGGGAGTGAGTGTGGTTTGGGCAAAACTGTAGGAGTTCTACAGACAATCATCTTTGTAAGAAAACGGCCCGGAGAGCTCTCTTTTTTTAATCTAATGTAAATCGTTATTTCTCTTCCGACGAGCCGTTTAAAATCCTCTATAGCCTTATCTAGATCAGCCAAAGTCATGCTAAAGGCTTCTCTTCGAAAAATACCCCGCGCGCGAGCTATTTGGCATTTGTGATCTATGTTGGTTTCTTTTAGTAAGCAAATATCGCTCACCACTTTCCAGTCTAAGGTTGAAGGGTGCATCTCTCCAGAAAACGGAGCCGCAGCGACAAGAGAGTCTAATAAATCTATATCATCAGGCAAGAATGATGGCTCTCGGCAAGCTTTAGCAGCTGGATCTAGATGTCTTTCTCTAAGTAAAGCTAGAGTCTGAAGGCGAATACGCTTTGTAATCGTTGAGCAATCTCCTAAGTCAGAAAAGTGCGTTGTTGTAGTTATTTTCTCGACACCATCCTTTCCTTCAAGAGTATAACTCTCTATATAACCGCCCTGTAGGTATGGTATTATAGCAGCGGAAGAATCTGCAAAAGAACCAAGTATGAAAATAGGGGCCATGTAAATCTATATATTAGATACGCCAGCTTAGACTAAGCCCAGTAAGTTTTGGGTAGAAATCTTCTAATTTAGCCTCTGTATTCATAAAGAGGACGTGACGGATAGGAGAGTTTGGATCAAGGGTTACCTTTACTTTACCGACCATTGTCTCTAAAATAAGGCCTACTTCTTTACGATCGACCGTAACAGATTTGTCCATAAACTCTTTGATAGGACGTCGCACTTCGCGTACTTTAGAGCAAAGGCGGCTCCGAGGCTCATGAAGCACACGGCGTACTTGTATAGAATACTCTTTAGGAGGTGCTGGTTCTGTCTCTTCTGCCTGCAAGAAAGGAGTAAAGATAAAAGGTAAGAGTAGGGCTTTTGCAATCATGAGTTTTTTCACAGGCGCTCCTTTATTAAAAGAGACATAATACCTATCTTTTGGAAAGAATACAACGATTTTTACGTGTTTATCGGCACGCCTAAGCGGGCGAGTAAAAAGCGTAAAAGAAGAACGGGATGAGAGAAGAGAGTTTTTACTATAAGGGGGAGGGTAATCGAGGTGATGGCTCGCTCTTGGGGGGGGAGGTTTGCCACAGCATCTTGGATAAATTCGCGGTAGGGGGGAGGGATGGCTCTTGGTAGGTTATCTAAAGAGAAAAACCTAGCCTCCTTTACCTCAAGATTTTTAGTATCAAAATTTTTTTGTGGTAGATCCTTTAAGAGGTGGCACTCATAAAAAAGGGTTTTTTTAACAAAGAATGAGCCCTTATCATAAAGCGCAATAAGTCTTGTAATGCCGACAGTAAGGCCTGTCTCCTCCTCCATCTCCCGTAAAAGGGCAGCCTCTGGCGATTCGTCAATCTCTATACCGCCGCCGGGTAAAACCCATACGGGGACATCGCGTCTTTTAATCAGAAGAATCTTTTGGCGATCCTCAGAAAAAACAATCCCTGTTATACTTTGAACACCATCAAGATCCATACCTCTGGTACTATATTGTACAAAATCCCTTTTCTTCTACTGGTTTTTTTGACCCTGACCTCTTGCGGTTCTCAGCATATTAATGTGACAAGAGTGCCTCTGACAAGCGAGAGCTTGCCTAGCCAGTTTGCTGAGTCGCCTGATCCTTTAAAAGAGAGCTCTCTTTTAGGTGAAAAGCTTTACGTCTCTTGGTTTTTAGCAAACTCTCTGAAGGCAAAAGACTGCCAAATACGGTTGCGCATTATCTATAAGGATTTAACGGAAGAAGAGATCCTTTATCCTTTAAAAGGGTATAGAGTCGGCACCTTCGGCACGCTACTTGCTGGCGAGAAGTATGAAGAAAAGAAGGGGTTTTACTCTTACAAAGCTACCCTTGAAACCTCAAAAGGGATCGTTCTAGATACATGGAAACAGCTCATGTGGGTAGAGATCGAAAAGTAGTTTAAATGGCTTATACCGCTCCCGCTTCTTGAGTTACTCTCGGTATAATAGGTATAATTTCCGTTCATGTTAATATAATTGTAAATATTAAAATAATTGGAAATTAATTATGGAAATGGCCCTTATTGGTAGAGGAGATCGCGTATCTCTTGTTGATCTCTCCGATCCCCTTCATATAAGAAAAATAGGAAGCGATGCCCTTATAACACAAGGTGTTCCAGGTTCTATTACGATCTTTAGAACCACAAACGGTGCAACCTGGGCGTATGTAGGCACATCAGATGGCTACCTTGTTCCGATAAGCTTAGATAACCAAGCGCTTACATGTGCGGCAAAATCTCTACAACTAGGCGATAAAGATGGCGGCGTTCCCTCTTTTGTTATCGGTAAAGATCCAAAACGGGGCTACGCTTTATCTGCAAAAGGTCTTCCAGAGAACCGTTCAAATTGTCAGATTGCTAACCTTGTTTTAGATGATCCAGCGAATCCAAGAACAGAGGGCGGTATCGATGTTGCTGGACCTTACCACTCCATGAATTTTTTAACAGAAGGCCCTTTTTTATATATAACTTACGGCCGACCCCCCCAGGCTCCGTTTCAAGGCCCTGAAATAGGTGAGGTTACAGGTATTAATATAATTAAATTAGACGAGAATGGTTTTCTTGCTCCGCCTCAGCAAGATCTTCAAATAATGATAGGCCCAAAACAGTGTAACGCCTACCTTTTAGCTCGTGGTAGCCCTTTTCTTGCCTACCTTAGTGGTAAAAACTGCGTCTGTCCGATCAATTTGAATATACCGTTTATTGACCCCTTTCCTCCTGGCGGAGCTGGCTTTACACTGCCATGTATCTCTTTGCCAAATAACTCTACCATTGGACAAATTGTTGCCCCTTCTTCTGGAACACCGGTTTATGGTATCGGTTATTACAATGGCGATAAGAGCTTTCCTGCCTTCTATGTGATCAATACGGTTGGCGTACAAAGGATCATCGCTTTAAGAAAGCCTGGTATGAGCTTACTCCTTTCGCAAGATGAGAATACAGCTTATATTCTCCATGGCGACAGCTCTATGACAAGTTTTGCTCTAGATGACCCTGAGTCTCCAGATATGATCGGTATGGCACCTCTTCCGTGGGGTGGTCCGACAGTCTCTATGGCACTAGTGCCTCAATCGCCAAGCCAAACTTTTGGCGGCTCTTGTTCGTAAGAATCACCTTCCGTTTTCTAAAAAAAGCGGAAGGTCTATTTTCATAAGGAGCCTATTCTCTAAAAGAAGAAGGCGCGTCTCTTCAAAGTTTAGACAAGGATCTGTGATCGAAAGAGAAGGCGAGGTCTCATCGCCTAAGGTAAAGAGCTGTTTACCATGCTCTAAAAAGCTCTCTAACATAAACCCTAAAATAGAGCTCTCACCCTCTTCGATTTGCTCCATAACATCTTTAAAGACGGCTTTTTGCTGGAGGGGATTTTTTTGGCTGTTTCCATGGGCGCAGTCTATAAGAACTCTGCTATGAATCCCCATCTCGTTTTGTAAGTTAATTGCTTTTTGAACGCTTTTCCTATCGTAATTAGGCGTTGTAGTAGAGCCTCGTAAGACAAGATGGCTGTAAGGATTTCCGAGAGAGGTAAGAGAAGCTATTTGGCCATCTTTATCTATGCCTAAAAAGTTTTGCGCCTCTCTAGAGGCGATAATCCCTTGTATAGCGGTCTCTACATTGCCATCGATGGAATTTTTAAAGCCGACGGGAAATGCTAATGAAGAGGCGATCTCTCTATGGCACTGCGAGCTAGAGGTTCGAGCCCCTATAAAGCCCCAGGTGATAAGGTCCTTTAGATAGCTTGCTGTAAGAGGGTTTACAAACTCCATCGCGGTCGGAACACCTAAATCTAAAAGGCTTAATAGGAGCTTTCTCGAGAGGAAAAGGCCGCTCTCTATAGCATTTGTGCCATCGAGAAAAGGATCGTAGAGAAGCCCTTTCCAGCCAAGAGTTGTCCGCGCTTTTTCTACATAGACACGCATAACTAGATAGAAGCTCTCCTTCACCTCTTCTTGGAGCTTTGCTAGTTTTTCTGCATAGAGAAGAGCTCCTTCAACAGAGTGAATCGAGCAAGGCCCAAGAACAATCGGAATCCTAGGATCAGCTCCTAAGAGGATATTCTTTACGGTGCTTCTCATAGAGGCAAGGGTTTCTTCTTGCTTAGCTCTGAGCGGTAGCTGTTTTTGTAAAAGAAAAGGGGAGAGCATCTTTACTTATCTAATGTCCGTGGATATAAAAGATCGCAAACTCTCGGTTTTTTTGCACTTTTTCTTTGCAAGAGTTAAGGGCTCTATTGTAGTGTGAAAGTATGACAAAAGAAGAGAGAGTCCCCTCCGTTATCCAGTATATAGCGGATTTTGCTGGTTGCGGCTTTTGGCGAATGCTATTTCCTGAATTTATTCTGAATATGAAAAAAAGTGCGAGTGTCTCGCATTCGCAGATGTATTTTCGAGATCTGGCCCACTATGCAAAGACAGATGTTATTCATCTGCAAAGACAGGGAACGCCCCATCATCTACAGTTTGTAGAGAAGCTAGTCCAATTTCGTAGCAGGCTTAGATTTCGGATTATTTATGATATCGACGATGTGATCTTCCATGAGGATGTCCCTAAATATAATCCTGCCTACCAAAATATCCACCAAGAAGAGTTTCGGATATCGACTCAAAAAATCATGGAGCTCTGTGATGAGATGACAGTCTCAACCCACTCTCTTCGGGATTACTACTTAGAGAAGACCTCACAGAAAAATATCACTGTCATTCCAAACTACGCCCCACAGCTTTGGCTTGGTAACCACTGCAGCGAAGATATGCTTTTAAGAAATTATCGTAAGCATAGAAAGCGGCCAAGAATTCTCTACTCTGGTTCTCCCTTTCACTTCTCCAATACATTGGGGGGAGATCTACCAGATGATTTTACCCATGTGATACCGACTATTATTGAGACTATTAAAGATTTTCAGTGGGTCTTTGTAGGTGGCATTCCAAAGGCTCTCTCTCCCTATGTAGTAAGGCAGGAGATAGAGTACCACCGCTGGCAAAACATGGAGGCGTATCCACGATTTTTAGCAGGATTAGAGGGGAGTATGACCATAGCGCCGCTTCAGGAAAATCGCTTCAACTACGGTAAGAGCGATATAAAATTTTTAGAGGCCGCAGCTTTAGGACTTCCTTGCGCTTGCCAAGACATGATTACGTACGCTATCGCTCCTATTCGTTTTAAAACGGGCCAGGAGATGGTTGAAAAGATTAGAGAGACCCTGGAGAGCGAAGAGAGCTTTCTAGCGGCTTCTCGCGATGCAAGAATGAGAGTTCAGCCGCGTTGGTTAGAGCGGGCAGAAAACATAGGTAAGCATGTCGATGTTTACACATTTCCCTATGGCGATCCCGGCAGAAAATATGTATGATAAAGGTCTATGAACCACTGGCTTGGCTACTTAACAGAGCACGTTGGCAAAAAACGGCTCGAGTCTATTTTAAAGTC
>JAFEGE010000036.1 GCA_018240105.1 Verrucomicrobiota bacterium | reverse complement strand
TTTGGCCTAGAAAGAGAGATCTATAAAAAACCATCTGAACTCTCCGGCGGCCAACAGCAAAGGGTTGCTATTGCAAGATCGATTGTCGATGAGCCCGATGTCCTTCTTTTAGATGAACCCCTTGCTGCCTTAGATTTTAAATTACGTGAAAAATTATTAATTGAATTGATCGATCTACAAGATAAACTCAAGACAACCTTTGTCTATGTAACCCACGATCAATTTGAGGCGCTAACGGTTGCAAGCCATATGGCTATCATGGACTATGAGGGGCAAATTGCTCAGATCGGGACGCCAAAAGAAATTTATGAATTCCCTCACTCTACCTTTGTGGCCCAGTTTGTCGGGAACACAAACCTCTTTGAGGGCTCTCTTATCCAAGAAAATGATGAGAGTAAATTTTACGCGGAAGAGATAGAAGAGCTATTTCTAGCCCCGAGCTCCTTCAATAAAGAGGGAGATAAAAAACGGATTGTCAGCGTCCGTCCTGAAAAAATCTTTATCTCTAAAAAGCCTGTCTCTAACTTCTCTAACACTCTTAAAGGGACTGTCTCCTCTATTGTCTACACAGGTAGATCAACCCTCTACGAAGTGATGCTCAAAAACCATCGTAAAATCCAGGTCTTTGAACAAAATGAAGAGCACTTTCCGATGGACTCTATTGACTACGACGATGAGGTTTACCTCTCCTGGCAAAAAGAGAACATGGTGCTTTTATGCAAATGATTGTCGAGAGTTTAAAAAAAGAGCGCTCCTTTGCTCTTGGTTCCATGCCTTTTATTTGGCAGATCTTTTTCTTTTACCTCCCCCTCACCTGTCTTTTGTCAACAAGCCTTTTTAAAAGAGCCGACTACCTCCCTATTCTATCTTCCTCCTATTTCATTATCATCAAAAACTCCCTCTCGCTTGCCTTTCTAACAACCCTTTGCTGCTTTTGCATCGGCTTTCCCTTTGCCTATACGATCGTCTTTCGCTTCTCTAAATATAAAAATATTTTCCTCTTTCTCCTTCTTCTTCCCTTTTGGACAAACTTTATCCTCCATATTTACGCTTGGTTTTTTGTCTTGGAAAAGCAAGGCTTTTTAAACAACTTTCTCTTAGGTTTTGGCCTGATCCAGGAGCCGATCCATTTTTTAAATACCTCTTTTGCAACCCTTTTAATGATGGTCTACTTCTACCTTCCCTTTATGGTAATGCCGATCTTTGCCTCTTTAGAGAGGTTTGATCCTAAACTCTTAGAGGCCTCCTATGACCTTGGCGCTAGCTTTTCTCAGACTTTAAGAAGAATTCTCATTCCGTTAACGATGAATGGTATAAGAGCGGGCATCTTTCTTGTTTACATCCCCTCCTTTGGTGAGTTTGTTATCCCAGAACTCATGGGGGGCAATAAAGAGTTTTATGTCGGCAACGTCATCTCCCTTTTTGTTTTAGGCGAAAAAACCTCTGGCGTGGGCATTGCTTTTACCGTGTTAAGCCTTGCCATTTTGATTCTTAGCCTCCTTCTTCTACACTTTTTTCTAAGCGCTATACCAAAGTTTTTACAAGGACGCTCTGTATGCCGCTCTTTATCGTAGGGGCAACCCTCTCCTTTCTTTACCTTCCGATGTTAGTGCTTTTAATTTTCTCTTTTAATGCAAAGGCGTTTCCAGCACCGTGGGATCACTTTACGCTACACTGGTACTATGAGCTTTTTGCTCACAAGGAGCTATGGCGCTCTTTTGGAAACTCCTGCCTTATCGCTATTGTCACAACCTTTTTCTGCCTCACCCTTTCTATCTTTATGATTTATTACCTCTCTAAAGGCGGCCGCATCAAGAAGATGCTACCTCTTTTTTACGGTAATTTGATCGTGCCTGAAACAATTTTAGGCGTCTCCTTGATCAGCTACTTTACCCTTTTAAATGTCCCTCTAGGCCTATTTCCGATCATTATCGCCCACTCGATTGTAGGCCTGGGCTTTATGATTCCTGTACTCTATGTTCGCTATCGCGATATCGATAATAACATCTTTGAGGCGTCTCGTGTCTTAGGAGCGAGCTCTCTACAAACCTTTATCTGGATCACACTGCCGCTTATGAGACCAGCCCTTCTTACAACGGGGCTTATTCTGTTTATTCTCTCCTTTGATGATTTTATTTTAGCCTACTTCTGCTCAGGCCCCTCTGTACAAACGCTCTCTCTTTTCCTCGTCTCCTCGATCCGCTATCACATCTCTCCTGTTGTCAATGCGCTAGCCTCACTTCTCTTTCTTTTAACCGCCCTTTTTGTTCTTATCTTCTCTAGCATCAGAAAAAAGGAGAAAATTTTATGAAAATTTTTGCTCGCACCTTTTTTCTCTCTCTAATCACGCTTGCCATTTTGAGCCTAACGTTTATCTTGCGCCCACCTAAAGAAGAGAGATCCTCTAAAAACAAGTTAACTATCTTCTGCTGGGGAGCTTACTTACCCGAAGAGGTCCTTGCTCGTTTTGAGAAGGAGAGTGGGATCTCTGTCTCATGTAGCTTCTTTACAACAAATGAAGAGCTTCTCTCTAAAGTACGCCAGAGTAAAGGCAAGGGATACGATATCTATATCTGCTCTGACTATGCGATAAAAACCTTGATCAGGGAGGGATTCATTAAACCTTATGAGTCTCATTTAATCCCTGTAAAAGAGCGCATTTCCCCCTACCTTCTACACCAATTTCAAGATAGAGAGAACCGCTACTCACTACCACTCTCTTGGGAAATTTACGGCCTCATCCTACCTAAAGATAGCATTACCAAAGAGAGCTCCTTTTCTCTTAAAGAGATCTTCGATAAGCCGCTTGTAAAAGAGCGCGTTGTGATGACGCCTGATCCCGTAGAGGCTGTAACCTTTGCAGCTCACTACCTCTTTGGCCAAAGTGATGATCTTGATCTTGCCAAGCTTACAAAAATTCGAGGCCTTTTAAAGAATCAAAAAAAATGGGTAGAATCCTATACGGACTATCGCACAAAACAACTCGTTGCCACAGAAAACTGTAGAGCAGGTCTTATGAAGACCTTTTTTCTCTCAGAACTTGCGAGAGAAAATCCTCACATCTCTTTTGTTAT
>JAFEGE010000035.1 GCA_018240105.1 Verrucomicrobiota bacterium | reverse complement strand
TGCTGTTTTTTTTGACAGTTGTATACGACAATAGCTCTTTTTTCTAGGAAAGTTACTCTATCTCTTTGTAATAAAATATCACTAAAAGTTGCAGTTACGCACGCCTCTATTCGTTCTTCTACAGAGGCCACACCATCTGGAATAGATGGTAATTTTAGAGTTGTTTTCGCTGTTTCCAATAGAGCGAAATCACTCGCGCCACATGAGTATACGCAAAGAAAAGAGAGAGAGGGACTAGATAGAACCATAAATTTTTTCCTAATTGGTTTTAAGGTGTTTTTTAATTAAATTTAAGGTGGCAGGCTATTGAGAGCTTTGCCACCGGAATTCTATAGCGATTTATGTTTTGGGGTAGGAAAAAGCGACGAAATATAGGCAATAGGATCACCCGCATAATGCTTGGCTCCAGGTAATTGAGATCCTTCCACCGTTAGCAAGTCCATAAGATCTGCAACATGAGGGGCTCGATGTAGACAAGGGTCAGGAGGTGTATATGGAGAAGGAGAGGCGCCGCCAAGCAGAGAAGAAGCTTCTCTCGAGTGAGGTCCCCAAGGGGAGGGGCTAGGGTTTAACGTGTCTGAAATACCATAACTAGTTACAGAGGTTAAGCTTGCACAACTACCTCGCGCTAGAATGGAAAAGCCTCTTTGAGCTGCAGCTCCAACTCGGCTGTCTTGAAGAGTTTGCCGAACTTCTCCTGCAAGAGGATCAGCTAGTGTAGAAGATGCTTGGTGTGTTACTGGTGAAACAGACATGCGTACTTCCTTAAGATTTGTTAAAGGGAAGATATGATAAAAATTAAGGGAGTTGTCTGCAAGAGGATTAAAGAATTTTTATTTAGAGTAAGAGCTCGTGTTGTTTAGGAATCTAAATAAAAATTTTTGGAGAAAAAATGGGGCGATAGACGGGACTCGAACCCGCGACCCCAAGAACCACAATCTTGTGCTCTAACCAAGCTGAGCTACTATCGCCATTTTGAGGGATTACTATAGAGTATGTTTTCTTAAATGTCTACGGCAAACTTACGCTCTTCTAGATAGATACCAATAGGGATCAGAAAAAGGATGAGAAGAGCTGCTGTTAAAGCGGGTAGATCTTTTATGATGAGGGCGCTTGCCAGGGTCGGGCTTGTATAAAAGACAATATCAAGAAAAAACTTGGCATACAGCTCGGTCCAGGAGAGAATCCAAGGAGCTAAAGGTAGGAGAAGAAAGGAGAGAAAAAGGCCGGCCATAGAGGGAATGAGCGCGTAGACGAAAAAAAGATTATAAAGAAAAGATGCGAGGGGGAAGATTTGGAAGTGGTAGATAACAAGCGGCATTGTGGCTAGATTGACCGCGATCGTTAGAGCAAGACTCTCGCGTATAAGGCTTGAGAGGATATAGCCATGTTGGTGTAAAGGGCTCATAAGAGAGAGCGTTTCAAAGGGGCGTTTGGGTAAAAGATAGCGAAGCTTATCTTCGATGTAGGGGTAGAAAGTAAAGAGCGCAAAGGTTGCGAAATAGGTGAGCTGGTAGCCAATTTGAAGAGGCGCTTTAGGATCTAGAATCGAAGAGACAAGAAGGCCAACGCCTAGCGCATTGAGGCCAAAACTCTCTCTTCGCAGGAGAAAGCCTAAAAGGTAGATAAGTGCTGCAAGCCACGCTCTAGAGAGCGATGGCGTCTCACCGATAAAAAGAAAATAGAGCGAGATAAAGATGATTAAAAAGTAGATCGAGAGGCGTTTGTAAAAGAAGAGCCTTAAGAGAAAGCTTAAAGCAAAGATCAAATAGGTGTAGTGAAAGCCTGATAGGGCAAGGGTATGTGAGAGACCGACTCTAGAAAATTGGTAGCCGAGGATTGGATTTTCCTGCTCGCCTGTCACCAAGGAGACGAAAAAAGCGTAGACGAAGGGGTTTTTTGTGTGGGCTAAAAGAAAGGCGCGAATCTTTTGTTTCAGAGAGAAGCGAAGCTCGGAGAGCGAATAACTCTTCTCAACGGGGATTAGATTTTTGACCAGAAGGCGGTAGCTACTCTTCTCTTCAAAAATAAGGGTGCCCTTTAAGAAAAAATCTGTATTAGCAGGCAGCCTCTCTTCGTTCTTTTTTATCCAAAAGGAGGCTGGTATATCAAAGTAGAGCTCTTTTGCTGTTTGAAATCCTGTTAGCTTGCCGTAGTAGATATGGCCGCCTCTCTCATCTTCGCGAATCTTATAGACGGAGAAGAGGCCTTCTCCAGAGAGCGTCTCTTTTGGATGGGGCGCTTTTCCTGATAAAGCGCTTAAAAAGGAGGCGAGAGCAATAAGAAGGTAGCCACAAAAACGGATAGGATGCCAAGATAATAAAGAGAGAAAAAGAGGTGGCCAAAAGCCGTAGGAGAGAGAAATGCCTGAAAGAGCTCCGATTGCATAGTAAAGAGCTGGACATCTTTTGCAAAATCTCATAAGAGGTTTAGTATGCCGAAAATAGAATTTACAGAGCGAGAAGTAGAAATACACTATGCGATTGCAGGGGAGGGGCCTCCCTTGGTTATGCTCACAGGTGTCATGGGGGCGATTAGTTTTTATTGGAAGGTCCTTCTTCCTTATCTACAGAAAGAGTTTACCCTTTACATGATAGATAATAGAGCCTCTGGTCAGACGACAGATAAGGGTAAGCCCTTTACGATAGATGATCTTGTTGAAGATACGATAGCCTTTATTCGAAACTTTGGCTTAGAGGGGGCTCCTGTCCTTGGCCACTCTATGGGAAGCGCTATCGCTCTTCTTTTAGGAGACCGCTATGGCTCTGAGGTTGGTCCTTTGATCCTCTGTAACTGTTTTGCTCGCATCAACCACGCGGCAGAAATAGTCTTTAGCTCGGCGCTCGATCTTTTGCATGAAGGGGTGCCCTTCTCTAAAGTCTTATGGACGATGACCCCCTGGTTTTACTCGCCAGAGTTTATCAAAAAAGAGCGGTTTAAATTAGAGATTTTTGTAAAACAGCTCCATATTCCTGTAGAAGATTTAGAGCGGCAGTGCCAAGCGCTTGTGAATTTTGATGCGAGCGATATTTTGCCGCGTGTTACGAATGAAACTCTTATCATTGCATCCGAAGGGGATGTCTTAACGCCGCTTCTTTTAGCGGAAGAGATGGCGAACGTTATGCCAAATGCCCACCTTGTCGTGATAGAGGGTGGTCACGCCTCTACGGTTGAAGAGCCAGAGGCGCTTGCAAGATTAGTTATCGATTTTCTCTATCGAGGGTCTTAATCTCTTGAGCCTCTAAGATAGCAGAGGCTTCCCGTTTAGGTAGATTCTCATCGATTGTACCTTGGATGATACGGGCTGAGCGCGCTCCCGTGAGATAGTGAATCGTCCACTCTAACATAACGCTTATGCGGTTACGAAAGCCTACAAGATAGGCTATGTGGACAAACCCCCAAATAAGCCAGGCGAAGAGTCCTTTGAAACGAAAATTGCCGATATTGCCAACGGCTTTGCCTGTGCCAATAGTTGCAAGGTTGCCTTTATCAAAGTAGACAAACCCATTTTTACGATGTTTAGAAGGATGGCTCTGTTTTGCCTCTTTCAGGAGAAGTTTGGCAAGAAAGCGGCCTTGTTGGAGAGCAACTGTTGCAACACCTGGTAAGATTTTATCTTTAAATTTAAAGTGCGCGGCATCGCCTGCGACAAAAATCTCACTGTGGCCGGGGATTGAGAGATCTTTTTCTACAAGAACGCGTCCTTGGCGGTCAAGTGGAGTTTCTAAACACTGGACAAGAGGCGGGATCGCATTACCAGCTGCCCATATAACGGTTCTTGCTTCGATAAAGGTGTCGCCTACTTGGACCCCTTCCTCTGTGATGTTAGTAACAAGGCGGTTTGTTAAAACAGTGACGCCGAGTTTTTCTAAATCTTTTTTTGTGCGCTCCGATAGGCTTGGATGAAAAGGAGGTAGAAGACGGTCAAACCCCTCGATTAAAAAGATGCGCGCTTTTTCTGTGCGGATCCGTCTAAAATTCTTATGCATAGCCTTTTGGATCAACTCAGCAATCGATCCTGCACACTCCACACCGGTCGGCCCGCCACCTACGATCACAAATGTTAGATACTTATGGGTTTCAGAGATCGAGTCTAATCTCTCTGCCTTTTCAAAGGCAGTTAAAATCCGCTCTCGTATGAGAAGAGCATCGCTTATCGTTTTAATACCAGGGGCATTTTTCTCAAAGTGGTCATTACCAAAATAGGAGTGGCGAGAGCCGATCGCAACTACAAGATAATCATAAGGAAAGAGATCGCCATTGCCGAGAACTACCATCTTGTTTTTTTTGTCGATATCGGTGACATCACCCATGATAACGGTAGTATTGTCTTGTTTTGCAAAGACTTGCCTTAAAGCAATGGCAATATCGCGAACAGAGAGGGTTGCTGTAGCTGCTTGATAAAGAAGAGGTTGAAAAAGGTGGTGGTTTCTTTTGTCTATAAGCGTGATATCTAAGGGCGCTTTTTTAAGCCCTTTGACTACCGCAAGGCCTGCAAACCCGCCTCCAATGACTACCAGCTTTTTACGTTCCATGAACTCTAGTATAACCATATCTTCTAAAATCAAGTAAAGAGTTGCTTGCAAAACTGTAGGAAGCTCTCTATGATGAAAAATTTACGTAGGATCGTATGCTCAAAGTCCAAGAGTTTTATAAAAAATATAAAGAGCTTTTAGCCTTGGAGGGAACTCTTTCCGAGATAGGATTTGGAAAGTCGATCAAAGTCGCTGAAGTAGAAAGACCTGGACTTGCTTTGACTGGATTTTTGAAGTGGTACTCACAAAAACGTCTCTTAGTCTTCGGCAGAGGGGAGATGGAGTACTTAAGAGAGCTCTCCGATGAGCTTCGCTTTAAGAGGTTAGAGGAGGTTTTATCTGTTGGCATACCGTGCGTTATCGTTACAAGAAACTTAAAGCCTTTCCCAGAGATGCAGGCTATTTTAAAAGAGAGAGGGATTGCTCTTTTTCGGACGCAACTGGCAACAGCGGATGTGATGCGTAAGCTGACCGTATGCCTTGGTGAGGAGTTTGCCCCTAAAATGTCTACACATGCTTGCCTTGTAGAGGCGTTTGGTCTTGGCATTCTGATACAAGGAGACTCCTCTGTCGGCAAAAGCGAGGCTGCTTTAGGGCTGATTGAGAGAGGCCATAGACTTGTATCTGATGATATCGTTATCTTGAAGAGAAGAGAGGGGTTTTATTTAGAGGGAGAAGGCCCTGAGCTTACAAAGCATATGTTAGAGATCCGAGGGATAGGCATTATTAATGTCGCCCATTTATACGGAGCTGTCTGCGTTAGCGAAAAAGCGAGAATCGATCTAGTGGTTCGCATCGAAGAGTGGGACTCGGGCCATTTTTATGACAGGATTGGTTTGGAGGAGAAATTTTTAGAGTTTTTGCATGTCAAAGTTCCTTTTTATATGCTTCCCGTTAAACCGGGGCGTGATGTCGTTCTTTTACTAGAGACAGTTGTTTTAAATCACAGATTAAAACAGCGAGGTTATCACTCCGCCAAAGAATTCAATGTAAAACTATTAGATACAATTCGCGCGCGTGAAAAGAGAAAGAGCAGTATTTCTTAGTTGTTCGAATCAGCAATTGTTGTTACTATGATCAACCATTTACGGGCATTTTACAGCAAAATTCTGTGACGCAAGACGAGATTAGATATCGAGGAGCGGTGTTAAGTGAGGGGGTAGCCATTGGCTCTCTCTACCTTTTAAAATCTCACGAAGATTGGGTCATTCCTGAATTTTCTATTACAGCCGCAAAGATTGATCAAGAGATTGAAAGGTATCGTAGCGCGCGGACAAGAAGTAAAAAAGAGCTTGAGACGTTAAGGGGTGTTCTCAAAGATGAGGGCTCTTTAGAGGCTGTTACTATCATCGACAGCCATATCCAGATGCTAGAAGATCCTTTTCTAATTGATGGGGTAGAGGGCAAGATTCGCGATCTGCAGAAAAACACAGAGAGCGTCTTCAAAAATGTGATTGATGAGTATGTGGGCTATTTTCACAACTTAGAAGACCATGCCATGCAAGAGAGAGCGATCGATGTCAAAGATCTCTCCTCAAGAATTATGAAGCACCTTCATCGCCAACAGGCCTCTAGCAATACAATCCCACTCCAGAGTATTGTCTACTCCTATGAACTTATCCCTTCACAAACAGCAGAAGTCTCACCAAACCATGTAAAAGCCTTTTTAACAGAGATCGGAGGGCGTACATCGCATGCCGCTTTAATCGCTCGCTCTAAGGGGCTTCCTTACCTCTCTAATATCTCTTTAGAATGGGTTAAAGAGCATGAAGGGGCCTCTATTATTTTAGATGGTAATGAAGGTCTTGTGATCGTCTATCCGACAGTTGAAACTCTTACCTACTACAAAGCTTTAGAGCAGAAAAGACCCTACTTTATTCCAAAAGATAGCCTGCCTATAACGCCTGAAACTCAAGATGGGACTCCTATTACTGTCTACGCTAACTTAGAGAGCTTATACGACCTTCATCTTCTTAGAGAGTATAAGGTCTCCGGGATCGGTCTTGTTCGTACCGAGTTTCTTTATCTAAAAAAAGAGCTTGTAGCCTTTGATGAGAATGAGCAGTTTTTACTCTACCGCAAACTCCTCCAATTAGCAGGCAATATGGAGGTGACTTTCCGCCTCTTTGATCTCGGTAGCGATAAAAAGCTCTTTTGCTCGCCTATTTTAGAGCCCAATCCTGCGCTTGGCTGCCGCTCGCTTCGCTTTCTCATGCGCTATCAAGATCTCTTCCGCTCGCAGGTACGCGCCCTTCTAAGAGCGAGCCAATTTGGTGAGTTAAAGATCTTATTGCCACTTGTCACAGATGTCCAAGAACTTTTAGAGGCAAAGGCATTTATAGCCAAAGAGAGAGAGGCTCTTCTAGAAAAAGGGGTAAAGGTTGCAGATGTTATTCCGATCGGCTGTATGGTAGAGGTCCCAGCCTTTGTCATCATGTGCGATCAACTTGTCAAACATTGCGATTTTCTATCTATCGGGACAAACGATCTAACGCAATATACCTTAGCAGCTGATCGATCCAATCCAGAGACCTGCTACCGCTATGGCCCTCTCCACGAGAGCGTCCAGCGCATGATCAAACTCGTTGTCGAAGAGGCGAACAAAAATGGGATTCCGGTCAGTGTTTGTGGAGAGGTTGCCTCTAACCTTGCCTTTACCCAAACGCTCCTTGAGCTTGGCGTTAGAATATTTTCTGCCTCGCCAAGGTTCATACCGCTTCTAAAGGAAAAAATCCAAACACTTACGCTTTATACGGGTTCCTTTTAAAAAGAGCGGGTATGAAGGCGCATCTACTATTTCAAAATTAATTGGTTAAGCATTTACTTGAAAATAAAGTATCCTTAAAGATACAATTCAGGGTTAGTAACAGCTTGCAATAATCTATACAAATCTACTTATATATAATCAAATGAACAGATTTATCAAGATCGGAGAAGCAGCAAAACTGCTTGGCGTAAGCATGCAAACTCTAAGGATCTTA
>JAFEGE010000034.1 GCA_018240105.1 Verrucomicrobiota bacterium | reverse complement strand
TGAAGAGCAAGGGTCACAACAAGAAGGTGCATTGCACGGGCTACAAGGGCTACAGGGATTATTGCTTGCGCTAAGAGCACCTGCAAATCTTGAGCTGCTGCGTCCATTTTTCATAGGGTTCTTAAAAATTTGATCCATATTAATCCTTAATTTTGATGTCTATTAATAGGTTTATTATAGGATTTATAAGAAAATCCCCCTTTGTAACTTGTAATAAAAGAGATATAGATTTTCTAGCATATCTATATCCGACTGAATGCAAGGATGAGTTGTTGGCTTCATGAGAAGCTTGAAATTTGCACTTATGAAAGTTTGGCCTATATATAGAAGCTACCTGTAGAGGCAGGTTCATCTGCTGTAGATGGTAAGTTCTTCCAAAACCGATTCTTGCATTACTCTCGGTATGTAGAGTTTTTTGATTTTATATCCCTCTAAATCTAAAGTATAAACATTTATTTCATTCTGTTTCTTATAATATATTTAAAGAATTATATAAAATATAAAGGAAAATTATGAAGATAGTTGAAAAGTACTTCAATCCTTGCGACAATTACGCGGGTTGTAACACATGCTCACCGTGTGGTCCATCACCATGTGCGCCTTGTGGCCCATCACCATGTGCACCTTGTGGCCCATCACCTTATTCATGTTATCCATATTCTGGCTGCAATGGTTGTGGTCCTTGGTCTTCTTGGTACGGTTATCCTTCTTGTGGTCCTTGGGGATCTAGCTGTGCGCCAGGATGCGGCTCACCTTGTGCCCCTTGTGGTTCATGTGCTCCTTCTTGTGCAACACCTCCTTGCTCAGCTTGCGCTCCATGGCATGGCTGTGCTCCATGGGCTCCTTGGCATAATTGCGGTTGGAATGGTTGTGCTCCATGGCATAACTGTGGTTGGAACGGTTGCGGTCCATGCGCTCCTTGGAATAACTGTGGCTGGAATGGCTGTAGTCCATGTGCTCCTTACAATGGCTGTGGCCCTTGCGCCCCACCTTGCAATCCATGTGCACCGCCTTGTGCGCCTTGCGCACCGGCTTGTAGCCCATGTGATGCTAAAAATAGCGCCGGTTGTCCTGCGAATGGCCAGAGAAGACCTGGCGAGAGATGTTACATCCCATTTATTTAATGGGACAAAGCTCTACTATAAAAGCTTAAGATTTTAGGCTTTTATAGTACGAGCTGCCAGGCGCACTCTTGGAAGATCAAATTGATAGACGTAATCTCTACCGAAATCTTTGTGCCAAGAGTGAAGCTTGTCTTTGTATTGCTACCGACGAAGCTCTTTTGCTTCTCATCATAGTCGTAATACTCGCGGCCAAAATCTGCTACATGCAGAAAGCCTTCAAGACCAATCTGATCGAGATCAAAGAAAATACCAGAGGACTTTACCTTTGTAATCGTTGCAGAGAAGATGCGCCTTGGCTCTTTTTTTATAAGACTCTCTAGATAGCGCAGTTTTTTGAGTCGTAAAAGACTCATCTCGGCTTTAAAGCTCTTTCTCTCTTGCTCACTTAGGTGGGTTGCGATCTGATCGATATCGGGGGCGTACTTTGGTTCAAAAAGAAGGCGGTGGACGATAAGGTCTGAATAGCGCCGAATCGGGCTTGTAAAGTGCGTGTAATAGGTAAGAGCAAGACCGTAGTGGCCAATGTTATCTTTAGAGTAGACAGCAAGCCTCATACTTCGAATATAACGAACAGCGAGCTGCTCTAAGGAAGGTGAGCCTTGTGCATGTACAAAAAGCTGTTGGATATCAGCTTCTGTTGGATTTTTAGGAACGGTAAATCCAAGTAGTCGTGCGTAGCTAAAAAACTCTCCGAGCGTCTCAGCTTCGGGTTTTTCATGGACTCTAAAGATGCCAGCTTTACCTTTTTTTGTGATATCGATAGCTACAATCTCATTTGCTTTGAGCATGAACTCTTCGACAAGCTGGTGGGTGATATCATACTCTATCCGTTTTTCTCCAACAGGAATGCCATCTTTGCCCATAACAAGGCGAATTTCCGGCATAGAAAGATCTACGCTACCGCGCTCGCGGCGTTGTTGTTTTAAGAGCTGGCATAACTCTACAAATAGATGTAGAAGAGCTTTATGTGGGCTCTCTTTTTTCCCATCGAGAACCTCTTTGGCCTCTTCATAAGTAAAGCGCTTACGACTCTTGATCGTAGAGCGGACAATCTCATAACCCAAAAGATCGCCATTTTTACTAAAGCGCATGAGGGCTGAGGCAGCATATCTTTTAACATTTTCTTTTAAACTACAGTACTCATCGCAAAGAATAGGGGGGAGCATTGGGACAACGCGATCGACAAAATAGGTGGAGTTAGCGCGAGCCTTTGCCTCTTCATCTAAAGCGGAACCCTCTTCCACAAAGAAAGCAACGTCTGCAATATGGACGCCTAGGTGGTATTCACCGGAGGGGGTTTTTTCTAAAGAGAGCGCATCATCATAATCTCTTGCATCTTCAGGGTCAATAGTCACACAGATAAGGTCGGTAAGATCCCTGCGGTCTTTGCCGCTTGATTCTCTTTGGGCTCGGTCGGCAGCTTCCTTCTCTACTTCTTTGGGAAAGATGTGGCGAATTTGATGGTCGTATATCGTAACGATGGTATCTTTTAGAGGCTCATCAATGGAGCCAAGATGCTCTTTAAAGCGGCAGACAAAACCTCCTGAATCTTTCAGAGGGGAGACAATTTCCATTAAAAGGCGATCGCCTATCTCTAGATTTAGAGCTTTGTCTTTTTGTAGGAGAATAGGACGCTCTTCCCCAATGGAGGGGGCGTAAAGACCTACCTCGCCCTTTTTCGAGATGTAAACGACAATGCCGACGAGCGTGTTCTTATTACGTTTCTTGATGGAGACAATCTCTCCTTCAAGACCTTTGGGAGATCTCCCGGTCACGGAAATTTCAACGATATCGCCATCGATCGCATCGCCAAGTTTTGAAATGGGAATAAATACATCTTCTAGAGAGGCATCTTGAGGGGTAACAAATCCAAACCCTTTAATGTGAACGGAAATTTTACCTAAAATTGTTTTTTTAGTCATAAAAGGCAGTCTACCACAAAGAGATAGGTAAAGAAACCTAAAAAATCAAATGAGCTTGAGAACGATCTAAGAATAAGATAAACTCTATTCTTTATTTGGAAGGCTATGCGATTAAAAACTATAGAGGCGTTTGAAAAGCACCTTATCCAGTCAGCTCCAGAGCATCGCTCTTCTATTTATTGCCTTTTGATTGAAGACTCTTTTGAGCGAAAATACTATAGCGAGAAGATCTACCGCTTTTTACAAAGGGAGCAAAAAGAGCTTACTTTAGAAAAGGGAAGAGAGGCGCTCTCGCATCTTTTTGCGGCAGGAAAGCGCCTCATTATGATCGATCCGTGTGAAGAGATAACCTCTCTTCTTAAAGAGATAGCCTATTTACCACCTGGCACAAAGGTTGTTTTGGGACTCTCGTCTCTTGAAAAAGAGGCAGGCCACACGTTAGAAAGACTTGGCGTTATTGTGGATCTTTTGGATGAGAAGCCGTGGGAGAGGAAGAGTCGTTTCCAGGAAGAGGTGGTAAAGTGGCTCAAGAGAGAGAAAAGAGTGATGCCAAGTGAGGCTCTTACTATGTTCATGGGCGGAGCTGTATCTCTGGCTTTTTTAAAAAATGAATTTGACAAACTCCTCTCTTATGTAGGGGGGCGCTCTGAGATTACCTTGCAAGATGTGAAGGCTATATGCACCTCTGAAGAGGAAGACTCCCTTTGGGAGATAGCAGAAGATCTTGTCTTTAAAAGAGATAGTAAATTGCCAGCGTGTAAGGATACAGCCTCTTTTTTAAGCCTTCTTTGGCAAATGCGCTACTATGCAAATTTAGCCCTTACCTGGAAAATAGAGAATGCGCCGCCAAAAGAGCTTAAAGGGGCAAGGCTTGAGCGTTTTAGAAAACGGATAGACCTTATGAACACATCCTATCTTCTTCATATGCAAGAGCTTCTTTTTAACTTTGAGCTAAAGGCAAAGACGGCTGCTACAAAGCCGCAAGGTTTATGGGAGGAGCTTTTAATTGGCGTTGCATCTCTTACCTAACCTTTTAGATCCAAAGGCAGAGCCCTCTTTGAATTTTGTTTCGGGTCTCTTTGAGGTGGTAAATAGCCTATCAGGCTTTTTTGTCGAAGACCCTAAAGAGGCAAGGCAGTTTCTTTCGCATTTTGATTTTAAAACTCTTAAAGAAAAACCGATGGTTAGGATAGAGGAAAATTTAGATAGAGAGATCCTATTGCCTCTAGAAAAAGGGGAGAGCTGGGGGGTTATCACAGATCGAGGGCTTCCTTGCCTTGCCGATCCTGGCGCTAAAATTGTTGCTCTCGCGCGCCAAAAGAATATAAAGGTCTATGCCTATCCAGGGCCCTGCTCTTTTATTTTGGCCCTTATGCTCTCAGGGATTGAGTGCCAATCTTTTCAATTTCAAGGCTATATGCCACGCGTTATAGATAAAACGCTTCGAAAAAAAGAGGTGGTGCAGGTCTTTATAGAGACACCTTATCGGACGCAAAAGACTTTAGAGGCTCTTCTAGCCGTCTTACATGACGAAGATCTTCTTTGTCTTGCCCTTGATCTTACGATGCCGTCGCAAGAGGTGATCACACAAAAAGTTAGCCTCTGGAAAAAAAATAGTAAGGAGAGCTCTTTTCATAAGCGTCCTTGTATCTTCATTCTAAAAACGTTCTAAAAAATCTTGTTCAAAAGACCACCCCTTCCTATTACTTGAGAATAAAGAGGTGGAGCTATGCATAAAGGGGTCGTGATCGTTACCGGTAGCGCCGGGCGGATTGGCACAAGCTTAATCGCGAAGCTTGGCAATGAATATAGAATTGTCGGCTTTGAACTGATGAAAGCTATATACGCCTCTCAAAACGAAGAGCTTATACCGGTCGACATCTCTTCTGATGAAAGTGTTATCCAAGCCTTTCGACATATTAAGGCCTTCTACGGTACGCATATCGTCTCTGTCGTCCATCTTGCCGCTTACTACAGCTTTGAGGATCAAGATTATGATAACTACCATAAGATTACGGTAGAGGGGACAAGACGGCTTCTTGAAGCTTTGCAAGAATTTCAGGTGGAGCAGTTTATATTCTCAAGTACGATGCTTGTCCATAAGCCCTCTAAAAAAAGAATCAACGAGTACTCTCCGAAAAAAGCAAGCTGGGCTTACCCGCGCTCTAAAATTGAAACAGAGGAGATCATCCATAAACATAGAGGTAAAATACCGGCTGTTATTTTGCGTATTGCCGGTGTTTACGATGATGAGTGCCATTCGATACCGATCTCGAATCAAATCCAAAGGATTTATGAAAAAGAGTTCGTAAGCCATTTTTTTCCAGGCAACCTTCAGAGAGGGGCTGCCTTTCTCCATATGGATGATCTTGTATACGCCATTCTTCTTACTATTCAAAAAAGGCGCGAACTCCCCAAAGAGACTGTGCTTCTCCTCGGGGAGGGCGAGACGCTCTCAACCGATCGCCTCCAGAGAAAGATTAGCCGTTACCTCTTTGGTAAAGAGATGAGAACGATTCGTATTCCAAAATTTTTAGCTTGGATTGGCGCCTTTTTACAGACCCATATGCCCTTTATGAAAAAGCCCTTCATTCGGCCGTGGATGATTCGATATGCCGATGATAACTATCTTCTAGACATTGCAAGAGCAAAAAAATTCCTTGGCTGGGAGCCAGAGCACCATTTAGAAGAAGAGATCGAACCTATGCTCGATCGTATGTTAGAAGATCCAGCCCACTGGTATAAAATAAATGGCCTCCGACCAAGTAAACACTTTTTACAACTATGGCAAAAAAAGAAAAAGAAGCAGAAGAGAGCCGCTTAAGAGGGCAGCACAAGGCGACCTTGTGGGCCCACTTTGTAAATGTCTTTCTAGGGTTTTGGCTCTTAAGTAGCGCTTTATCCTTTCCAGTAGCTCCCTATTCTTTATTTCTCAGCGATCTTATTTCATCTCTTTTTTTAATTGTTTTTGGCCTTTTGTCTCTCTCTTACAGGATCTATCTAGCCCCCTTTATCGTAGCTTTAACGGGGCTTTGGCTCTCTATGGCACCGCTTCTTTTTTGGGCGGAAAATAGCTTCTCTTATAATAATGATACAATCATTGGCGCTCTAGCGATCGCTTTTTCGCTCCTAATTCCAGGGATGCCGCACACAATGGAAGAAAAGGGCCATGGGATACCACCAGGTTGGCGCTATAATCCCTCTAGTTGGATACAGAGAATACCCATTATCGCTCTTGCCTTTCTCGGATGGATGATCTCAAAAGCGCTGGCTGCTTACCAATTAGGCTACGTCGATACCATATGGGATCCCGTCTTTGGCTCTGGTACTAAAGATGTGATAACCTCAAATATTTCTAAGATGCTACCTGTGCCAGATGCAGGCCTTGGCGCGCTTGCTTATACGTTAGAGGTGCTCTTAGGTTGTAAAGGGGGAGAGGCAAGGTGGCGCACAATGCCGTGGCTTGTAGTATTTTTTACCTTTCTTGTAGTGCCACTCGGTATCGTCACAATTTTACTAGTTGTCTCACAGCCGCTTGTTGTGGGCGCTTGGTGCTTTCTCTGTCTTATCACAGCAACCTCTATGCTTCTTATGGTGCTTCTTACGCTCGATGAGATGATAGCAGTCTTTGAATTTCTTATCGCCGCAAAGAGAGAGGGGCAATCCCTCTGGCGCGTCTTTTGGAGAGGTGGTGATATAAAGGGTACAAAAGAGGATAGGGTTACCCCCTCTTTTTCTGAGAATCCTCTAACTCTTATCAAGACATGGCACTTTGGCTTGTCATTTCCTCTTAC
>JAFEGE010000033.1 GCA_018240105.1 Verrucomicrobiota bacterium | reverse complement strand
TTAAATTATTTTTATAAATCAACAGTGAGAGTAGTTAATACCCTAACCGCATGCGTTGTTATGTCTATCAGAGCTTGTTCAGCAATAGCTTTTTGTGTTGTTGCATCCTGGATTACACGCAGAGCCACTTCAGCCGCTCTGTGTAATTTCTCTAAACGAGTCAATTTCTCGGCCTGCTTTGTTGCGGCCTCCAACTGCCTTTGAAGACCTTCAACACTATCTTTACCTTCTCTTCTACGGGTTGATCGACTTACTGGAGAAAGTCCTACAGGAGCTTTGGCGACGGTTTCGATCTCTTTGGTTATTTCTTGGTATCTAGCCTCAGCCCGTGTAACATTTTCTGTTCTCTCACGCAAAACTCGTGAAGCCTCACTCACCCTAGTAGCTAGACCATCGAGAACCGTAAAAATACCTTCTTCGATAACACCTCTTAATTCTATCAGATGACCAACTGGTATAAGAACACTCTCCACAAAAACCTCGTAATTTTAGATTAAACTTAATAAATTTTTATATAATTATAGCAAATTAATATAATTAAAATCAAACTAATTACCATTTTTGTAAGTAATTAATTTAACTCGGCAAGCTCTTTTGTTAAAAAAGCTTGGTTCGTGAGAAGAATAGGACGGCTAACCGCTGGGAGGCTGGTTTGGGTCAAATCAGCCGCTATATTATTATTCAGATAGGTAAGAGTCGCACTCTCTTGTGGCGTCAAGGCAGCGGTGGCGATGGCCTCTGTAGGGGGCAGCATGGCTACAAGAAAGTTTGTCCAGTAGGTGCCGGGGGTTAAGGCGGAGAGAAGGCTCGAACCAATACTAAAAGTAAAGGTAATCGAACTTGCAAGAGAGGTACCGGTGGTACTCTGTAAAATAGCGACGTTACTCCAGGTGGGTGAAAGAAAGGTACCAGCTGGAAAGCCAATCCAGCGCTTTAGAGAGGCTCCATTGTAGAGAAGATCGTGGTAGAGGATATTTGTTGTTCCAGAGGCAGAGGGGGCTTGTGTCAAAGAGGTCGCCTGCAAGAGAAAAAAAAGGGTACTTGCTACATTCATATTCACCCGGACGGGCAGGGTTTCGAAAAGGAGTTGATAGCCTGTAACGGAGAGAGGGTGTGCTGTAATGGTAAAGGGAAGCGATAAGCTGCCTGCTGAGATAATCTGAGAAAGAGTTTGGGTGATCGAGCTTGTTGTTACATCAATATGGGCTGTAGTGCCACCGCCAACTAGAGACGTGAGAGTGCTACTGCGAGAGGGCGGGGCTATCTGTAGTGTTACGGAGGTGGTAGAGACATCGATTTGGGCAAAAATTTGGCAGTAGGCGTTATTTATGGTAGTGTTAATCGCCTCGTAGCTACTATCGGTTGGATTAAAGACAAACGCGGCAAAGAGAGCCTTTTGCCAAAACAAAAGAGCTACAGGCAGATAGGCGAAATATCTTCTACTTTCCTGCCGTAGCACGCTCTATAACCACTTTAGAAGAGCTTAGAATCCGCTCGATAATCTGCTCTGGGGTAAAGCCAAAGTGTTGGAGAATATCGGCTATCGGAGCCGATCTACCAAACTCTTCGATACTGATAGCAATCCCCTCAGGGCCTATATAGCGATCCCATCCAAAAGAGGTACCGAGCTCGATAGAGACGCGAAGGCCAAGATTGCCCCCTAAGACCTCTTTTCTATAGCTCTCTGGCTGCTCCTCAAAGAGCCTCCAGGCAGGCATAGAGACAAGGCGGACATTCTTTTTAAAGGGCGGTTTTTTTAATCTTTCGCATACTTCGAAAGCAAGAGGAAGCTCAGAGCCTGTAGCCATAAGCGTAACATCGATCGGGCGGTTTGTCTCTTCTTTGATAAGGATATAGGCGCCTCTACCGACACCCTCTTCCATAGGTATCTTTGTCTCTTTAAGAGTTGGCACAGCTTGTCTACTTAAGATGAGCGCCACAGGGCCCACCTTATAACGAATAGCCCATAGCCAAGCCGCCTTCACTTCATGCGCATCACCCGGACGAAATAGATGTAGTCCTGGCATAGCTCTAAGAGAGGCTAGATGTTCGATCGGTTGGTGGGTTGGTCCATCTTCTCCAAGACCGACAGAGTCGTGTGTGTAGATAAGAAGCGTTGGGTGTTTGGAGAGGCAGCCGAGACGAATCGCATTTCTTGCGTAGTCGGAAAAGCAGAAGAACGTACCAACAAAGGGGCGTAAAAATGTCGTTGCCATACCATTGGCCATACCCGTCATGCTAAATTCACGAATGCCATACTTGATATTGCGACCTTTAAAATCGCCGGCTGTGATCATTGGTGAGTCTTTAATCCAGGTGTAATCAGACTCAGATAGATCTGCAGAGCCGCCGATCAGGAATGGAAGGTGTTTGGCGAGCACTTGGATGACACTTTGTGAGACTTTTCTTCCAGCAACCTTATCTTCTACAGGAAGAGCCTCGATTTCAGCCTCTAACTCTACCGGGATTTGACCTATACGCATCTTCTCAAAGAGGGTAAAGAGATCGGGGTGGGCGCTCTTCCAACGGAAAAACATCTCATTCCATTCATGCTCTTCGCGCTCTTTTTGAAGCGCCTTCTCTTTAAAAAATTCTCTTACGCGAGCCGAGACATAAAAAGGCTCCTCTGGCAGATGTAGCGCTTTCTTAGTAAGCTCCACCTCTTCAACACCGAGAGGGGCGCCGTGTGCTTTATGGCTACCTGCTTTGTGTGGAGAGCCCATACCGATCACAGTATGCATGATCATGAGGACAGGCTTGTCTTGTTTTTTGTTAACGCGGGCAAAGGCCTCTAGGACCTCTTCCACGCTGTTACCGTTTTTAACTTCGATGACATCCCAACCATAGGATTTGTAGCGTAAAACTTGATCGTCTGAACAGCTCTCTTTCCACTCCCCATCGAGGGTGATTTGGTTCATGTCATAGATCAAAATAAGATTATTTAACTCTAAATGGCCCGCTAAAGAGGAGGCCTCTGAAGAGATCCCCTCCATTAAGCAGCCATCGCCTGCAAGGCAGATGATCTTGTTGCTAACGATCGGAAATTTATCGCGATTAAAGCGGTTTTCTAAAATTTTATAAGCAAGGGCCATACCGACGGCGTTGGCAACCCCTTGTCCAAGGGGGCCTGTTGTCACCTCTACACCAGGGGTCTCATGCTTTTCTGGATGGCCCGGTGTCTTAGAGTCCATCTGTCTAAAGCGTTTGATATCTTCAATAGTAAGGGCGTAACCAGAGAGGTGCAAAAGAGAGTAGAGAAACATAGAACCGTGGCCGGCAGAGAGAACAAAGCGATCGCGATTAAACCAGTCGGGATTTTTTGGATTATATTTCATGAATTCACCCCACAAGACGGCGCCGATCTCTGCGCATCCCATAGGAAGGCCTGGGTGGCCAGAGTTTGCCTTCTGGATCGCCTCCATGGAGAGTTGTCTAACGGTGTTTGCTATTTCATGTAGGAGAGATTTTTTTTCATTATCCATGGATCAGAGTATACTCTTGCTTTTCTTGAGGTTTTCCATTATTTTTACTCCCATTCCAGTTTAAGTCAAAGGAGAAATTGCCTGCATATGAATAGTCGAGAACTACGTAAGAAGTTTTTACAATATTTTCAGAGCCATGGCCATACGATTCGCCCCTCGTCCCCTGTTGTCCCGCACGATGACCCAACGCTCCTTTTTACGAATGCAGGGATGAACCAATTTAAAAAAGTTTTTCTAGGACAAAGCCCTATAGAGACAAAAAGGGTAGCAACGGCACAAAAGTGTATCCGTGTCGGCGGTAAACACAACGATCTAGATAATGTCGGCCACACCTCACGCCACCTCACTTTTTTTGAGATGCTCGGTAACTTCTCTTTTGGCGACTATTTTAAAGAAGATGCCATTCGCTTTGCCTGGGATCTTGCGACAAACGTTTTAGAGATAGACACCGACAAGATATGGGTCTCTGTCTTTGAAGAGGATGATGAAGCCCATAGTATCTGGCAAGAGCACATCAATGAATCTCGTATCGTCCGTATTGGCGCAAAAGATAATTTTTGGGCGATGGGAGATACCGGCCCTTGCGGCCCTTGTACAGAGCTTTTCTACGACCGAGGCCCCTCCTTTGGCGATGCCCCCAATCCTAAAGAAGACCATGCAGGTGAGCGATTCTTTGAATTTTGGAACCTTGTCTTCATGCAGTATAACCGCGATGAGCATGGCAAAAAGCACCCACTCCCAAAGCCTTGTGTCGATACCGGGATGGGACTTGAAAGGCTTATCTCTTTAAAGATGGGTGTGAATACCCTCTTTCAAACCGATATCTTCCGCGCTCTTATTGAGAATATCGAAAGAGTCTCTCACATGAAATATGGATCCAATCCAGCGGCCTTCCATGTGATCGCAGACCATCTAAGAAGCCTCTCTTTTGCCATAGCCGATGGTGCACAGCCAGGTAATGTCGAGCGCGGCTACGTTCTTCGTAAAGTCTTAAGAAGAGCTGTGCGTTATGCAAGACAACTTAAGCTAGAGAAGCCCTTCCTAGCAGAGCTTTTACCAACACTTATAGCTGAAATGGGGGATGACTATCCGGAGCTTAAATCCTCTGAAATGCGTATTGCCGAAATTGTAACGGTTGAAGAGGAGAATTTCCTCCGCACCCTGCGACGTGGTGGTAATATTCTCACCTCCATCATCGAAAATGCCAAGGCCTCTGAAAAGCATCAGATCACAGGTGAAGAGGCGTTTAAGCTCAAAGATACCTACGGCTTTCCTTTAGAGGAGATCATGCTTCTTGCTAAGGATAATGAGCTAAATGTAAATCTAGATGCCTTTATGCTCCTTGAGGAAAAGGCCAAAGAGCTCTCTAAAGGAGCTCATGTAAAGCACTCTCAAAAAGCAGAGGAGTCTCTCTTTGCGACCTTCCTTGAAAACTCCCCTCCCACAGAGTTTACAGGCTATACAGAGACAGAGTCTAATGCAACAATCATAGGGATTTTAGTCGATGGCTCTTTTAGAGAGATCTTAGAGGAAGGACAAAAGGCCTCTCTCATTTTAGATAAAACCCCCTGCTATGCAGAGATGGGGGGCCAAGTGGGCGATAGAGGTTCTTTAAGCCACCACACTGCCTCTTTTACTATAGAAAATTGTACAACCCCCTTTCCCGGGATTTCTCTACACCACGGCGTTTTGAAACACGGTACCCTTTTACTTGGCGAGCCTGTAGATGTAGCTCTCGAAAAGAATCGCAGAGATGAAGTGATCAAAAACCATACAGCTACCCATCTTCTCCACTGGGCCTTAGAAGCAGTCCTTGGCACGCATATTCGCCAGGCCGGCTCTTACGTTGGTGAAGATCGCCTTCGCTTTGACTTTTCGCACCATAAAGGGCTTACAGCAGCAGAAATTCGCGCGATCGAAGAAAAAGTAAATAGCGAAATTCGAAATGCCCATCCCGTAACCACCAAAGAGACCTCTTTTGAGGCGATCAAAAATAGAGGCGATGTAAAGCAGTTCTTTGGTGATAAGTATGGCGAAAAGGTGCGCCTTGTTACCATTGGTGACTTCTCAAAAGAGCTCTGCGGCGGAACGCACGTCGCCTCAACACAGGAGATCGGCCTCTTCCGGATCGTGAAAGAAGCAAGTGTCGCACAAGGAGTACGAAGAATCGAGGCGGTCACAAGTAAACTTGCTGAAGAGTTTATGTATGAAAAAGAGGGTCTTCTTGAAACTATCGCAACTCTTTTAGAATGCCCTGATAACAAAGCTGTAGATTCGTTGAAAAGTTTGCTCGGCGAGTATAAAAAAACGAAAGAGGAGCTAAAAAAGATGCGCGCCTCTCATATCAAATCTTTAAGAGAGGAGCTCTATGAAAAACGGATCTCCCTTGGCACGAAAAATGCTATCTTTGCTGAAGTAGAGCTCTTTAAAGAGGAGTTTGCCCCTCTTGCGCAAGACCTTTTACAAAAGCTCGGCTCCGGTATTATCTTGCTCGCTATGAAAGAGGGCGATCGCTGCCAGCTCCTTTTAAAGATCTCTCCCGAACTTGTCGCACAAGGCTATAATGCACAAAACATTATACAGCAAGTAGCCCCTCTGATCGACGGTAATGGCGGCGGTAAAAAAGATACCGCACAAGCTGGTGGCAAAAATCAGAAAGGGATCGAAAGCGCTTTTGCTAAAACAAAAGAGTTATTAGAGCAAGAATTGTAACGACTATGTTTAAAACCCCCTTCTCTGATGCCTTTGCTACCTCTATTATAAAAGAGAAGTCTCTTGTCTTGGAAGGGCTTTGGGACTCTCCTAAAGCGCTTCTTTTATCGATTGCAAGTAAGACCCTAAACTGTCCAATCCTTGTTATCACCTCTGGTGAGAGAGAAGGGATGCTCTATGAAGATCTTCTCTTCTTCCAAGAAAAAGGGATCTTTGAGCTGCCTGCGTGGGAAGCCTTGCCTGGTGAAGAAGTACGCCCCTCCGTCGATGTGATGGGCCGGCGCATGGAGATCCTACACAAACTTCTTACCGTGAAAGAGCCTCCCATCGTTCTAACACCGCTTCAAAGCCTTTTACTCAAAACCCCCTCGCCGAGCCATCTTGACAAGAATTTTCTTGAACTTAACGTCGGACTGGAAATCTCCTTTGAAGACCTTATCGAATGGCTCTTAGAGCTTGGCTACCAAAAAACAAAGCTTGTGAGCGACAAAGGCTACTTTGCGATTCGTGGTGGGATTATTGATGTCTATCCAACGGCAAGCTTTACCCCCTACCGTATTGAGTTTTTTGGTAACAAAATCGAAAACATACGCACCTTTGATCCTATCAGCCAAAAATCGATCGAAAAGAAAACCTCTCTCACAGTCTCACCGGGCAATGAAGAGATCCTTTTAAAAGAGGCAAAAGAGCTAAAGACGCTGTTAGATTTTCTGCCCAATAGCCTCCTTGTCTTTGATGATCTTTTACAGATAGAGGATCGCTACGCAGCGCTTAAATCTTTAGAGGGGGCTAAAAGCCGCTTCTTTGCCCCACTCGAGGAGTTTTTAGAGAGAGCTCCAAAAAAGCTCTTCTTTACAGAGACTGGTGTTGAGTCGCTCTCTGAGACAACTCTAGAGAATAAGAGCGGGCGAGCCTTCTACACGGGTAAGACGCCGTATGAGCCTATCACCTTTGAGATGTTTCATCAGAAAATTGATGCTAAGAGACACTACCACCCTTTCCAGACCCCCCACGATTTTTTTGACTCCGAAGATTTGTGTGCAGGGGTTGCAAGCAACCAAGATATGAAAGGGCTACAGCTACTTTTCCTATCAGAGAACGAGAAGGAAGAGGCAAATCTTAAAGCCTCCTTCTCTATCTTGCCAAAAAATACCACCTTTGAAAATGGTTATCTCTCGAGCGGTTTTGTCTTAAGCGATGTGCCACTCGCTGTTATCCCTTATACAGAGCTTACCCATAGAAAAAAAATCCGCAGAACAAAGTGGCGCGCCTCCTACCACACCCCTGTTGTTGAATACCACGCCCTCGAGATCGGAGATTTTGTTGTCCATTTTCACCACGGGGTTGGCCGTTATCTCGGCCTAGAGAAAGAGAAGAACCACCT
>JAFEGE010000032.1 GCA_018240105.1 Verrucomicrobiota bacterium | reverse complement strand
CCTGCGCTTTAATTTCAGCTAAGTAGTAGGGGCGTACGTGTCCAATACTCTCTAAAGTAATGGGAATCGTTTCACTTAGGACGGTTTCTACTTTAACAAGAGGAAGAGGTCTCTCACGAGGCGGGATTTTTTTCTCGCAGCTAACGGCTAATAAGCATAGTAAGAAAAGTGCTTTCAATTTCATCTTTTAGCCTCGAGTGTATGGGGGGTTGCTGTTGAGAGCATACCAGTTGCAAAGGCAATGTTGATAAGCGAGACAAAATACTCTCTCTCTGAGCGCACAACTTTAGCTCTTGCGTCAGAGAGAAAAGAGAAGGCTGAGAGGATATCTAAAATGGTGACAACTCCCATGCTGTATCGCTCTTTCATGGCCATAAATTCAATTCTTGCGGCATCGAGGTATGATTTTGTGTCTTTTATCTGCTGCTTTGCTGTAATAAAGTTGTTATAGGCGATCTTTACTTCAGAGACAATGGTAAGCTCGACTTGTTGCATCTCAGCAATCGCTTTTTGTAGCGCCGACTCTTTGGCGCGGATTTGGTTCACATAGTAAAAGCCTGAAAAAATTGGAAAGGTAAGATCTAACTGCACCATGTAATTGCCGTGATCTGTAAAGCCTCCTTTATACCACTGCTGGCCACCCTCTGCTGTTACAGCTACTTTCGGAAGAACCTCTGCCTTTACTTTTTTGACAACAGCTTCTTGCGAAAGAACAAAGGCCTTACTCGCTAAGTAATCGGGCCTCTCTTGCCAAGCTGTTGTTAAAAGCTTTGTCAAATTAGAGGCAAAGGAGTCAGGTACCGGAGCCTCTGGAAAGCTACCAGTCTCAAAAGAGGCTGTGCAAGGAATACCAGTAGTTTTTAATAATCTAATAAAGCTATTTTGCACCTCGGCTATTTCAGCTGTTACATCTACCTGCTTTTGAAGAAAGTTTGTCTTTGCTTGGAGCATGTCGGTTTCACTAAAGATCCCTGTCTCAAATTTTAAAGAGGCCGATTCATAGATCTCTTTAGCATTTAAAAGATCTGCCTCTAGTGCACTTAAAAGCGATTTGGCATAGAGGTGATCGTAGTAAGTCTTAGCAACGCTTTGAAGCACCTTTTGGAGCTTTTCATTATACTTCCAATTCATGCTCTCGAGTGCCTGAAAGTAGAGCTCTGCATTTTGCTTGCGGGTACCAAAGTCCCATAGAAGGTAACTTAACTCTACCTCAGGCCCCCAGGAGGTATTGTCTGTAAAAGCAAAAATGTTATCTAACTGTATCCCGAGCTTCTCTTTTAAGTATTGGCCATCAAAGCTAATGGTTGGAAAGTAAGAAGAGAGAGACTCTGCATAGGTAGCCGCAGCTTCTCTAGCAGAGGCCCAGCTCTCTCTCGTCTCGGGGCTATTGTGCAAGGAAATAGCAAAAAGATCGCCAAGAGAGACAACATCCGAGGCTAAAGGGATTTCAAGAGAGTTCTCCGCTTGGACAGAATTTACAAGCGCTCTCTCTTTATAACTCGGTATCCACGGTTTTGTCTCGCTTCTCGGTGCATATAAAAAAGGGTGTAAAAGCGCCCCTGCACCGCAACCTCCAAGGAGAAGAGAGACTATTGACAAGGTGAGGGTGCGGAATGCAAGCATCTTCGCACCATAGAAGGGAGAGCAGTTTTTGTCAAACTTGGAAAGAGATTCTAAACGGCAGTCAGGTTACAATAGCAGGCTTTGCCTATTTCAAATTGGTGGCGCCTTCTTGTCACTTCCCGATTCTTGCATTACTCTTATAAGCTCAAAGCGCACATTATTCCGTAATCAGAGCGAATCTTCTGGCAGCTGCCGGATAATCAGGCTCGCTTTTCCAATTGTGCTTTTGAAAAGAAAAAATCCTGTTACCAAGGATATTGATATGGTCTTGCAATTGGTCTCGGATGTTTAAGACTGCACCCGGGTCGATATCCGTTTTACGTGCGACATATTCAATTACAACTTTTGTAACTGGATGTATCCATTTTTGATGGCCATCTGCTCTATCTTGGCGTACCCATAAGGTATTTTGGAATAAACTCCTTAGGTCTGTTTTTTTAATTGTATATTTACCAGAGTCGTCAGCCTTTGGACCGCGGACTCTCTGAATAAAATCAATAAAACCATCTCTTTTTCTGGCTTCCCAATAACAAGTTTGTAAGATTTGTTGGGTTGTTGGAATTGCGATAGATGTTGACATAAGTTCTCTTTGTTTCGTTGTTAGACTGAAGAAAGCTCAAAAGTTAATCTAGAATAGCGATACTTCGGTACGAGTATAGCACAAGTCTTTAGATTATTTGTGAAAATTTTGCGCACTTCTCTTTCTATTTATCCGAAGGACGCGAGAAAACTCAGTCCTTCAGGTCTGAGATGAATCGCGCCTATTGACAATTTCATAGTCTAAATTTTAACATAGATGGATGGTTACTAGAAAGGCTTTCCAATTTAGGCTCTATCCCACAAAAGCCCAAGCCAAACTGCTGCAAGCGCAATTGGACGAATGTCGATGGCTCTATAATGAACTCCTTTGGCAAAGAAAAACCTCCTATGAAGAACTAGATACCTCGCTCTCAAAGTATGAACAACTCATGTTTTTGCCACTGCTTAAAGAAGAGAGACCGGCTTTAAAAAGAGTCCATTCTCAAGTGCTACAAAATATCGTCGATCGTTTGGATAAGTCCTTTCAGGCCTTTTTTCGTAGATGCAAAGCTAAAGAAAAAGGGGGCTTTCCAAGATTTCGGGGCCTGCATCGTTACGATAGCTTTTGCTATCCCCAGAGTGGCTTTACTTTGCTTGGCAAAGAAATATCCCTCTCTAAAATAGGTCGCATTCGCGTGAAGATGCACCGCAAGGTTGAGGGAGAGATCAAAACTTGCACGATTAAAAAAACTGCATCAGGAGCCTGGGATATTACCTTTTCTTGTGAGGTAAAGGCTACTTCATTAGAGCCAAAAACAGAGGCGATTGCCATCGATGTTGGCATTGAATCGTTTGCTACTCTTTCGAACGGGGATAAGATCGAAAATCCTAGGTTTTTCAAAAAGGGAGAAAAAGCCCTTGCTAAAGCGCAGCGTAAACTAAGTAAACTAGAAAAAGGGACTAAGGAGCGCCGTAAAGCTGGCAAGTCTGTAGCTAAAATCCACGAGCGCATCAAAAATCAAAGAAAGGATTTTTGCCACAAGCAATCTAGAAAAATCATTAATCAATATCAGTATATTTGCGTAGAAGATCTGGATATCAAAAACATGATAGAAGGATCTCATTTTGCAAAAAGTATAGTAGACGTAAGTTGGAATCAGTTTCGTCAGTTCCTAACCTACAAAGCGGCAGAAGCTGGTAGGAGTTTGGGACTTGTGAACCCTGCATACACAAGCCAAGTTTGCTCACGATGTGGGCATTTGGAGCCAAAGAAGCTATCACAAAGAGAGCACAAATGCTCCAATTGTGGATATAGAGCACATAGGGATTTCAACGCAGCGCAAAATATTTTGGCCCTCGGATTGGATGGCTTGGGAGTAATCCCTAGAAGCCTTCGCCTTTAGGCGAGGGAGCAGTCACTTTGCCTGCATCTCTTATTTTTCATCCGTCTGAATCGGCCCTGTCTTCAAGAGGGGCCTCCTTCGATGGGGGCCTTTGGTCTCATGAAAACTAAAAGCGCATGTTTTGTAAAATGTATCGAGAGTAATGCAAGAATCGGGATGTGGCAAGAAGGTGCCTCGCATTTGAAATAGCCAAAGCCGGTGCCAAAACTAACCCAATTTAAAAAGTTGGCTAAATTTTGGCAATTTCAAAACTAGGAGCTACCGATGATGCCAAAACCGATTCTTGAATCACGAGCGGTATATCATCTATAATTTAAAAAACTATAGTTTTCAGTAAAATAAACTTTCTATTCCTTAAATTATTAAGAGGTTAATTATTATGACGTGCACATCTTTATCGCCTATTTTAACTGAATTTTCTACGCAAACTATGGATGCCTTTGCGACTGCTTTAGGGGGTTATCATACTACAGTGGCAGAGGACCCTACAGCGGAAGATCGAATTCGCACTGTCTTTCAAGATAGAATCACACAAATCACAATTGATACTTTCGTGAAATGTACAAACGTGCAATTTCCCTGCAATCTAGCTCTATGGTTATGCCGAGATACTGATATTTTGCCTATAACAGGGAGAGCCTTATCAGCCTTATCTGAAATGAGCACAAAAGACAAACCTGTAGAAGAAGGTTTTAGACAAACGATCGCAGAAGAACTAGCAGGGAGAATAAACATCTTTATTACTAATGGGCTCCAATCTGTACTACTAAGCTCTGCCGCTCTACTCGGACTAAGTTTCCCATGTGTAGCAAGTAACAATTATCTAGCTAGAGGGGTAGGTGAGCCTATACGTTTACGGCAACTTAACCCGCTTCAGGAAGCGGTTATTTTGGGGCATTCCTCGCGACGCTCGTAGTTTTTGATAGCTCTATACCGAGAGTAATTCAAGAATCGGGATGTGGCAAGAAGGTGCCCCGCATTTGAAATAGACAAATGCCGGTGCCAAAACTAACCCAATTTAAAAAGTTGGCAAAGTTTTGGCAATTTCAAAGATGAGAGCTACCGACGATGCCAAAACCGATTCTTGAATTACGAGTAGTATATAGCACAGGATCAGCGATTCGAATAGTATTTTCGTTGAAAAAAACTCTATAGCATAGGATCTTACGCAAACGCAAAAGCCTAAAGCTTTAACGATAAGACGTAAAAAAAGTCAAAAAAGCTACTTAGAAAAATTTAGCCAATCTAATAATTCACTATCGAAGAGAGATGCCTCTTCTTGTTGTGGGCTGTGGGCGCTATGCTCAAATATTCTAACCGTTAGATTTTTGAACTTGGAGCGAAGAGAGTCCCAGCTCTTTGGCGGGGGGATGAGATAGTCAAAGCGGCCTAAGGCTAAAAAGACAGGGAGAGAAAACCTCTCGAGTCCTTTTGCAATATCTAAATCTTTGAGGGCAACTTTGTAGAGAAAATCTAAAATAACCATATTTGGAAGAACTCCTTCCCAAAGAGGAGAAGGATCATAGTTAAAGTTATACCAAGATAGAGGGGCTCTGTTTATGTTCCACTGGATAAACCTTTTATTGGGAGGCAGCGCTAAGAGTTTTTCATCAGAGAAGGCCTCTAGTTTTTGCGCTAAGGCTTTTTTACGCTCTGGCCATACAGACTCTTTAAAATGCTCATCAGCCATTGCCATGTAAGTCGGGCTCAAACTAGGCGAAGCTGCGATCATGATGACATGAGAGACGTGTTGTGGATATTTTTTAGCGTAAGAGAGGGCTAAAAGAGCGTGCGCGGAGTGGCCTATCACGAGGCATTTTTCTAAAGAGAGCATTTTGCGGATTGTCTCGATGTCATCTACAAGACGATCAAATGAGGGTACTCTATCTTCGTTAGGATGTAGAGGTTTTGCAAAGCCTTTATAATCGACAAAGTGGAGACGAAGGTGTCTTCTTAGATTTGAAGAGAAGCTCCGGGGATAGTAAAGAGCGCTGCCGATTACTAAAGCATCAGGCCCTTCTCCTTCGCTTGTATAGCCGAAGGCAAAGTTCTCTATGGTAAGAGTTCCTTTAGAGATCATGGCGCTCTTTATGATGCAACAGCTGTCTCTTTTTGAAGATTAGAGACTGTTGGATAGATAGCGGGCGCTGTAAAAGATGGAGAAGGTAGAACTGGAGCAGGAAAGGGGGCGAAATGATCTCTAGCTAGACTATCTGTAATCTGCGTGACTGTAGAGAATGGAGGTAGCGGTACAACACTGGGGTATCTTGATTCAAAAGCGGAAAAATTTACTTTTGTACAACATAGGCAAGCTGAGATAGCGGACATATAGCTCCTTAGTGATAAGAGTGCTAACTATAATTTTAAAAAAGTAAAATGTCAATTTTATAAAGGGATTACAACTAAGGTAATGCGGAAGAGAGTAGGATTTAAAGAGGAGGCCACATAGACATAATGAGCAAACGGTTTCTAGCCACAATATCTACAGCGTTTGTAGTTCCATAGAGCGGCTGTCCCAGTACAACGCTAGGTTCTGTTGGCTCGAAAGTCGAAGGGTGTACTATTGGGCAACATAGGCAAGATAACACGGCGTACATATTAGCTCCTGAGTGATAGAGGTGCTAACTATAGTTTTTTAACCTATAAATGACACGGGTTACTTTGCTTGTCTCTCTTATTTTTTATTCGCAAATGGCAATTTTTCGCTATGACTCTTAGCGCTAAGATAAGTGTTGTAGAGAAGCATGGCGATGGTCATCGGGCCTACACCGCCAGGTACGGGGGTGATGTAGGAGGCAACTTTAGAGACATTCTCATAGTCGACATCGCCTACAATTTTTGTCCCTTTTCTTGTGATGCCGACATCAATCACAACCGCGCCAGGCTTTACCATATCGGCTGTGATAGAGAGAGGATTTCCCATGGCGGCAACCAGTATATCTGCTTGCTTACAAAGTGCTTTAAGGTCTTTAGTGTGGCTGTGGGCCAGGGTGACTGTTGCGTTGCCGAAGGGAGCTTTTTGTGAGAGAAGGTGAGCGATGGGGCGTCCGACGATAAGGCTGCGACCTAGGACAAGTGCCTCTTTACCCTCTGTTTTAATTTTGTACGCCTCTAGAAGTTTGATAATACCAAAGGGTGTACAGGGAAGAAAGCCTGTGGGATCACCGGCTACCATTTTACCGATGTTGAGAGGATGAAACCCGTCGACATCTTTTGTTGGATCAATGGCTGTCAGAATTTTTAAGGTGTCGAGGTGTTTTGGCAGCGGCATTTGGACAAGAATGCCGTGGTATTTTGGATCTTCGTTTAAAGAAGAGAGAAGGGTCGTAAGCTCTTTTTCAGAGACATCACCTGGAAGCTCTATCTTTTTAGAAAAGATGCCGACCTCTTGGCACGCCTTTTCTTTCATGCGGACGTAAGTCTGTGAGGGAGGATCTTCACCAATAAGCACAAAGGCAAGGCCAGGTGTTAGCTTGTTGGCTTTAATCCCTTGGCGGATCTCCTCTTTAATCTCTAAAGCTACTTTTTTGCCGTCGATATCCATTTTAAAAGCTCATCGTGTAAAAGACCATTTGTCGCTACAATTGTATATTTTTTGTTCGGTTGTAGTACAGGGATATTGCCGTCTTCATCTGTAACAATACCTCCTGCTTCTTGGATAAGGAGTGTCATGCCAGCAAAGTCCCAAACGCTTAGTCCCCACTCTATAAAGCCATCTAATGAGCCTTTGGCTACATAAGACAGGTCGAGGATACTAGAGCCAGAGCGTCTTGTTACGGCAACTTCATGGATGTGGGAGACCTCTTTTCTGGCTCTCACGGAAATGCCGGAGGCTGGTAGATTTGCTATAGAGGAGACTTTGATCTTCCTACCATTCATAAAGGCGCCTTTCTGCTTTTGCGCGATAAATAGTTCATTAGCAATGGGATCATAAGAGATACCAAGAAGGATATCACCCTTATAAAAAGCTGCCATGCCGATGCAAAAGGAGGGGATTTGCCTTGCAAAGTTCCAGGTCCCATCTATCGGGTCCATAATCCAGGTGATCTCATTTTCTATATCGCCTTCAATTCCCTCCTCTTCGCCCCAAAAGGCGTGTTTGGGAAAGTGGCTTCGAATTACCTCTTTAAGAATCTGCTCGGTTTTTACATCAAAAAAAGTGACAAGATCTTGGAGGTTAGATTTTTGCGTGATTGCAAACTCTGTGTAAAAGCCATCCTTTAAAATTTTACCGGCTTTAAAAACAGCCTCTAAAGCAACTTTTTCTAATTCGGTTGTCATGACTTCTTCTTGTATGGGAGTGAATATCTTTTCTTTGCCAATTTGAAATATCTTTGTAACCAT
>JAFEGE010000031.1 GCA_018240105.1 Verrucomicrobiota bacterium | reverse complement strand
CTGTGTACCATTTGTCTGCTGTCAAACAGGCTGCTGCAATCCATGCATGGATGGTTGCTGCTACCCTTACAGCTGCTGCTAAGCATGAAAATAGAGAGAATTCTCTTTCCTTCTAGGAAGGAAGGAGAATTCTACTTTTTCTTACTACGCTTTTTCTCTTCAGGATAAAAGTCGATAAAGATTGGAGAAGCCCACGCTATGTGGCCGTCTTTTTGCGTAACCCTTACATAATAAAATAAGAAAGGAGGGTTTTCTTCTCGTCCCTTTAAGAGTAATGGTTCAATCGGATCAGCATCATCGAGCGTCTCCTGAAATACATTACTATTAGGATGATAGGTCTTTAAAATTTCACCATTACGGATAACAACAACTTCTTGTATCTCATCAGTTCCTGCTATAAAGCAAGAGATGTGACGGTTATACAAAAGGCCAGGTTTTAGCTTGGTCGAAAGCTCTGATCCCATGGGAGTATCTGCAATCGCAAAAGATACAATAATACGAGCCCCTGTAGTAGCATAACAGCGTCTCTTATATAGAGCTTGAAAAACACAATCTCTTGAGTACTCTTTTGCAAAGATAGCGGTCAAACCCGCAGGGTAGAGATTTTCTTCTTCTGTATTAAAGTCTTTGTAAGCGCCATTGGAGACTGCGCCACCTGCAACAAAACCAAAACGGCAGCCACTTATTAAAGCTTTTCGAATAGAGCCCTCTTCTACCTCTGTAACACCTTTTTTCAAACCAGACTTCAGCGGACGAACATTGCCTTTTTTAGCGGAAGTTTCTTGCGAACCAAAAGCGCTATAAATTTCCACAACTCTTTCAAATTCAGGATGGAAATTCTCAAAATCATATGAATAACCCTTTGCCATAGTAAGGCACGGGATTGCCAAAATCTCTTTCGGTGTATGGCTCTTATAAATCTTCTTTAAAGAGTTCATCTTCGCATCTTTTTTGCGGAGAATCGGTTTATTATCTTTAGCGTAGATAAAGTGTCTAACCCCTTCTACCGAAGACTCACCGGCCCACTCAAAACCAAGCATTGTTACAAAGCGCTCTTCCTCATTAAACTCACTCACCTGATTTGAGATAAGCTTCCAATCATCATTTGAGGTCTCCTCTGCATCTTCAGGAAAAGAGGTAGCATAAAATTGGAAGGCGTGGTCATCTCGAAAATGGCGTAGCACCGTCTCAATCGTCTCAGCTTTTTGTAAACGTTTCGACTCACCGTGTAAAACACCCCAAAAAAGCTGATCTCCTGCCTCTGTTAAGCACTTAATCGGGCTAGAGAAGTACTCTTGTTTTGTTTGTAAATTACAAAGACGAATCCGGTAAACCCCCGCCTCGTTAAAATAAAGATTTGGCAAGGTTAAGAATCCTGTCTCAGGAACAAATAGCTTCCACTTCAGATTTTCGCGAAGTTGATCGTAACTTAATTCAATAAGGGTGCCTTCTGGCGCATTTCCCGTCAGGTTACCAAAGGAGTCTTCGAAGCGAATAAAGACATCAAAACGGCTATTTTTAAAGACAATCGATGGGACAATCATGCGAATGTTCTTAAGCGCATTACCTTTGACATCAACGGCAAAGACCTCTGGCTCTTTAAAATCGCCCTTACCTTTAGGGTCGACAAAGAGATGGAAATTACGGCGGCGTTGGATATAGCTTTGTACTTTATTGCCTCCCTCCGCGTTGCCTACTTGGATGGTAAGACGCTCTCCTGCGCTTACAGCGGCAGGCAAGGAAAAATCGTAAACTTTAGACCCATTTATCTCTTTAGCCTCTTTACCAGAGACCGCTTTACCGTTTGGCAAATGGAGAACAATGGTATTTGCTTTAGCTTTTGCTTCAGGAAGTTGCCACTCTCCCTCCTCGCCCGTTGTATAGGGATGGAATCGTAAAAGAGTATTTTGAGGAAGCCCTTGAGCTGGAATGTAGACAAACTTCCAAGTACCAGTTTGACCTGCATACATAACGGCAGGCTCTGCTAAACAAATGCAACGACGCATAGAATCCTTTTTTGCATCAATATACACTATCCGGAGAAAGCAGAAAAGAGCTAAGATGCGTTATTATAGGAATATTTATTTTATTTAAAAAATTCGGGGGCTATATCTAATGAACGCAAAAATTGGTTTTTGGCTACACCAGCACTTCTTAAATAAAGTAATTATATTTACTTTTTCTATTTCGATCTCCTTATCTTCCCTTTTAGCGGAAGAAGAAAAGACCGACCATCGTCAAACGCTCTACCTTATCTCTAAAAATGAGGTTGTTAAGGCAGTCGAGCAGTATTTAAAACAGTATGAAAAAACTAAAACACACGACTTTCAAATCTTAGAAGAGCTCGGCCACATCCTTTTAGAAAAAGGGGCCCAAAGCGGTAATTTAGAAGAGCAGCTTATCGCTCTATTTGGTATCTCTTTATCGCAAGAAAAAGCCCCTCTTCATCTTTTAGAGTCTGGCATAAAAAGTAACCACCCTCTTGTACAAGCAGCAAGTCTCCATCTTTTAGCGCAAAGGCATGAGGATATGGTAAATGAAATTATTGCTATGGCCCTTAAATCTGATTTTCTCATGATTCGCTTTGAGGCACTTCACTTTCTCATTGAGCGAAAAGCTAAAAACGCCCTTGGCTACGTGGAGGCACTTGCAAACCTTTTAGATCCAAGAGCGCGCCCCTATTTTGTAGACTTTTACGCCTCTTTTGCTTCAAACGAAGCTATCCACACCTTAAAGACCATGATTTCAGATAAAAATAACGACGTAAGAGTGGCAGCTATCTTAGCGGCAACACGTTTTATGAGAGATGACCTCCTACCTAATATACGCTCCTCTTTTACCGATGCTAATCCTGGCTTGAAAGAGGCTGCAGCCTTTTCTCTAGGAAAACTACGGGACCTCCACTCTTTAGAGACCCTTCGCGCTGCAAAAAACTCCCCCTTTATTGAAACCCGCCTTGCCACCCTCTTCTCCCTTTACCAGATGGGAGATCTAGAGGCTAAAGATGCGATCTTAGCTTTAGCTGAAAAGGGTAACTGCTATGCGATCACCTTATGTAAGGAAATCCCTGAAGCAGAACCTGTTTTAGCAAAACTTTTAACACATGAAGATCCTACCTGTGTATTAAATGCTGCTTTAGCTCTTCTCTCTTTACGTTGTGAAGATGCCCTCCCCCACCTCATCTCTATTCTTTTTACAGATAGAGACTATGAAGGCTTTATTCCAGCGACCTCTCCAGGACGCTCTCTTCTTTATTGGAAGCCCGTTTCACTAGCCTCCCTGCCGATACCAGAGGCGACAAAAGAGATCCAAGGCCTAACCCTCAAATTACAAGAAGAGGTTTTAAGAAATGCTCTTGATCTCTCTGAAGATGCCTTTCTCCTACTTGTAAACCGCCTTTTGCAACAAAAAAGACAGCCGCACATTTCTCTTATTACAAATCTTTTACAAAATAGAGGGACCCCTAAAGCCCTTAAAGTTTTAGAGCATCATGCAAAAAGAAATCGCTCCTCTTTAACACGCACTTACTGCCAACTCGCTCTTTACCGCATCAAAAACACACCAGAGAGAAAAGCATCTCTTGTAAATTGGCTAGAGTCTCATAAAGAGATACGTATGCTCTCTTTTAAACCTATGGTGCAAAGAGGGGCAAGGCCAGATCAAAATATCGCCAATTACGAACTCTCCCCCGAAGAGACAAGCGGACTACTTATTGAAATCTTTGATGCCTTTGCAATCAACCATGATGAAGATACGATTGCGCTCCTCTTAAGGGCTATAAAAGATGGCCACGAAAAGAATAGAGTTGCCCTCTCCGGCCTCCTTCTAAAGTCCATCCAATAGACTTCTTTCAAAACCCCATTCGCTTGTTAAAATGCCTTTTTTTGGCATCTTTTTTAAGGATTTTTTCGACCATATGTACACATATGCTCTCAAAATTCCTTAGAAAACCTGCTCAAAAAT
>JAFEGE010000030.1 GCA_018240105.1 Verrucomicrobiota bacterium | reverse complement strand
TCGAAAGGTATGGTGGGGCGGTGAAAAAATTATTCGCCATTAAAGACCCCGTAGAGAACCGCGGAGTTTTTTCACGATTCGACAAAGGAGAAAAACTTGCTTGACATCAGCGCGATTAGAGAACCGCTCGTGATGCAAGAATCGGTTTTGGCATCGTCGGTAGCTCCTAGTTTTAAAATTGCCAAAATTTAGCTAACTTTTTAAGTTTAAGCTAATTTTGGCACCGGCTTTGCCTATTTCAAATGCGTGGCACCTTCTTGCCACCTACCGATTCTTGCATTACTCTCGGTATACACCCAACCTAAGCAAAACGTCTTTCCTTGTATAATATGTATAAAGAATAAAAATAATTAGACGTATTTGCCTATGTCTTTTATTTTCTGCCTGTTAAAAAAGGAGAGGTCTATGACTACTGGAAAAGAGCTTTTTATTACTTTTGTAGAAGGCGCTTTAAATAAACTGGAAGTAACACGAAACGAAGATTTTGCACTTGAAAAGACGGCAAGACAGGAAAAGCAGATCTGCAAAATTAAAGTGCTTTATTCCGAAACAACTGCTGCTAAATACAGCAAAGGTACGCTAGCAAGCGAAGAGTTTCTCGTAGATTTTCAACAAACCGGTAAAGAGGCTGGCCCTCGTAGGAAGATGACCTTCAATTTAAATCCACCCAAGGGCTTTCCAGAATATCTAGTCACTATACACCTTACGATTGTTCCAGAATCTACAGATGAATCTTCAAAATATAGCAAAGCCTCCGAAATAGCTAAATCGATCAAGGACTTTTATAAAAGAGTCGCCACTGGGAAGAAGGAAGAGAGCCCAAGCAACAGCTTAATAGGTGTCTCATTTATAGCTACTTGGATCTGGAGCGAAGGAAATGGCTTACAGCCAACCTCTACCTCTAGAGAACATTATAAGCCGCGCTCCTTTAGCTTTTTAGGATGGGATATCGGGAAAAAAGGGGTAAAACTTCGCCTTAGCTCTACCACATAAGGCAATCTTACATTATGGCAGCTCTTTTTTTTACTAGATCCGAAACAGCCTCAATCCTCGATCTATCGACCCCAGGTAAAGTTAGACAAATTGGCAATGATGCCAAAATTGCGCCTCACAGCTTTGGCCCCATCACTATAAATAAGGATAAAGAAGGGACGCTTTGGGCCTATATAGGTGGCTTTGGAGGTCTATCGATCTTAAACCTCTCTGACTACAGTGAACGCAAATGGGAAGGAGAGCTCTTTTCTCTAGGCGAGCCGATAGTTCCCACCTCTTTTATCGTACGGAAAAAAGCTCCCTACATCCATGCACTTGGCGGCTACCAAAGGCTTCCCACAGTTGGCGAGGGGGTTTTGACAACGCTTGATATCACAAATTCAACAGAGATTAAAGCCACTTCAAAAAACTCTCTCTTTGGCGCGATTCACTACTCGATCGCTATGTCAAAAGATGAGAGGTACGCTTACGTTACAAACAGCTTACATAAGTCTCTATCTCTCTTTAGCCTAGTGGATGATGCAAAAAATCCAAAAAAAATAGGAAGCGATCTTGAGCTACCAGGCTCTCTTACCCCTCTATTTTTAACAACCTCAGGCGATGGCTTTTTATCTTATGTGAACTGTGTTGATAAAATCGCCATTCTATCACTCATGAATCCCGGTTCTCCAGCCTACCTTGGATCGCTTTGCCTTCCCTCTTTAGCCTTTCGAAACCCTGTTGTGCCTCTGCACAATAAACCTTTTGCCTATTTATGCATGGATGATGGGACGCTTTGTCTCTTTAACGCCTCTGAAAGCTCCATTAAAAGTAGCAGTATAGATCTCGGAGCTAAGAGCCTTGTGATTGCAGAGGATGATCTCTCTGGCTATATTTTACATGACGACAATAAAGTCTCTTCCGTCAGTTTAGTCGATCCTTTTTATCCTAGAATTCTAAATACATGGGATCTACCTTTTAGCGATGTCCTTTCTTTCGCACTTCTTCCTGTTCAGAATGCTTGAGTATTTTCCCTCTTCCTGTTATCACAACAAAAGAGGTGTCTTTGAAAAAATTCGATTGGGATTTAACAGATAAGAGAGAAGATGTGGATATCAAAGCCACAGTAGAGCGTCTCTCACAAGAAATTAAGCACTACTTAATCACCCTCCTTGGTAAGACTATCCAAGAGGCGAATGATGAAGAGTTTTACCGCGCTCTTAGCTGGGTCCTTCGCGAACGGGTGATGATCAATTGGACAGCTACCTCCCATACCCACTTTCTAAATAAAGCCAAGCGTGTCTACTACTTTTCTCTAGAGTGGCTACCAGGAAGGCTACTTGTAAATAATGTTACCAATATAGCCTCATTAGACCTTGTAAAACAGGTCTTTAAAACACTCGGGCGCGATTACCAAAGAATCCTTAGCGCTGAACAAGAGCCCGGACTCGGTAATGGCGGTCTCGGTAGACTCGCTGCCTGTTTTTTAGACTCTCTTGCGACACAACACTACCCCGCCATGGGGTACGGCCTTCGCTACCAATACGGCATCTTTGAGCAAGAGCTTTGGTACGGCGTCCAAGTAGAGAGGCCCGACTGCTGGCTCCTAAATGAGTTTCCGTGGGAGATGCGGCGCGACACCTTTGCAACCGTTGTTCAGTATGGTGGTAAAGTACGCACTAAACGCAATAAAAACGATGAAGAGATTCATTATCTTTCTGACTATGAAGATGTGCGAGCTCTTCCTTATGACATTCCTGTCGTTGGCTATGAATCAAAAGGAGACTTCTCTGCCTTAACACTCCGCCTCTGGACAACCAAAGAGTCGCCTCGTAATTTCCAGTTAGCCCGCTTTAATGCTGGCGATCTTGGCGATGCCACAAAAAACACCTCGGTTACCGATGTTCTTTATCCCAATGATAAGAACAGCCTTGGCGTCTTTATGCGTATCAAGCAGGAGTATCTCCTTGTCTCTGCCTCGCTCCAAGACATCTTTCGCCAATACTTTCTGATGTTCAAAGACCTTACCGAGTTTCCGAACATCATCCGGATCCAGATCAATGACACACACCCCTCGCTTGTTATCGCCGAACTCATGCTGATCTTAACCTCTGAGTATGAGGTTCCCTTTGGCAAAGCGTGGGAGATTGTAAAGACGTGCTGCAGCTACACAAACCACACCGTCTTGAAAGAGTCTTTAGAAGAGTGGGATAACAGCCTTTTAAAGCAGCTCCTTCCCCGTCAATTCTCAATCATTGAAAAGATTAACTTTGATTTTTGCAGTAAGGTAAGAGAGCGCTTTCCAAACGATGAAGAGAAAGTACGCCGTATGTCGATTATCGAAAATGGCAAAGTCCGGATGGCCCATCTTGCGATCGTTGGCTCTCATAAAGTAAATGGGGTTGCAGAGCTGCACTCACACCTTTTGAAGACAGAGCTCTTTAAAGATTTTACAGACATGGATCCTAATATTTTCATGAATGTAACGAATGGTGTCACACAAAGGCGCTGGCTCTATACCTGTAACCCAAAACTGGCACAATTTTTAACAGACCTTGTTGGCAGCAGCTGGGTAACGGACCTCAATGCCTTAGAAAAAGTGGCCCGTTACGCCAAAGATCGCGAGGTACAAGAGCGCTTCCTTGCGATCAAAGCCGATAACAAAAAAAGGCTTATTAACGCGCTATGCAAGATGAAGGTCGACCGCTACGGCTCTGCGTGCGAGCTCTCTAAAGAGTTTTTCTTAGAGGGATGCGCCCTTTTTGATGTGATGATCAAACGTATTCATGAGTATAAAAGGCAGCTCATGAAGGCTCTTCATACCATCATGCTCTACAATCAAATCCGTAAAAATCCAGAGAGTGTGCTTATAAAGCGCATGATTATCATAGCAGGCAAGGCAGCGCCCGGCTACGACATGGCCAAAAACATCATACGCCTTTTCTACCTCCTATCACGCCGAATTAACAATGACCCAGTTGCTGGCTCTAAATTAAAGATTATCTTTGTAGAAAATTATAACGTCTCAAAGGCAGAGATCATTATCCCTGCAGCAGACCTCTCTAATCAAATCTCTTGTGCAGGACAAGAGGCCTCCGGCACTAGCAACATGAAGCTTACCATGAATGGCGCTTTGACAATTGGAACAGACGATGGAGCAAACATCGAAATGCGAAAAGCTATAGGCGATGCCTATTGGCCCTTTGGCTTTGGGGCGAGCCTTAAAGAGATAAGACAGATGCAACAAGAGCGAAGCTACCACCCTTATAAAATACTCGAAACAGATCCTGAAATCAAAGAGGCAGTCCACTTTTTAGAAAATGGAGAGTTTGCAGAAAACGAAGTCGAGAGCGCCGTTCTAAAGAGCCTTGTAGACTCACTTCTTCAAGGTGATAATCCGGATAGATACTTTGTTCTAAAAGATCTTCGCTCTTATGCAAAAGCGCAGCAAGATGTGGAGACTCTCTACCACGACCCCCATAAATGGGCCGAAGTTGCCCTTCATAACATCTCCTCTATGGGAGCCTTTTCTTCAGACGAGTCGATTAAAAATTATGCCAAAGAGATCTGGCATTTAGACCCTCTACCGGTTCAGGTCTCTGAACTTAAGAGGGTCGAGCGTGAGTTCTGGGAAAGCGACCGCTGCTTTATTCGCTAGCGACCGTTATCAAAGGAAATTTTAGAACTGTTTGCCGCATCTCCAAATGTGTCCATCATGCCATACCCGTTGAGTAGGCGTAGAAGGACGACTTGCTACAGCAGGAGCAGGTGGTGCAGTAGGAGTATCTACTGGAGCGGAAAGAAATTGTAAAACGCGCGTTGCCGGAGAAGGAACTTTTGTAGTCGTCCAAATACGCTTAATTTCACAATACCTAACGCAATGATCTCCAGGTGAACTTTGCTGAGAACCGCCTCTAACGTCTGCATGGGGGGTGTTTGGCGAGACCGGCGCTAAAGGGTCTCTTGCAGCAGGCGGCAGTTTTTTAAGGGCTTGCTCTGCAACTTGTGTTACAGGATTTTCTCCACTCTCCATTGTCACTGGAGACGCTAAAGCTACTCCAGGGGCGTCTGCAATACTACTAAAACCTGATACTGAACTCATAAAAACCTCTTATTTATCATTTTCAAAAAGAGATAGAATACAGGCTATCAGTGTTTTTTCACAGCTATTTCTCTGTAAATCCTTATGTAGAGAGGGATTTAAAAAATAGATAGCTCTAAAAGCTTATTCTATCTTCAATACAAGAATTACAAACTATTCTATTTAGTTGCGATAAAGAGCATAAAGGAGGGCAAAACTTCCCCTTGTCTATAAGATCTACGCATTTCTATGGAAGAGAAGCCAGCTTCCCGGAGAAGGTATTCAAATTCTCTTTTTGAGTACCAGCGAAGAGAAAACTCTTTCTCAACCATCTCCAAAAGATCTTTATCATGCCACACTTCAAACCGTATTTTACTTTGGATGATCTGCTCTACGGGGTCTTGGTAGTGAGACTCCCTTTGGATATAGCGCTCTTTGCGATCTTTCACCTTAATATCGCTGACAATTTTCCACTCTGGCGTCAACATAAGGTTTTCTGCCCATGGAAGGAAGAGTGGAATAATCAGGCGCCCCCCTTTTTCCAGAAGCTCATAATACTTATGGAGTGCAACGATGGGGCTGTGCGGATCAGCAATTAATTGAAACGACCCTAAGGGAATATATATAAGGTTATAAGGCCCCTGAATCTCCAGAGCATCTATACGCTGTTGATAGATAATGGGTTTTAACCCCGCTCTTCCTGCCTTTCTATGCAAAACGGCAACCATTTCTAAGGAGGCTTCGACCCCCTCGACAGCAAGTCCTTCACTTAAAAAAGGCAGAATAAGACGGCCGCCACCACAAGCAAGTTCTAAAGCCTTTCCAGGTGAGGCTTTTATCTCCTCGCGGTAGAAACTCTTCTCCTCTTCTTCTAAGTGCGGATGCCAATAAGCATAAAGCTTTGACATTAAACCGGTTGCATGGTTTTTATGTGCCATAGCCTCTACCCTCTCCCTCTACTGCAACAGATCTTTTTATTTTGCTAAATGAAAAAAGATCTTCCCCATCCATTATACGCGATCTCTACTTTTAGGTTTCAAAGAAAAACTTCTTCAAATGGCATTAATAAAAGGCGGGTTATATCGAAATGTCTAACAAATTAATACAGCGAACGCAAGTATCGCTGCTGCTACTTGGCAGCCTTTTGTTAATGCTACAACCACTTTTGGTTGTAGCCAATCGATTTTCTATACATCAGAAAAAAGCATGCGCCTCTAGCATATACCCAAGGAGTTTCAAAAATTGGTTTTTGTCTTCGCCATAATCTGAAAATTTGTACCCGTTTCAATTCGCCCTATGTTCCATAGCGGCTCATTTCAACGTCGATTACATCTAATACAAATTTTAAGTTCTGGCTTTGCCAAAATTCCAGTTTTTGAGCCTCCTTGGGTATAGCAACTATAGAACAAAAAAAAGGAAGTTGTTATAAGGAACTTTTTGACCAAAGGATGTGATGTACCCCTGCATATCGATCGATCGGTATCTTGCACATGAAGCGATGCAAACAACCCCTTCTGCGATCGGTCTTTTCTTCCCTCTTGTACCTACAGAAAAAGATTTTGAAGAGCTAGAGATCATCAAGGAGCTGACAACCCCTATCCCCTTGATCGCGCTCTTCTCCTTTCCCTCCCCAGAGATCCTCTCTTTATTGACCTCTCTTGCCTGCTTTGGCGTAGAGGGAATTCGCCTAGATAGTTATGCCTACTCACACGTGCGAGCTATTCGTACCCATATCGATACTAATCGCCTTGGCATGACGCTTATCGTCTCCCCCTCTTCCTCCCATGAAAGCGAAAAGAGAGCCCTCCATATTAACGGCGCTCACATCGTTCTTGCACAGTAGAGAGAAGCTCTCTATAATGAGACATCTCCTACTCATTAATAAAAGGCCTAATGAAGCTTCTCGTGCTAATTTTGAATTATAAAGGGATGCACGATACTTTAGAATGTGTTCGCTCGCTTGAAAAATCTACCTATCCCGCGTATGAAATTCTGATAATCGATAATAAATCGCCGAATGACTCGGTAGCTTTTCTTAAAAAAAATCTCCCTACAACGCGCCTTATAGAGACAAAAGAAAACCTAGGGTATGCAGGCGGCAATAATGTCGGCTTAAAGATCGCTGTAGAGGAGGACTTTGATGCCGTACTTGTCTTAAATAATGATACCACTGTAGATCCAAACTGCCTTACCGCTTTTGTAGAGACAAGTAAAATCTATCCGAATGCTGTTCTTGGCGCTCGGCTCTATCAATATGATGAACCAAATCGCATGCAACATTTTGGAGGGATTTGGAACTCTTATCGCGCTAAATTTACCTGCGTCCCAGAAGATCTATTTGATGAGAAGGGTGAGTGGAACGAAGTTAAAGAATTAGATTTTTTAACGGGCACTGCCCTCTTTATTCCCATCTCTATATTAAAAAAAGTAGGCCTCTTTGAAGAGTCCTTCTTCCTTTATTATGAAGAGATCGACTGGTGCACCAAGGTACAAAATAGTGGTTTTTCTTGTCTCTACTGCCCAGAGGCCAAAATTTGGCACAAAGAGTCCGCCTCTTTTGAAAACCCAAGACCGCCACAGATGTACTTTCTTACCCGCAATCGCCTTCTCTACTTAAAGCGCAACTGTTCTAAAGCAAACTTCCTCTTCCTACTGACAACGCAGTACTTTTACAGAGCCGTTCTCCTCCACATCAAAACCCTTGCTAAATCTTGCCAAATTCTATTTCTCTCCCTTTTCTACCCTAAAGGCCTTACTAAAAAACGCAGGCTCAGCAAGCTTGCCTACCAAGCAAGTCTTTGCGGTCTTTATGATTTTTTTCTAAAGCGGTTTGGTAATGCGCCATCCTGGATCTACACCTCTCTTGAATAAACGATAAATACAATATTTTAAACGACTGCTTGCATAAGAATTGGTTATCGTGCTACAGAAAAATAGAGCTGTTCCTATATACTGGTCGTATGCGTAAATTATCTAAGTTCTTACTCTGTTTACTCTCGCTTCTTCTGGTGGCTTGTGAAGAAAATCGAAACATTGTTAGCGGCATCGATGAGAGAGAAGCAAATATCATTATCGTCTTTCTCGACAGCAAAGGGATTAAGGCTACTAAACAAGAGATGCCAACAGCCCCAGGCGCTAGCGGAGGCGAAGGGAACACCACCCTCTTCTCTATCAATGTAGAGCCAAAAAATGCGATCAGCGCCATGGCCATCTTAAATAGTAATGGCCTTCCTCGTAGACAAGGGACAAACTTATTAGATCTTTTCGCAAAACAGAGTCTTATGTCTACCGATAAAGAGGAGACGATTCGCTACCAGGCAGGCCTTGCACAGCAAATCGCAAATATGATCTTGCTAATCGATGGTGTGATCGATGCGCAAGTACAGATCTCTTTCCCAGAAGCTACAACCGGTGCCCCTGAAGAGGCCGTGAAGCAAAAGGTAACAGCTGCTGTCTTTGTAAAACACCAAGGGATTATCGACGATCCAAACTCTCACCTTGAAAATAAGATCCGACGCCTCGTCTCTGGTAGCATCCAAGGGCTAGATGTAAATGATGTCACCATTGTTTCAGACCGCTCGCGCTTTACAGACATTACAGCCTCATCGTTAGATACTATGGGAGAGAAGGTAAACAAAGAGTATGTAAAAATTTGGTCGATGGTTATGAATAAAGACTCGGCTTCTAAATTTCGCCTTCTCTTTGTCCTATTATTAACAACTCTTCTTCTCTTTGCTCTATCAATCGCCTTTATTATCTGGAAAATATACCCTCTTGTCCAACAAAGAGGCGGGCTTAAAAACTTCTTTAAGCTAACCCCTCTCTCGCAAAAAGAGGCCCACCATGACGAGAGCCCTTAAAGATAAAGTCTTAGTAGCCTCTCTACAAAAGACCTCCCCTGAAAAACTCTCTCTTTTAAGCTCTTTTTTAGCTGAGCCCCTGGCTCTGCCAACGACTCTTACAACCCCTCTAAAAGACCTCTCGCTCAAAGAGCTTTTTGCTAAAATCGACCCCTCCTGGTACACCCCTTATATAGAAACGCTCGGAGAAAAGGAACAAAACCTCTTGCTCTCAGCCCTTGGTAAAAAAGAGTCCTACGAATTCTCTACCCCCCTCTCTCTTTTTTTCTTAAACTATCTCTTCCATAAGATTTTTAAAGAAAAGCCTCTTCCTCTCTCCTATTTAATCGGCGATAAATTAGCCCCTTTAGCTCTCGCCTCGAAGGAAGAGCTCTACAAACTTTTTCGCTTTTTGGCTCTTTTTGACCTCGCCCCCGAGCTTAAAAAAGTCTTAAACGCTAAAACTCTTCAAAAGATGGAAGAGCTCTTAACTAAAGAAGAGTGCGCCTTTTTACAACAGATACAAACACAAAAAAATCCTGTACAATTTGGCGCCATTGGGCTTAACAACTGGGATGGTAACATCGAAAAGATGCAAAGCGCTCTCTTAGATCGCGGCATGAACCGCCTTGCCAAAGCCCTTAACCTCTCTTCTCTTGATTTAGAGTGGTATATAAAACACACACTAGATCTACCGACCGCTAGGCGTTTTACAAGCTTTCTCTCTACGACAACCGATCCGCGCATAACTATTTTTTTGATAGAACAAGTTCTTACAACATGGAAAAAAGTATGTACACCTTCTCTTTAATACAAAAAGGTTCCATCCATACCGGAAAGGATAAGATTATCCCCAAAAAGGATTTTGAGACGCTCCTCTCCGCTAAACAAGTTCTTACAACCGCCAAGAAAGAGGCAAAAGAGCTCCATGAAGAGACGCTTCTCGCCTGTGAAAAACTAAAAGAAGAGGCAAAAGAGGCGGGCTACCAAGATGGTCTTGCGAAATTTTATGAACACCTCTTTGCCTTCGATGAAAAGATTAAAGTCTTACGCCATGAGATGCAAAAAGCTGTCCTTCCGCTTGTCCTAAAAGCAACTAAACGCATCATTGGGGATGAGATAGAGATGCACCCAGAGTCGGTTGTTCCGATTGTTTTACAAGCCGTTAAAGCAGTTTTATCGTGCAGAGTCGTAAAGTTGTATGTGAATAAAGACGATTTGCCTATTCTTGAGAAACATAAGAAGAAGTTAAAGGCGCCTTTTGAACACTTAGAGAGCTTTCATTTAGAGGAGCGCTCTGATGTAGCAAGAGGTAGCTGTATTATCGAAACAGAGAAAGGGATATTAAACGCTACCTTAGAAAACCAGTACCGAGCTCTTGAGCGAGCTTTTGAAACTTTTATCAAGAGACGATGAGAAAAATTCGCATTTATCTTTTAATCTGGCTTACCTCTCTCCTGGCTTTTGGAGGCAGTGTGATCCCTTCTTTAAATGCGGCTGAAGTCGCCTCCGAACAAACTCTTTCAGCTCCTTCCAAGCAGCCCCCTCTTGTGCAAAAGATTGCTGTTATAACAGTTTTATCGCTTCTGCCATTTGCTGTTATGCTGCTGACCTCTTTTTTAAAAATGGTCATAGTCCTATCACTTTTACGGCAGGCGCTTGGCGTACAAAATTCTCCCCCTAACCAGGTGATTACGGGAATTTCACTACTCATGGCTATCTATGTCATGTTTCCAACTGGGCTTGCTATGTATAAAACTGCTGAAACCTACATCGAGACAGAGGCACCTAAAAACAATGATGGCCTCTTCTCTAGTGAGTCTGCCTATTATATTGTAGGGGTCATGGAAAAGGCACGTGAGCCTCTGCGTAAGTTTTTACTAAAAAATAGCGCCCCTAAACACCGTACCTATTTCTATCAACTTGCCAAACAAAAGTACCCTGACCCTTTTCGAAAAGAATTAAAATCCTCTGATTTTATTGTCCTTATCCCAGCCTATATTACAAGTGAGGTGAAGGCAGCCTTTGAAATCGGCGTCTTGATTTATCTACCTTTCTTTGTTATCGACCTTGTTGTCTCTAATATTTTACTTGCGATGGGTATGATGATGCTCTCCCCTCTTACGATTGCCCTTCCTTTAAAACTTCTTCTTCTCGTTATGGTCGATGGCTGGACGCTTCTTGTAGAAGGGGTGGTCCTTACCTATAGGTAATTTATGTTTAGTACCGAAATTTACCAGCTTGCCTACCAAGCGCTTTTACTCATCTTGATCCTCTCTGGACCCCCTATTATGATCAGTATGATCTTTGGTCTTACAGTTGCTATCTTCCAGGCGGCCACACAGATCCAAGAGCAGACGCTCTCTTTTACAGTAAAGCTTGTTGCGGTTATTCTTACGATCATGCTGATGGGCAACTTCCTCGCCTCGCAGATCATGCAGTACGCGCAAACAATCTTTACGAACTTCTATAAATGGGGCACGTAAGGAGCCTAATAGTATGGACCCCGGCTACCTTGCTCTTCTTGAGAGCTATCCCAATTTAGATTATACGGTCTTGTGGCGCGCCTTTCTTTTAGCGATCATGCGGGTAGCGCCGATTGTAGGGCTAGCCCCTTTCCTAGGAGCGAAGTTAATCCCAACGACTATACGGATGATCTTTGCGCTTCTTCTGACCTTTGTCTTTTTCCCTGTGGTGATCACCTCTCTGCAAGATGTACCTCTAACAAATGCCATGTTTATAGGGTATGCCTTTAAAGAGATCGCTATCGGCTTTGCTATCGGCTACCTATCCTCTATACCCTTTTTTACAGCGCAATCCTCTGGCATTTTGATCGATTACTTAAGAGGCTCTTCGATGTTTATGGCGCAAGATCCTACACTACAAGCGCAAGGCTCTCCGATTGGTGTCATGCTAAACCTCTATATGATCGCACTATTTTATGCGGTCGATGGCCCCTTCATCTTTTTAGGAGCCGTACAAAATAGCTTTCAACTCTTCCCGATCAATGCCCTTATCAATCCCGCTTTCTTTAATTTACAGCTCCCTTTTTGGCAAACCTCTCTAAAAGTTTTAAGCACAGTCTTTGCCCTCTCTATTCAATTAGCAGCGCCATCTCTTTTAGCGATTCTTATGGCAGAGATGTTCCTTGGGATCGCAAACCGCTTAGCTCCACAGGTACAGATCGCCTTTTTAGGTATGTCTTTAAAATCTCTTATGGGGCTACTGCTTCTCTGGTCAGCCTGGTTTTTTCTCTTACGGCAGATGGCAAACTTCTCGCTTGATTGGGTCAATACCTTGCAAAAAGATCTCTTGACCATACCTCTAAGCAAGTAGTATATAGAAAAATGAATGTAAAAAGGCTTTTTTGCTATGCAACATTTTTCTCGCTATCTCGCTCTCCCTTTGAGCCTCTTTGCCCTCTCTTTAAACGCCTCTTCTATTGTCCCCTATTGCCAACAGCCGACGCAAGAGAGCGATAAGGGAAAAGCCGAAGACAAACAGGCAGCTACACAAGCACCCGCTAAAGTCTCAACGCCCCAGCCAGCTGTATCCTCAAAGATACAACCTCCTGTCTCTTCTTACTCAGCCGCTAATAAAGACCTAGTCCCCCCCTGCACAAAGCCGCAACCACCGCTTTGCCCTAAAAGGCCCTATCCTGCTTTTGTTATCTCTGGAACGTATGAGCTTCTAAAAATGGCGCAAGAAGGACTTGGCTTTGCGATTGCTACCACCACAAGCACAGATTTTGCGATCTCCTCTGCCAGCGTCACAAATCCAAAAGCCCCTTGGCGCTCTGGCTTTGGGATTAACTTTGGGGCCTTGACGCCCACAGATTGGAATATAGACATAGGCTATACGCTCTTATACAATAAAAACAACAGCACACAGATAATTAGCACACCTGCCCCACCATTAACGAGCGTCGCTTTCCTTTGGAACTCTGTATTCAATCGCTTAGACTTTACACTCTCAAAAGGGTGTAACCCCTATAACTGCCTACCACTATCGCCTTTTGTCGGTATTTTAGGTGCCTGGGATAGCCAAACCTTCAAAGCCACTTATAACACAGATACAGCAAGCGACTTTTGGCATCTAAAGCAGAATTGGTGGGCTATAGGGCCTTATGTAGGCGGCGACTTTAATTTCTTTTTTGTAAAAAACTTTCTCTTTCTTTTACAAAGTGGCCTCTCTGTAAACTTGTCGCGCTTTAATACTAACCGAGATCTTGAGCGTGTTCCTGATACAGCAGATCCTACAGTTGTTGAAGAGGTCCAAGTCTCCGACTCCTACTGGGCTCTAAGAACGATGTTTGATTTTACACTAGGGTTTCGCTTCCAAGTAGATTGGGATGTCGACAAACCTTTCTTTATTCAAATTGATTGGCGCGGCCAAATTTGGCCCGACCATCTTTTTCTCTTCAATTATAGCTATGCAGCTCCAGACATAACACCAGCCTCCCCCATTTTATCTAACTCAAACTTCAGCATGCAGGGTCTTGGCGTCACAGCTGGCATTACTTTTTAGAGATTGACACAGCTTAAAAAACGGCGTATGGATCGACAAGAGGTATCCTTTTGTTTGCATTTTCGAATCTTCATTGGCTAAGAATCTTAATTCTGTTATTGGTAGCTTTTATGAGCGCGTCTTTAATGGCAATAGAGCCTGAAACTTCTCCCCCTAGAACGGGATCTTCCGTTGTAGAGTTTGAATATAAGGGGTTTAAATATGGGCCGGCATGCGGAAATAAGAGTGCTAAACCTGTAAAACCACCCCCCGCTAAAGAACCTCTAGCCCCTTCTCTTCCGGCCTATTCCTATGAATTTTTGGCGGGCGGCAGCTATGATTACATAGAAGTTGCACAAGCAGGCCTTGGCCCGGTATTAGTAAATACAATCACCCCCGGCTTTGATGGCATATCTACAACAGCCCTTGTCCCAAAGCCCTCTTGGCGCTCCGCTCTTGACATAGATTTAGGTATGACACTTCCTAGTGGCTGGAGCGTTTTATTTAATTACTTTTTGCTCTGGAATAAAAATAACAAACTGATGGAGGTTGCCGACACAAGTTTTACAGATTTTGCCTGGCAATGGAATAACCTCTTCAACCGCTTTACACTTCTTCTTGTAAAAGATGGCTCTCGCCCTGGCCGTAAAAGCTTGCTCCTTGAAAAAGAGGCACCTCCCCCTCCAAGCTGTCTCTCTGCAACCCCTTTTGTAGCCCTTATGTACGCGTACGAAACCCAGTGGTTTAATACGATCCAAGTGGAAGGAGATTCCCCAGATCCCGTAACAACTCTCTCTAAAAATTCGACGCAAAAATGGTATGCTTTTGGTCCCTACTCCGGAATAGAAGTCGTTGTACCGATACCTAGAGCCTCTTTCTTCGCCTTTGTCTTTCAAACAGGCTTTGGTATTTTACCAGCAAAAATAAACACAAACAAAGATGTAGAGACTACGACTACAGATCTTGGCATCTCTACAAGCGAAACTTTTCACATAGAGAATTCTTTTAAAACGATCAGTACGGTTTTTGATTTTCTCTTAGGAGCCCGTCTACATAGCGCGCGCTTTTTTTTACAGATTGCCTGGGTAGGAGAGCTATGGCCCAACCATTTACAATCTTTTGGTTATAGTTCCCCAGATAATCCTCAACCCCCAACGCTTGCTGGCGGAACCTATAGCACTAATGGGGTGCGCATTACAGGAGGCGTAACCTTTTGAAGATATACACAGCTTTAGCTCTCATCTATCTTGCAAACCTACAAGGGGAAACTCTAGAGCCAGGATTTCCTGTTACAACCTATTGTCTATCGGGAAAGCCTGATGTCTTTGTTAATGTCTCTTATACCTTTTGGACGGCGCGAGAAGAGGGTCTATCCTCCTCTATTGCTAACGTCTCTTTAGTTGGAGATCCCTCTTTACAACAAGGAAAAGTTGCCTACCCTTCTTGGCAAGCAGTGCCAGGATTTAAAGTAGGCATTGGCGCCTATTTAAACTACGACGGGTGGGATTTAGAGGCAACTTACACATGGTTCAAAAATAGAAAAAGCACCTTCTCTTCTTTTGAAGGGACACCTAACCAAACAGTGCCGATTTTCTTTCCAGCGAATTTTTTAGGGCCAGTAGATGAGACAGAGAGTATGTGGAATAACCGCTTCAATAGAGTCGATCTTCTCTTAGGAAGAGGCTCTTATCTCGGTAATCGCCTCACTTCTAAACCTTGCTTTGGTCTTCTAGGTGCCTCTGATCTACAAACTTTTAATATCGACTATATAACTGAAACGCTATTTGAGCCCTATATTGTCTCGACACAGTCGCGTCAGAAGTGGTTTGGCATAGGCCCCTACCTTGCTTACAAAAATAGCTTTTATTTCCTCTATGGAGATGAGTACCACTGGGCTTTTTTTATTGATAGTGGCGCAGCTCTTACCTGGGGACAATATAAAACAAAAACGATAACCTCTGATAATTCTGGTAACCTCTTTTTCGATACAAAAAGTAGCTTCTACAATATGGAAGCTCTCCTTGAAATTGCTCTAGGCCTTCGCTTTGAAATCTCTTTTTCAGAGGAGAACGCCTGGTCTTTGCTTTGCCAATTAGGCTGGGAGGCACAAACGCTCTTTGGCCATAATCGCATGACTTTATGGAATAGCGCCAATACCGGGAATAACTATGGCATGCAAGGGCTTACCCTTAAAGCGGAGCTTGCCTTTTGATGAATCGGTATAACTTTTTACCTCTTCTCTTGAGCTCTTCTCTTTTAGCTCTAGAAAATTCATGTCCAGAAAGGCCTGTTAAAGCGATCGTACCAGCGTCGACAAAACCTACTTGCAGTCTTGCTACTATCTCTATCGATGCTGCATACACCTTATGGACAGCACGGGAAGATGGCCTTGGCATTTCCCTCTCACAGATCTATCTTGCCTCTTTACCCGCTAGTTTGACGGGCTCTGTTTTCTATCCTGAGTGGCGGCTACGCTCTGGCTTTAAAGTAGGCTTAGATTGTACCTTAGCTTACGATGGCTGGGACATCGCTCTCGGTTATACATGGTTTTGGAACAAGCACAATCGCCTTATTTCAACAACTAGTGTTATCAGCTCTAATTTCCTACCCTTTTCAGACACATTCACAACAAGCGGTAGCTGGAATAACTGGTTTAATAGGATTGATGGCCAATTAGGTAGATCTTTTTACGTCGGCAATTACGTAACTCTGAGACCCTTCTTAGGGCTTCTAAGTGCTTTTGAGCGACAATCTTTTACAATAGAGTATAGCAATCTATCCTCCTTTTTTGCTCTGACCATAGAGGAGCAAAATAGACAAAAGTGGTTTACTATCGGCCCTTATATAGGTGCAGAGACCTCTTTTATCTGTAACCATAGCAAAGAGCATGAATTCTCTTTCTTCTTAGATGGCGGTGCTGCTTTAGGATGGGGCCACTATCGAACAACTAATGTGACAACAGGTAATGAAACAAGCTATATCAGTAATATACACAACTCTTATCGCAATATTGATCCAATGATAGAGCTTGCCTTCGGTATACGTTGGCAAAACTTTTGGCTTCCCTGCTACGATAGTAGCTCCTTTGTTTTACAAGCCGCCTTTGAAACACAGACTTGGTTTGGCCATAATCAAATGGGGATTGTGAGTACACAAGGTACAAGCAACAACTACTCTATGCAGGGTCTTACATTTAAAGCAGAGGTAAACTTCTAATGGAGATACGCTCTCTTACATTATTGTTAGCAACTTTTTCTCTTGCAGCACAAGAAAGCCCTTACTGTAAGAGTGATTGCAATCAAAAATCGTCTCTCTTTTCCTATTTTCCAGAAGGCATACCCCCAGGCGTCAACGATACTCGTGATGCTACAACAACTTATATAAATGCCTCTTATATACTTTGGACAGCAAGACAAGAGGGGATGGCGATTGCCGCCTCAAACGCAACTATTAATCCACCCATCTCTACAGATTCTGCCATACAAGGCGAAATTGTCTATCCGAGCTGGAAGCTTACTTCAGGCTTTAAAGCAGCCATTGGTACTTACCTTGGCCATGATGGTTGGGATTTAGGCCTACAGTTTATATGGTTTGCGAGTAGACACAATAATTACTCCTCTCTTACAAAAGGAGCGCTCTTCCCAACATGGCTCCTTGGCACTTTTTTAACAGATGTTAATACAGCACAAAGCCGTTGGAATAACTTCTTCTACAGGCTCGATGGGAAGATCGCACGCGACTTTTATTTAGGAAGAACGCTTACTGTAAAGCCATTTATTGGTTTAATCGGCGCTATAGAAAAGCAGTGGTTTGATATTGCCTACACCTATAATGTTAATCCTCTTGTTTCTCTTGCCATTACAGATAAAAATAGGCAAAAATGGTGGGGCTTTGGCCCCTATCTTGGGAGCAACAACTCCTTTATTTGCTACGAGAGAGGTATGAGTCAATACTCTATTTTTTTAAACAGTGGCGTTGCTCTTGCTTGGGGTAATTACAAAACAGCCTACGATTTAGAATCCGAGACCCCGCTCTTACCTCCAACAGATCTCTTTATAAATATTAAAAACTCCTACTGGAATCTTACGCCTCTTTTAGAGCTTGCTTTAGGCATCCGCCTTGAAACTTGTCACACACTCTGTGATAAGTGGTCCTCTCTTCTACAAGTTGCCTGGGAAAGCGAGCTTTGGTTCGCTCACAATCAAATGGCTCTCTTAAACCGCATGCATGATGGAAACAATTACTCGATGCAAGGGTTAACAGTCACCGCACAAGTCTCCTTCTAACTATATCGCTTGTGATGCCAAAACTGATTCTTGAATTACTCTCGGTATACTTCATTTCTCGTAGTATTTTAGAAAATTCCTGTAAAGTTGTTGACAGTATTTTTTTTGATCTCTAAGCTTGATTTACTATTAAGGCAAGAACTTAAATGTAACAATTAGGCTTGCAAAAGCTAACCTATAAAGGGAGAATAAAGGGAATGAAAAACAACCTTAAAAAACTCTTACCGCTCTTGGGCGTCGTCTGCCTCAGCATGACTCAAGCATTCGCTGATGACTACTCCTCAAATAGTGGCCAAGATACATGTGCAAAAATGAAATCAGCTGTACCACCAGGGGTAAATTGTCCTTGTGAAGACGGCCCGAACGTATTTATCAATGCCGCCTACACTCTTTGGATGGCACACCAGGACGGAATGGCTGTTGGCTATGCTAACGTCTATCCTGCTACTGGTTTCACACCTAATGCTGTAACACAAGGAAGCGTTGCTTATCCACATTGGAAACTTCGCTCTGGCTTTAAAGTCGGAATCGGCGCTTACCTAGACCACGACTGCTGGGACATCCTTGCTAACTACACATGGTTCTGGAACAAAAACAACAGCTATAACAGCTACACATCAGTTATTACAGCTACAGCTGGTGAGCTTGGTGGTATAGCACCTCTCTGGCTTCCTTACACAAACTACTTTGGTGCCGGTGTTGCTGAATTTACAAACATCCAATCACAGTGGAACAACTGGTTTAACAGAGTTGATGCTCAATTAGGAAGAGCTTTCTATGTAGGTCACTACGTATCTTTCAGACCATTCTTAGGTCTTGTAGGTGCTTGGGACACACAAGATTTCAACGTAAATAGCACAGTTGTAGCTGCTACAACGCCTGCTGTTGATGGACAAACAACAAATAGCACAAACCATCAAAAATGGTGGGGCGTTGGACCATATGCTGGTTTCAACACTTCATTTATCTTTACAAACGACTCTTGCAATGAGTGGTCTCTCTTCATGGATAGCGGCCTTGCTATGCCTTGGGGACACTACCAGACAACAGCTACTGCAAATACAACTGCAGCAACTGGTGTAACAACTGCTCTTTTAAACGGCAGTGGTAACTACTGGCAAGTTGATCCTATGTTAGAGCTTGCGCTCGGCCTTCGTTGGGAAACAACATGGTCTGATTGCAACGAGTGGTCTTTCCTTCTACAAGCAGCTTGGGAAGAGCAAGTTTGGTTTGGTCATAACAGAATGGCTGTCCTAAACACTGGCAACGGTGGATCTAACCACTACACTATGCAAGGTCTAACACTCAAAGCAGAAATCGACTTTTAATCGTCGACCTACTTTAGAGCTGTTGAAGCAAAATCGGATGCCTAAAGCATCCGATTTTTTTTTGCCTCCAAACTTCTCTTAAAGAACTATGTTGACTTCTTATATTACTATAGTTTAAAAGTAGGTTTATGCACTTTAACTAGAGGAGCACACAAACATGCATAAATACATATCTCTTATAGGGGCTGCGGTACTTAGTTTGAGCGCACTGCAGGCTTCTACAATTGCCGCAGGACCATCACAAAAACCATCACAAAATCCACCTCCGGCTGCAAAAAAACAACCTAAACTCATGTCTTTGAGTTCACTAAGAACATCTTGTGAAGACACAGCTGAGTTTTCTATCTTTGGTTCTTACATCGGCGGTGTTGCTGGTATCAGCAATGCAACTCTCGGTACTTCTGGCTTTTTCTCTGCTAGCGGCACAAATCCAACGGGCACAATTTTTGATTTGCCAGCAAATTGGGGTAATGGCGGTAGAGTAGAACTTGGTTTCTCTAGCAGTCCAACAGGTCTTGCTTTAGCTCTCTCTTACGAATTCTTTACTGATAGCGCCTCTAGAACAGCAACAGCTATTCCAAGCACAGATCCACACCTCTATCCAAACCTTCCGACAAGCAAGTTTTCAAACATTGTGGATTTTGTAACAGCTTACGAAGGCACAACAGCTCGTTACCACTTAAAGTATTCTCAAGTTATAGATCTACTATTTACAGGCCCAGCGCTTGTATCTCCAGGATGTAGATCTGTCTTAGAATCATCTGTTGGTGCAAGAGGCTTCTTCATTCACCACGATTATAACACAACAATTCTTACATCAGCTCTTGGCGGTACTAGCACAGCTTTATCTTGCGTTGAGACTATCGACGGGGTAGGCGCTATTGCAGAGCTCTTCATGAGACAAAATCTCTTTGGTAACTTAGAGACTTTCTCTTTTGGTCTACAAGCAAAACCAACCCTTGGTCTTGTTTGGGGTCATCATAAAGTAACACAAGCAGGCTCACAGTCTGTTGGTGGTGCTGCAAGTACACCTGTTGTGAATGTTAACTCAGCATTCAACCTTATGCACGCTCTTGTAGATGCAGAGATCGGTCTTTACACACGTTTTGGTACAAGCATGGCAGCTTTTGAGTTCTCAGCTTCTATCCTTGGTGAATACTGGCCAGACTTCTCCTATCTTCTATCGATGGGACCAACAGCTGGTCAGCCTTCTACTTTTAGCGTTGTAGCGCTTCTTGTAACAATCGGTGCTATTTTCTAGTAGCTCTTATCCTTTAAGAGAAATAAACCCTCTTTTTCTTTTTGAGATAAAGGGGGATTTTTATTAGCCACTAAGCTATATTCGGATTAAAATTTTAAAAGGCTATGAAAAAGTATCTTCTTGCACCGCTTCTTACTTTAGAACTTCTCCTCGGAACGCTTTCAGCTACAGAAGAGGTTGTTTTAGCCTCTAGCTTTAGCAAACGAGCTAAAGCCTCAGTGGTAGAAGAAGAGCCCACTTGCATCAGCCGCAGTAAATCGATACAGCTCTTTTTACGCTCTTTACAAGGCCCTGGTGTTGGCTACTCTCAAGGCTACACAACTTTAGAAGCCTTCATCTCTACAGGCGATGTTTGGAAGCCATGGATCCCCTTCTTAGACCTACAAGGAAGTGTCTTTAATAACGGTAAGCTAGCTGCAAATATAGGCCTTGGTCTTCGCTATGAATGCAGTGCTGTTACTCTCGGTATTAATAGCTACTACGACTACCGTAAGACCGCCCACTACCACTATAATCAGGTAGGGGTTGGGCTCGAAGCGATAGGCTCTTTTTGGAGCCTTACCATCAACGGCTATTTACCGGTTGGACGAAAAGAGAGTTATTTCTACAACACGACATTAACTGGGGATAGAACAGATCCGGCCTTTGCTTTTTTCCAAGGCAATCAGATCTTTATTACAGAGAAGAGCACATTTGGAATTAATGCAAAAAAAGAGTTTGCCTTTAGCGGCGTTGATGCCATGGCCTTTTTTAGGCTCTTTCAAAAGGAGTTTTTTGCTCTCGATTTTGGCCTAGGTCCTTACTACTTTGCAGGCTCTTACAACAAATTTGCAGCAGGCGGCAAAGCCTCTCTTACAGCTTGGTTTACTGATTATACATCACTTGTTTTAAGCGGCTCTTATGACAATCTCTTTCGTTTGAAGGGTGAGGCCGGCATAGAATTTTCTGTCCCCTTAGGGCCAAAGCGCGTGAGAAGATGCCCGAAAGGAGTTAACTATAACCCAGCCTCATTTTATGAAAATAAAATGGGCAGAGGCCCATCACGCAATGATGTCATTGTTGTCGATAGCATAAAAAAGACCCTCTCTCTTCCAGTGAGCGGCGAGACTACAGTTGCTATCAATCCGCTGACAGGAGAGCCTTACTTTGTTATCTTTGTAAACAACTTAAGTAGTTCGCTTGGCACATTTGAGAGCCCCTATCCTACGATACAAGAGGCCCTCGCTGTGGCAAACCCTAATGATATGATCTATGTCTACGAAGGCAGCGGCGCTCCGTACGACATCGATAACCTTACCTTAATAGATGACCTTACAATGGTCGGATCCGGAATCCCCGATACTATAGCAACGCAACTAGGTGCTATTGTAATCCCGGCGCAAACGACGGGTTATCCCTCTCTTACCAACACTGCTGGCGCTACGATGCTAACCTTTGCTAATCGAGACACTTTGGGAGGGTTTATCGTAGAAGTTGTTAACGCAGGTGATATTTTTGTCGCAAACACCATAGATACCCTCTCCTTTAGAAATAATCTATACGCCCCCACCATAACGACTGCCATTAACAATTTTAGAGTAATAGATTGTACAGGAAGCTTATCGTTTCAAAACAACCAGTTTACTATGACTGCAAGCGACGGTGGCTCTAACGGTATTCTTCTAACAGATGCTGGCTCAGGCTCTTCTACCTTATCAATTGGAAGCAATAGCTTTACAAACCATGCAAGTGATGCTCTTAATTTAGATTATTCAGGAAGCTCTTCTCCCACATTAAATATTACAAGTAATGCCTTTACCCCACCCTCTACCGGCAGCATAGAGGCTATCACTATTACAACAAATGGCGCTACCCTCTTACAAGGGGTTATTGGGGAGGCAAATACTTTTTCTAACTATGGCGCTAATTTAATCACCCTAGGCTGGAATGGCACAGGAGCCCAGACACTTACAATCTCTGACAATACACTTGGCTCAGATCCGACAAACCTCTCTAGCTACGGCGTTAATCTCTTCTCAACAGCTGATAACGCTTCGATAACCGTCTCTGGTAATACCTTTTTAAACCAGTCGCAGACAAGCGTTAACTGCATAGCCTCTACAACAGCTCACTTAAATTTTGCCATAGATAATAACACTATGACAGGCGCTCCTCTTCCAAATGGTAATGGTATTGTAATAAATGGCAAGATAAGCTCCGCTCTTAGTGGCTCGATTACAAATAACCGCTGCTATAATTACACAAATGATGGCATCAACCTCTCCGTCAACGATGATGCCACCATGATCGCCACTGTTGATAAGAATACTATCTTTTCTGAAGACTCTATTCAAAGCTCTGCAGGCATTCTAGCGAACGCCTTTAATACAAGCGCAGTAAGCTCTTCCTACACGATAACAAATAACAGCTTCACAGGCCATCGTGGACCGAGTATTAGCTCTTTTGCAAATAGCAACTCTCTTCTATCTCTAAACATCTCTAATAATTTTCTAACCTCTAAGAGAGATGGTATTTTAGGTTATAGTATATACGGTATACAGGTAGGTTTTCAAAATAGCGCTGTAGCTACAAATGTCACTATTGCAAACAATACTTGGGTTGGCCCTCTGACCTATCCAGCAGGAAACACGCCACAAGGGTTGCAATTAGGTTTAACCGATCAGAGCACAGGCGGCAGCTGGACAATCTCTGGCAATACGCTCACTCTACCTTTAACAAGCTATCAAGCAAACAACTCTCCAACTCTTATCAGCTTTAATATAAACAGCGATGCGACGCTCTCTAACCTAGAATTCTCTAACAATACACTTAGCTATCCAACCTCTCCTTATATATCTGACGCTCCTCCACAAGGTTTGCAGATCAATACAAATAACCAGAGTGTGATCGCAGCCTTAAACGTCCTAAATAATCGCGTCTCATTCGCCCCTTTAAATGACCCTAGCGTCACAAATTTCTATCCAAATGGGATCTCGCTATCTGTTACCGATACAAGCAGTGTAGGGACAACGCTCATCAAGCAAAATAGAGTTACTAATATGGCAGGTAGCGGGATTAACATCTTCTGCTCTAGTAACGCTCTTAGTGCAACTATCGATAGCAATATAATCACTGCTTACGCTAGCGGCTATCAAACATCTGCCATTCAAGTCTCTGCTAATAATACCGCAGTGGTTTCCTATGATATTATAAATAACTACACACAGGGGCACACGAATAGCGCGATTGCCTCTTATCCTAATGGTAATGCTACCGCAAGCTACAATATTGCAAATAACATCGTGATAGCCGCCACGAACGGTATCGAAAATTCTAGTCCTCTGGCCATTCAACTAAGCCCAAACGGTAATGCTGTGGTCGCAAACGCTCTGATAACAGGCAACAATTGTGTAGGTCCAGCAACCTACAAGCAAAGTGGCCAGCCACAAGTGATCCAAATCAACGTTGGTGACAATAACCTTGGCAATAATCCTATTATTTCAAATGTTACTATATCGAATAACCAAGTCACTTTGCCAATAACCTCCTATCCAACAATGTCAGGCACTACAGGGATTAACGTCGGAGCCTTTGCCACAGGTGTTATCGAAAATTTCACTATTAACTCCAATACAGTCAGCTATCCTAATTCTAATTACACTACTTTTACAGGACCGCAAGGGATAAACGTCTATAGCTCTGATTTAGCTTCTCTTGTAACAGGCACAATTTCACAAAATACGGTGACTTTTGCCTCACCAACTGATCCCTCTCTACAATTAGGATTATCAGGCATCCAACTTAGCGCCAGCGGTTATGATACCTCTTTTGGCACTGCGATGAATCCGATTACTGTAGAGCAAAATACTATCATAAGACCAGAAAACAACGCGATTACTGTAAACTCTGGAAGTAACAATTCTATATATGTGAATGTCTCTTCTAACTACGTTTCCATGGGTACAGTCTTAGCTAGCTGTATAGGCATTGTCTATAATATGGGCAGCGACGGTGGCCCTCCTCCGAGCGGAGAACTTATAGGAACCATTACAAACAATACCATTAATGGTAATAATGGCGGGTTTATAGGGATTGTTGTACCTATGAACTCTTCTGTTGATCAACATGTAACCGTTGAAAACAATACCATCTCCAATGTCCATGGGAATAATCCTATGATTCCAGGTATCGGTGGCGGTATCGCAATTGTACCAATAGGCTCTGGTAATATGTCCGCCCTTATAAAAAACAATGCGCTCAGCGGCAACACCCCTGGTGGGGCCTTTGGTATACTCAGCAGCAACTTCGGATCTTCGGGCGATTTGTGTATCTCTTTTGAAGATAACCATGGTATTGGCTCAGCGCCCGCTGATGGTTATGTTTTATACCACGATCCTTTAGTTGGCACCGGTACATTTACCTACTATAGAAGTAATAATGCAGGCACTTTTTCTTACTTTCCCGACTCCTCTGTTGTCACAGAAATCTTCATGCCTTGCCCTTAAAGAATGGGGGATTTTTGCCCCCACTCTTAGCCCACTCGCAACAAATAAATTCATATCTTTTGCCAAATAAGTTCGCTCTCGATCTCGCTAACTTACAAGAAGTTAATGCTCGATTTCCGAGCTTTCTTATTTGACAAAATTTTGCGCGTTTTTATGTCTTTATTTGTTGCGAATGGTATTATTCTACAATCGCAACAGACGTCTTACGCTTGTAGAGGCCATAACCTATGTTGATAACGGTAAGGGTAATCAAAACCGGATAGATCGCCTCTAGAATCGGTCCTAAAAATTTCGCAATCCCTGCAAAGGCAAGGTTTGAAACAAAAAAGGCTATCGTAAGGGTAATCAAAATGGCAAGCTTGTTACCTATTTTCCCTTGTAGCACATCTTTTCGTAAGAAATCCGCAAATAGAGAGGTTAAAGCAATCGTAGTCGTAAGGCATGCAAGGCTAACAGCCAAAGAGACACAAGGCGCTCCAAAAGAGCCGAGGGTCTCTAAAGCGATTCTACCAAACATCTCTTGTGGTGGAACATTCACTAACATGGGCGCATATAAAGAGCCGAGTACAACGAGTGCAAAGTAGACCGCATAAAGAAGAGCCGCCCCTATAAGAGAGGCCTTAAGGAAGACTTTAAGCGGCGCCTCTTGTTCTTCGCCTTTAGCATCGCTCGCCTTTAAATGTTTAATCACAAACTTGGCAAAGAAAAACGAGGTTACAAGATCCATCGTTTGATACCCTTTAAAAAACCCATTTTTAAAAGCATCTAAATTAGTAGAGAATTGAAGCTCTGGAAGATTTGCTCTACCGAGAGCAAAAAATATAATGGCTAAAATAGAGAGCAGCAAAAAAGGGGTTAAAATGGTACCTAAGATCGTCACAATTCTGTTTTTATTTACGACCATAAGGTAAATCAAAAGACAAATAGTAAGACTTGTCACGCTAAGAGAAGCTGTTGGAACAAGAAGCTTTAAAGCGCCGTGAATGACTGTTAAGCAGCGAGCTAAGACACCAAATGGTCCCATAAGAGAGAGGGCTAAGAAGGAAAACAGAAAGACCCCCTTCTTGCCAAACCATCTAAAAAACTTGCTAAGATCGCCTTCATAAAGCGTCATACCAAGCATCCCCAGAAGCGGAAAAACAACCCCTGTGCAGAATATCCCGAAGGAAGCCATAAGGTAATGGCCCCCGCTCTCTACGCCAACCCCAATAGGAAATACTAAATTTCCAGAGCCAAAAAACATCGAAAAGAGCGCAAACCCCGCGCTAACAATAACTAATAAATTCTTTTTCATAATATATTTTCCTTTCATGAGAAATCTCATCTTTATTTTCAGGCCAAAAAAAAACCGCACCCCTTTTGAGGTGCGGCCTCTATGTTAACCTAGATTTAGCAAGATGCTAATCACATAGGTCCGCACCTCGAAAGGGTGTGGATCACAATACTCTGCTTCCTAACAATATCTATGTGATGGCTATGTAACATAAAGCTATTTTTTATTCTAATCCCAAGAGTTTTACCATACTTATCTATAAGAAAGCAACCGTTTTTATGGGCGGTGGAATTAAGGTTAGGCTAAGTGATAAAGCATTCAATAACGTCAAGGTCATCTAAGAATTTCTCATAAGCCCATTGGTTATAATGATTCAAGAAGTACCGAATAGCTCCTATGTGATT
>JAFEGE010000002.1 GCA_018240105.1 Verrucomicrobiota bacterium | reverse complement strand
ATAGGCTCCTCTTCTTATAACGAGTTAAATTGGGAATTGCCGGTGCAAGGAGCTGTGCCAACAGCTTATCATATTTACAGAAATGGTGTTTTACAAGCGACCCTAGAGGGAGATGTCTTTACATGGCAAGATCTTTATCCTCCAGCGGGCGGCGTTCTCTATTCTATCACCTCTCTTAGTAATACCGTAGAATCAACAGGAACTTCTATTACCATTGTAACAAAATGAAAAGAGCTTTTTTTTTCTACAGCTTCTTAATGACTGGCACGCTTTTAGGTAGAATCCAGTCTGTGCCCTCTTCTCAAGAGGACGAACCGCCTATACAAAAGCCTCCTTCTTGTGAAGCTACCTTTGATTTACAAGAAAATGTAAGGGGTAAAAAAGAGGAGCCAGTAACTTGTCAAAAAAGAGAGAAAGAGTTTTTTATAGAGGCAAAAGCTGGCTATTTTTGGCCCTTCTCCTCTCTCTTTAGTGATATTTATGGGGGTAGCGGTATATATGGTTTGGAGTTTTCAATGGCTCTACCCTCTTGTGACAACCCTTTTTACAATGCCCTTCACGCCTGGCTTGGGGTAGATTACTTTGAAAAGTCTGGCAAAACTCTTGGCGATCCAAGATTTTCTACAAAATTGGTTATGGTTCCTATTACCTTTGGCGTAAAATGGATGCCTTCTTTAGCCTATTCTTTTAATAAAGAGTGCAGTCTCAAGATGCGGCCTTACCTAGGTGTCGGCATGGAAGTCTCTTATCTTAGTGTTAAAAACCATGCACCGGTCTCACAGGCTACTTTTTATAACTGGGGGGTCGGGGGTATATTACAAGCAGGCGCTCTCTTTGATATAACGAAGTGGTTTTTTATCGATATCTTGAGTACCTTTTCTTATATACGCGTTGACTCTGTCAACATTAGCGGAGGCTCTCTGGGTGCAGGGCTTGGCGTGAGCTGGTAATATACCTCTTCCGCTTCAAAGGCCTAGAAATTTCAATCTCAGCGCTCGGAGTTTAAAGTAGTGCAGCGTCATCGAAGCAGCTAAACTTAAAAAGTTTAGCGATACAGATGACTTTAAAATCTGAGATGCTGAGGCAGAAATTTCTAGGCCTTTGAAGCGGAAGGGGTATATAGTCTTTTAAATCACAAAAAATAGAGCTCTTCTTCTAAATATTGATTGATCTCTTGCCAGATTTGGTTTGGAAGCTCCTCATAGTTCACTTTGGCAAAAGTGTAAGAGTCAAGAGCCTCTCTCGCTTCGCTGAAGATGTCTTTTTCTTTAAGAGAAGAGAAGAGCTCTTCTTTAGAAACGACTCTACCTGCTTGGTGGATAGGAGAGCGCTTATCTGTTAGAAAAAAAAGAGGCTTATCTAAAGAGAGAAAATCATAGGCGATAGAGGAGTGGTCTCCGATGTAAATGGCAGAGCGGGCGAGAAGGGGGTAGATAAGAGGCATATCTTCTATGAAGACGATATTTTTTTTATCTCTATAGAGCTCTTTAAGAGATAAAACAAACCCCTTATGAAGAGTATTGGGATGCATTTTGACGAGCAAATTATAGGAGGGGGGGATGTTTTTAAGAATAAAATAGAGGTCTTCTTCAAGAGAAGCGCCTCCCCAGGTGGGGGCATAGAAAAGGGTTGGTTGTTCTTTTGGAAAATAGATCCTCTCTTCCACCCGTTTATCAAAAAATTTTTTATTTTCGAGGTAGAGGTGGTGGCGAAGGTTTCCTATAAAAGTTTTATGGGAGATTGGAACGCCTCTTTGTTTGAGGGTATCCTCCATCTGTTTGCCATAGAGAAGAAAAAGCTTCTCTTGTGTAAGGGCGCCTAAGTTGTCCTTATCAGAATTGCCATGGGGGAGCCAGCACGTGTGTAATTTTTTGCGCTGTTTATGCTCTTCGAAGAAGAAGAGCGGCTCTAAAATCTGCTTTGGTAGCGTTGTAAAAATAAGATCGTAGGCAGTAAGAATTTTCTCTGCAAAGGTATGCCGATCTAAGAGGATAACCTCTATTTTCGGGTAGTAAGCCTTTGCGATAGCACCGATTGCCTCTTCGGTAACAAGAAGGGGGATCTTTAAGAAGATGCTAAGCGGTCCTATATGATCTAAATGGTGGAGATCTCTGCCATACAAGAAGGCGGCGGTTCGTATCAGACTCATTCTTCAAGTAGGAGTGGTTTTTTTACAGGGCGCGCTTTTTCTTTTTTAGGCGAAGAGGCGATTTGATACTTCTTCATTTTTTTTAGGCTCTCGTTCGACTCTTTTTTCTCTTTGATCTTATCTTCGAGTGAGGTTACCTGTTCTTGTAGAGAAGCTATCTCGACGGGGTCATCATCTAAAACCCCCTCTTTTTTTCTTTTGAGCTCTTCGAGCTCGTTTTCTATTTTACTTCTCTCTTCTAAAAGATCTTGGGGATCTTGTTTTTTGGGAGAGAGAATCATCTTCTCTTCCAAGCTGAGATTTGCCAGAAGTTCTCTCATCTGAGCGACTTCCTCTTGCAAGAGCGCAATAAGACTTTCCATACACTCTCTTTTATATGGGGTGAGATTTTAACTACAAGGTTTAGTATTATATATTGATGTCAGTTTAAAATTAAAGAAATACACCCCTGTCCACAGGGTCTCCGATGGCTTTAGAAGAGGTAAAAAACTGGTTTTTAGCAAATCGCAGGGAGTTTCCTTGGCGCGAAAACCCCTCTCCCTATGAAGTTTGGGTCTCCGAGGTGATGCTACAACAGACAAGAGCCTCTGTTGTTGTCCCCTATTTTTTAAGGTGGCTTACCCGCTTTCCTACTTTAGAGGCTCTATCTGAGGCTCAGGAAGATGAGGTAATCAAGCTATGGGAGGGTCTTGGTTACTACTCAAGAGCAAGGAACCTTTTGGCCGGAGCAAAAGAGGTTGTCGCAAATTACGGAGGTGCTCTTCCAGATACTTTAGAAGAGCTATTGAAAATCAAAGGGATCGGCTCTTACACAGCAGGTGCTATTCTCTCTTTTGCTTTTCATAAAAAGGCGGCTGCTCTCGATGCCAATGTCATGAGAGTCTTAGCGCGCTATACGCTTTTTCAAGAGGAGGTAACGCGAGGTAGGGGTAAGTTAGAGAAGCGACTTTTGGATCTTTTGCCAGAGGAGGAGCCCCATATTGTTATGGAGGGGCTTATCGAGCTTGGCGCTCTCATTTGCCAAAAAGAGCCTAAGTGCTCTATTTGTCCGATTGCCTCTAACTGCCTTGCTTTAGAAAAGGGTATGGAGGGAGAGCTACCACTTCTTCTTAAACGCAAAGAGACAGTTACCCTACATCGCTTAGTTGCCTGCATTGAGAGCGAGGGGTTTTTCCTTCTCAAAAAGAATGAAAAGGGCAAGATCATGGCCGATCTTTGGGAGTTTCCTTTTGTGGAAAAGGGGGAGAAAAGCTTGGAGCTTTTTGACAAACTTTTAGGTGTAAAGCTTACTTTACAAAGAGAGCTTCCTCTTGAGAAGCAATTTTTTACGCATTATAAGGTTCTTTTATATCCTAACTATTTTCTAAGCGATAAAAAGCCGGTAGAGGGGTATGAATGGGTTTTAAAAAAAGATTTTCTAAAGCTGCCCTTTTCATCAGGACATTTTAGGATTGCAAGAGAGCTTCTTAAAGACGAGAAATGAGATATCGGTATTTTTATGGGTGTAGAAAGCTGTATCAGCGTATCTCTTATAAGGCTTTTTCTCTTCGCGATGTAAGATTAAATCATGAGAGCGCAAAAGAGTCACATAATCAGAAAGATTGCGATTATAAGCCGGTGGTAGCCCCTCTCGTCGCCACTCTTTGCCTAGTATTTCTGAGATGATCAAATATTTACAGCGCATCTGTCTTAGAGCTTCGTGGATCTCTTTATCTTGAAGATGTAGAAAGACTGTGTGAGCTAGATAAATGTCGGCGTAGAGAGGCTTTGGCTGTGACAATTCAAAGCGGTAGCCCTCATATTTTTTCTCTGCCATCTCGAGGGCCTCTTTATTGACATCGATACCAAGATATTTTTCTTTAGCAAAGCTCTCACATAGGCGGCCATAGCCGCAGCCAAAATCTATAACGCTTCTATAATTAAGATCTTCTGCAAGGCTCTTTAATACTTCTCGTACATCAAAACCCTCTGGAAATTCACCAAAGCCAGATGGAATCATGTGCGATAGCCCCTCTTGTGCCCAAAATTGCTCGTGACTCATAAAACTTCACCATAGGGGGTAGCCAAGTTTTTGCCAAAAAAAATCTTTACTATCGAAAAAAACCTATAGGAAGCTATACTCAAGCGCTTTCAAGAAAAAAGTTTCGAAGCAGCTTTGGTGATTTTAACTGAAGTGCGCGTGGAAGTAGGCAGCGGAGCGTTATTATGCAAAAAGTTTTGCAATTTATCAGACCATACCGTTCTTGGTTTATAGGAAGCTTTCTTTTGTTTGGTTTGGTCACTCTTTTTTTTGTCCGACTTGGCATGAAGGATAAATGTTTTGTTCAAGAATATGTAGAGGCAGATGCGCTTTATTCTCACCTTGCAAAAGGTAAGGCAGATGGTGTGAAAAAACTGCACCGCTTTGCTGCTAAATATCCAACGCTGCAGCCTTTTTTCTATCACGCTCTTTATCAATTCTTTCTTTTGAGAGGGGATGTAGAAGAAGCTAAGAAAATCTCCCTTGAGTCCTTAAAAAGAGCCACTTTGGAGAATCACTATCGGAGTTATGCCCTGACATCTATTACAATTGCAGAGGGTAAATTAGAAGAAGCTTTGCATGATGCACTACTCTTACAAGAGAAGCTAGAAAAGGTAGATTTTCAGCAGTATCAAAGACTGCATGCATTTAACATTCTTAGAATGAGTTATTTAGAGAATAGACTCGGATTAAAAGAGACCCACAAAGATGCTTTAAAGACTCTTCTAGATAAAGAAAATAAGCGCCTCTCCCCCAAAGTTAAAGAAGAGCTATACGCCCACCTTCATGAAGGGAATCTCTTCCTCTTAGATGGGGTAAAGTAGCCTTATTTATGGCTACTCTCGTGACCAAGCGCCTTATACATTTCTGTTGCAAGGCTTTTGCCGCCTTCTAGGCCAAGAATTAGAAAGATCAAAAAGGGTAGAAAAAAGCTGATAGCAACTAGTAAAGTAGCCCCTACGATACGTGTAACCTTCTCTTTAGTAAAGAAATGCAATACAGATTGAGATCCTTTGTGAATCCATTTTGGAAAAACCACACCAAAGGCGGCTCCAAGGCCTGCTAAAAGGATCGACCAGACGAGAATGCTGCCGCCCCAAATAAGAGAAAAGAGGGCGGAGATGATAAAAGCGCCGCACAAGCTAACCTCAACCCCATACTTTTTCACATGTGTTTCGATTTCGGCTACAGTAAATCCAGCCTCTTTCTTAACCTTGTTAACCATAATTACCCTCTTCTAAGTCGTTTACTTAATAAGTGATAGTCAATTAATTCTATTCTTTAATTTTAACATAGTAATCGACAATATTTATACTCAAGTATAAAGTGAAAAACTTTGGATTGCAAAGTAGTGTCGTAAGGAATAAACTGAGGCACTTCGGCTGGAGCCCTACAAAAGCTCCTATTTAGGAAGAAGGATAGGGATGCTGATCGAAATACGTCTATCTAGAGAGCGCTGGTATAAGATGATCGACTCTATGATGCTCTTTCTTACCTCTTTTTTTGTGATAACCTCTCTTTTTTTTGCTTTATTACTCTTTAAGGGCGAGGGTCTTAAAAAAGAGAAAAAACAATCCCTCGCTAAGCTTGAGCCCCTTTTAAAAGAAGAGAGCGCCCTTTTAGAAAGAACTTCCCCCGCTTTTGCTCTGCCAGAAATAGAGAAGAGCCTCTTCTTTTTAGGAAAAGATAAAAGGCCAGGAGTTGGAGAGGGTCTTTGGCTTGGCATAGCTGGTGAGAAAGAGGCTCTTTACCACACAGGGGATAAGGTCTTTCTTAGCTGTTTTGATGAGGAAAAAATAGATTTCTCAGAGACGCCAACCCCCTTTTGGATAGAGATAGGCTCTGTTTCTAATGGTTCTGTGCAGGCAACTTTTACCTCTTCTTATCTTGATGGAGAGGGGGGCACTCTCTTTAAAGAGACAAAAGAGGTTGATCTTGTAGAAAAACGTCTGTCAGATAGGCAGAAAAGTGATCCTTTATGTAAGGCGATTGTCTCTTTAAAAAAAGTTACTTGTTATGGAGTCGATCGTTTTTTAGAGACTTATGGGGGGGCGATTTTTCAAGATCTTAAAAGCAAAGTGCGTTTAGATTTTGAAGGGGGCAGCTCTTTACATTTTGTGAAAGGGGATGAGAAGTTTGTCTGGAAAGAGGGAAAGTGGGTTGAAGCTCAGGAAGAAAATCTGCCTCTTTTGTGGGTGGAAAAAGTGACCAAAGATAGCGCAAAGCTTCTCCTATTTGATGAAAAAGGGTATTTGCAAGAGACATTAGATATTCCTTTAGAAAAAGCAAGCTACGCTCTTACAAAACCCGGAGAGCTTTTTACAGGGCTCAGGATGCGAAGTAAGCAGTCTGTTCTTTGCAAGCTTTCACAGCACAATATGATCCTGCGTAAAGGAGATTTTCTTTTACATGGCAAGAATGGTTGGCGCAATCTACAGACACCAGATGAGATAAAAAAATATTTGTGTTACCATCTTTCTGGGGAGCTTTTTGTCTTTGATGGGATTGTGGGAACAAAGACAGGTTATCTTTTTACTGGACATTTGTTCGATGAAAAGAGAACATCGGTACAAAAAATCGAATTGCCTTTAGCGGATAAGAAAATTCTAAAAAAGATTGGCAAAAAAAATGAGACGATAGCCTCACTCCCTTCAAAACCGGGTGTGGTAAAGAGTCTATCGAAGCAGCCTCTAGAAGAAGAGGAAAATATAGAGTAGTATGAAACGATCGTATCTTCTAACTTTTCTTGTGATGACGACCCCTCTTCTTGGAGAGACGATTGAAGATAAGCTTGCCTCTTTAGAAGAGCACGGAAAAGAGCGTAAACGCGAGCAGCTCTCTCTACCTAAGATCAATAAAGAATTAGAAAATTTACGTAGAGAGCTCCAAGACCACTATGGACAGCTACAAGTTTACTTGCAGGAAGGAAGAAGAGAAGAGGATTATAAAGAGCTTCTAAGAGAGATTAATCAGATACGCCGTGAGATCTCTTCCGTAGAATCCAAATGGCGTGAAGAGCAAGTAAGAGAGATTAGCAAAGATAGTGAAACCTACGGGATATGGGAGCAAAACGATATTACAGTTTCGCAGCTTCTTATGGAGTATGGTAGTAGCGATTATTTGTACGTTATCCCGCCAGAATTGATGCAGATGAAGCTTACCATGCACTCTTCTTTAATGGTGCCCCGGGAGAGCTGGCCTCTTCTATTAGATGCTATTTTAAAAAGTAATGGCATCGGGATCAGAGAGGTTAATAGTTATACCAAGCAGTTAACGGTTTTAAAGCAAGATTTAACAACTGTTACAGCGATCACCTCCTATAAGGATGCTCTTTATGGGCTTGATCCTAAAGCGCGGGTTGCCTTTATTTATACCCCCGCCCCCGAAAACTTACGCTCTTGCTTCTACTTTTTAGAGCGTATCAGAGATGCGAAGGGCACTTTCTTATTTCAGGTTGGAGCTAAAATTGCGATTTTAGGGCCGCAAGAAGAGATTAAAAAGCTTGTTGATCTTTGTGAAACTGTCTGGTCTGCTGAAGAGAAGAAGATTACACGGGTTGTGACAAGCTCCAAATTTCATGCCGAAGATATCATAAAGCTGCTTAAAAACTACTTTAATGGTCTATCAGAAGGAGCTAAAGGAGCGCCAATTCCTATGAAGGGCGGCCATGATCTCTCTGTTATCCCCCTAAATCATGAAAGCGGCGTTATTTTAATAGGACCAAAGCAGTTGGTCGATCAAGCAGAAGAGATTATACGAGCGACTCAAGAGCAGATAGACGACCCCTTTGAACTCACAGTCTCTTGGTATACATGCTCTCATAGTAACCCCGAAGATTTGGCAGCTGTTTTAGAAAAAGTTTACTGCTCTCTTATGCGCTCTTCTTTAGAAGGGGATGGCTCTAAGCGTAGTGAAACAGCAGAATTCGATATGCCCTTTCCTCCGCCCGAATTATCAGGTATGCCACCTGAACACTACCCGCCTAATGAAGTGATGAAGCCAGCTTGGATGCGCCAAAGTAAAGCTCTTCCCACAGAGCCTCGTGAAGAGAATACAAGGCAAGAGGCAAGCTCTCACTTTATTGCTTACCCGCAAACGGGGAAGATCTTGATGATGGTACGCAAAGATACTTTGCCTAAGATCAAAGAGGTGATCAAAAAACTCGATGTGGCCAAGAGAATGGTAGAGATAGAGGTTGTCCTTTGTGAAAGAATGCTAAAGTCCTCTAGCCAAACCGGTATTAATCTTTTAAAGATTGGTAGCAGCGCCTCTGGCCATAAAGATATGGGTGTTGATTATGGCCATCTCAAAGAGACCCCTATCCAAGGGCTCTTAAGCTTTTTTATGTCGAGACCTGCGAGCTCATCACTCCCTAAATTCGATGTTATGTACCAGTTTCTCTTAGCGCAGGAAGATATCCGCATCACATCAGCTCCTTCGGTTTTAGCGATTAACCAGACACCAGCGACCATCTCTATTACAGATCAAATCTCTCTTAATATGGGATCTGCTCCTGTGACAACAAATGGCGGCACAATCTTCAAAGAGACCTATGAAAGGGCTAATTTTGGTATCGTGATTACTATGGTGCCAACGATCCATGAACCGGATATAGATGACCAAGAGCGCAAACTCTACATTACCCTCGATAATGATATCTCCTTTGAGAAGATTAAAGGCGAGCATAGAAGTAATGATAAACCCGATGTTTTAAAGCGCCATGTTAAGAACCAGGTACGTGTAGCGGATGGAGAGACGATTATCATCGGCGGTCTGAGGACAAAACAGGCAGAAGATAAAAATGAGAAGATCCCCTTTCTTGGCGAAATCCCTGGTATTGGCAAACTTTTCGGTACATCCACCCTTAGGGATAATTGGAATGAGATGTTTATCTTTATCAAAACACGTGTGGTTCACGATCCAAAAGAAGATCTTATCCGTCTAAGAGAAGAGAAGCTCCAAAGACGAGCAGGGGATATAGAAGCTCTTTTAGAGCGCCTAAAAATAGCAAGACAACGCTGTGAATCAAAGCGATTTAAAAGAAGTTGGAACCTTTTCTTTGGGGATTCTTCCGATGAAACCCTCAACCTCTAAAAAAAATCCTTTCGAAACGCTAGAGCTTCTCTCTGAGCGCTCTGGCCTTGCCTTAGCTGAAGATCTTTTCTCTTTTTCCTTCGTTGCGGATAAGTTGAAAGTCCTTCCTTATAGTTTTGTGAAAAAACATGCTCTTATCCCGCTTGAAGAGGTAGAGGGGATTTTACATATCGCGGTCTCCGATCCTTATAACTTAGAGGCGATAGAAGAGATTCGCTATATGACAGGAAGCTTTGTTAAAGAGCATCTTGCCTCTTTAACCCATATCGAAGAGGCTATTGCCTATTGCTATGGAAATCATGGCGAGGAGTCTTCTAAAGTTATACAAAGCTTAGATGCACCAAAACCTAATCAGGTTTCTCTCGAGAGCGAGATAGAGTATGACCTTTTGGATGGAGAATCTGATTCTGTTGTAGTCCAGGTATTTAATACCGTTTTAATCGAAGCTGTAAGCATTGAAGCCTCTGATATCCATTTTGAACCAGTAGAAAATGGCCTTATCGTCCGCTATAGAGTAGATGGCGTTCTACAAGAAAAGCACACCCTCTCTAAAGATCTGCTCTCGCCTTTGACAACAAGAATGAAAGTTCTGGCGCAGCTTGATATTGCAGAACACAGACTGCCACAAGATGGTCGTATCCGTCTTAAAATGGGTGGTAGAGACATAGATTTTCGTATTAGTGTTGTGCCTGTAGTCTACGGCGAGCGCATTGTTTTACGTATTTTAGATAAGAGCCAGATCTCTCTTGGACTAGATCGTATCGGTATGGGGAAAGAGACCCTACAGGTTATGCGGAGCCACATTCGTAAAAATCAAGGTATCCTCTTAGTGACAGGGCCGACCGGAAGTGGTAAGACAACGACTCTCTACAGCGCACTCTCTGAGATTCGCTCGCCAGAGGTCAATATAATGACAATTGAGGATCCGGTAGAATTTAAATTAGAGGGGATGGCCCAAATAGGGGTCAACCCTAAGATAAAGCTTACTTTTGCCGCAGGACTTCGTCATATTTTACGGCAAGATCCAGATGTTGTCATGATCGGTGAGATTAGAGATCGTGAGACGGCAGAGATTGCCATACAGGCCTCGCTTACAGGCCATTTGGTCTTAACAACTCTGCACACAAACGATGCTCCCTCTGCTATTGCTAGATTGATAGATATGGGTGTGGAGCCCTACCTTCTCTCTTCCTCTCTCATTGCTGTCGTTGCCCAGAGACTTGTTCGCTGTATTTGCAGCCATTGTAAAACCTCTTATGAGCCCTCTCCTATGGAGCTTGTAGATCTCAAAATGAAACCGACTAAAAGTTTACGTCTTTATCGTGGTGTTGGTTGTAGTGAGTGTCTCTCGACGGGGTACAAGGGACGCTATGGTATTTATGAGCTTATGAATATTTCGAAGGGATTAAAAGAGCAAATTTTAAAAAGCGCAGATGCTAATAAGATTCAGAAGATTGCCATAGAAGAGGGGATGAAAATTTTAAGACAAGAGGGGATGGCGCTTGCTCTTAAAGGCATTACGACTTTAGAGGAAGTGATTCGAGTGACAAGAGCTCTCGATGAAGAGGTGGATACCCCCTCTCCATGACTCTCTACTACTATGATGCCCTTAGAGCCGATGGTAAAAAGAAAAGAGGCGTCATAGATGCTGATAGTCTTGAAGCTGCCAAAAAAAAGCTAAGGCAGCAAGAGATCATTGTTACAAAAATTTTTATAGGGGAGAAAGAAAAAGAGCTTGTTCTTTCTCGTGAAGAGATTATCACCTTCACCCAGGAGCTTATGCAGCTCTTGCGGGCAGGACTTCCTCTCTTTGAAAGCCTTTTGACGATCCAGGAAAAGAACAAAAAAGGTAAAAATTACCCCCTATTCTTAGACCTTGCCGACAAGGTTAAGCAAGGTAAGCGTCTATCTGTTGCCATGGCTCGCTATGCAAAAACCTTTGATTCTGTCTATATATCTATGGTAGCTGCCGGTGAAAATTCCGGAGAGCTAGAGGAGACTTTTAAAGAGCTCTATCTTGTCATTGCGAGGAATGAGAAGTTTAGAAGACAACTACAGACGGCTCTTGTCTACCCGGCATTTCTCTCCTGCTTTTGCCTTTGCGTTCTAGCAGGGATCTTCTTCTTTCTTATCCCTTCTATAAGGGAGCTTTACGAGGGGCGCTCTCTCCACAAAATGACCTCCATCATGCTCGCTATCAGTGATATCCTGCAAAAAAATTGGCTCTGGATTGTCTCTTTTTTAGGTGTTTTGACGCTTAGTGGATGGCTTCTCTTCAAACAAAAACGGGTCGTCGCTTTTTGTAAAAAGCTACTTCTATCCATTCCTCTTTTGAAGACAGTTATCACAGAAGCCGTAATGATGCGCTTTTGCCGCTGCCTTGGTGTCCTTTTAAGCGGAGGTGTCTCAATTCTAGAGGCGCTTCATCTTTCAAAACGTGTTATGAACCATGATTCTTTTGAAGAGGTGATAACGAATGCCGAAGAGGGGCTCATGAAGGGCCGAAAGATCTCTGAGGCGCTCTCCTCCTCTTCTCTCATTCCCCCCATGGTTGTCCGCATGCTTTCCACCTCAGAAGAAGCCGGCAACAGCAAAGAGATGCTCAGGAACATAGCCGATATCTATGAAGACAAACTAGAAAAGAGTCTTACCCAATTTACTAACCTCTTACAACCTGTGATGCTCCTTCT
>JAFEGE010000029.1 GCA_018240105.1 Verrucomicrobiota bacterium | reverse complement strand
TGATAGCCGATGATATTTCCGATTGCGCTGGTAGCTCAATGGATAGAGCACCTGACTACGGATCAGGAGGTTAAAGGTTCGAGTCCTCTCCAGCGCGCACTTTCACCTCTTTTTGCAACAATCCTATATGAAGAAAATATTTTACTTAACGCTATCTCTAGCTGCTGGACTTCTTTTTTTAGGCGGATGTCAAAAGACCGTCTTTGGTCTCAACGAAGAGGTGTGGCACCGTCTTAATGAAACAGAGCGCGAAAAAATTATCGAAGGCTACAATAAGCGGCAAGAGTTAGAGCTTGTCAATCTGCAAAAACAAAAAGAGAAAGAGCTAGAAAACGAGCGCCATCGCCAAGAAGTTGCCGAGAAAACAGCCCCCTTCTATGCCGCTGTAAATGTAGTGTCGGCCTTATCAAAAGGTTCGAAGAGGAGCTCATCCTACAGCACGCCAATCTACATCCAAGCTATTTCCAATGAGATCGGTAGCCAAACCCTTACTATCGGCGATGAGCTATTTGAGGTCTCGGTATTTTCAAAGATAAGCGATGCGTGGGTCAAGGGGCAAGAAGTTGTTCTGACAAGTAGCGATAAAAAAGGTCTCTATCCTGTAAAAATTAAAAACTTGGATAATGGAGAGACTCTAGATGCGCGAAAAGTTAAAAAATGGTCGTAGGCTATTTTCCTGCCTAATTTTTTTTTCTACTCTCCACCCCCTCTGCGGAGCCTTCATCTAAAAATCCCCACATTAAAAGAAGTGCTTGAGCGTTTTCCAGAGACCTCTATCATTATCGATCTGAAGTCTCTTCCAAAAGAGCCTTTGGTAGAGGCTTTGATAAATACTGTCTCCGATGAAGAGGCGTGGGAGAAAGCTCTTATCTTAAACGTCGATGGTGTTTACACAGATAATCCTGAGAAGATAATAGAGGCGAAGAAAAGGCAAAAGGTGTCATCCTTAAGAGGATGATTCTAGAATTTGTAACGACAGGTCTTTTTGAGACAAATGCCTACTTAGTCGGCTGCGAGAAAACCCATATGGCAGGGATTATCGATCCTGCCCCCGGCAGTTACGAGCTTTTAGAGCCTTTTTTAAAGAAGCACGGCTTAAAGCTCCAAGGTATCTACCTTACCCACTCGCATATAGATCACATTGCGGATGCGCACCTCTTTCAGCAGGATGGCGTTCCTATCTATGTCCATCCACTTGACAAAGAGAATCTCCTTCATCCAGGCAGCGATGGTATTCCAAATATCCTCGATGTCGTGGGAGCAACGCCTACGGGTTTTTTACAAGAGGGGGAGAGCTTCTCTATTGGAGAGATTACCTTTCAGATCCTTTTCACCCCAGGCCATAGCCCTGGCAGCGTCTCCTTCTATAGCGCCAAAGAAGATATCCTCTTTACAGGAGATCTTCTCTTTTGCTCCGCTCACGGTCGGACTGACTTCCCATCCTCTTCAGCACAGGCGCTCTATCGCTCTCTTCGAGAGGTGATGAAGCTGCCGGAGAGCTGCCGTGTCTTTGCGGGACACGGCGACGATACGACTATCGGTGCCGAGAAGAAGTGGGTCATGCGCCTTTGCCGGTAGTAACGGCTAACCTATCCACCAGCGTGTCAATTTGACAGGGTGGCCGGGATAACCTTGAGCTGTAGCCGCTACTTTTAATTCAGCAGCTCTTGTAGGGTCTGCTGTTTTTTTAGCCTCGCTTTTGCTCCAATCAGCATAAGGAAAGGCTTTTTGGCCCTCATAGTAGAAGGAGAGCTCCCATTGGGATCTAGCGTCGCGAGCGTTTGCTGCGAACTCCAAATATTTGAAATCATCAGGAGAAATAACATGCGTATACTGTGATCTTATACCGGCTAAATACCTGCAAGAGAGGATATCGCCCTGATCTGCAGCAGCTTTAAAGAAAGGTGTGGCCTCTCCTGATCGATCCTCATAGCCTGTACCATAGAGAAGAAGAGCCAAAGTACGGTTTGCTACTACATGACCCGCTCTTGTCAAAGCCCCTGTTCTTGGATCGACTTCTGCTGCTAAAGGTCGAAGAAATCGTTCTGCAGTCGCGGCATCTTTAAAAACAGCTATATGGGGTATCTGGTCTTTGAGGAAAGAGCGATCACCTGCATACAAGCAGCCTAAAAAGAGCTGCGCTACAGCGTTGTCTTTTTCAGCAGCTAGATGATAGTAGTAAAAAGCTTCTCCAAGGTTTCCAGAAAATCTTAAAGCCTCTGCTAATTGAAGGTGTAGGGACGCAACCTCTTGTTCTCCTACGATACGAGAACCTGCAGCGAGTGCCTGTACGAGAGCGAGTCTACATACAGCAGCTTTTTGTAGAGGAGGCATTTCGCCCGGCAATCCGCGGATAACCTCCTCTCGAAGAGTCGCGGGTGGTTTGTCTAATAAGGCTCTCCAATAGGCCACATCAGGCGCAGGAGGTGCTGCTTGACCTTCTTCGGGCTTAGGAAGTAGCCCGGCAAAGGAAGATTGGATAGCTCTAGCAATAGCATCTTTATTGGGGGTATTAGGGCTATCCAGAACAGCTAACCAAAGTTTTACTTCAGAATCATCTTGTATCTTATTAAGAAGAGATCTTGCTGCCTCTCTTCTTCTGGTAAAAGGAGTGGAGGCACCCTCTAACGTAAGGAGAGCTAACAAGTAAGAGGCGGTTCCATATCCTTTGCGCTCTGTCTCTGCAAGAAATTTCATTGCTTCTTCTCTACTATAACGAACTCCGTGCCCCTGCATGTGTAAAAGACCAAGCGAGTAGGCTGCGTCCTCATTTCCTGCTGCATGAGCTTCTTGTAATAACGTTGCGGCTCTCTCTATATTTGGGTAAGTAACTTCTCCTTCAAGATGCATAGAGGCTAAAGCTACTTTAGCAGCAGCATGACCGTATTCTACAGCAATTTCATAGAGAGCAGCAGCTCTACGAATGTCTTTTGTTATTCCCTCAGGGGCATAGCGAAGAAGCTGAGCAGCTTCAAAGGCTGCCATAGGATTCGACTTGCTAGTATCCCACATGTTAATGCAATCTTCAAAGGCTCGTAAAGCCTCTGGATATTGCTCGCTTTTTAGGTAGTAGTAGGCTGTTCGTAAGTGAGCGCTATTTTCTACATGATCTGTATACTGATAAAAGGCTAAGGCCAATGCGTTTAAATGGAGCTCTTCGCATTTTTCTGCTAAATGAAGAATGTGTGCTACCGGAGGCGCTGGACACTCTTTACCGGCTTCATTAGTCGGATGCATATATACAACTAGAAGAGCAAGATGAGCCGCATACTCTTGCTCCATTCCTAGATCGGCTGTCTCTATTAAAGCCTTGGCTTCTGTTCGATTCGCGGGTTGGCTACCATGGTTTAAGAGTCTATCGAGAGTCTCTTTTGGAGTCTGGTATTGATAAAATTCATTTAAATTAAAAGGAGCGGTTAATAGAGGTTCAGGTCTTCTTACTGCAGAGGTTGAAGAATGTGGAGGAGCTCCTGGCAACGGAAGGGCTCCTGTTGGTGGAATAGCTGAAGGCGGTACGTCTATCGGCGGTGTCCCTGAACCTATTGGTGGAGCTGAAGGCGGGGCATCCGGATCTGCTGGGGGAAGAGGTGCTATCGGTGCTGGTAAGGTAGAAGCATCTCTCATGGCGCTAGGAATCATGCGATTGTAGAGATTTGGGCTGAAGAGGACGACGACGGTTGCGAAGGGGAAGACAAAGGCGCGTTGTAGGGAGAGGACTGTGAAGGCAAGGTTTCCTTTGAGGTTATGAGTTGCGTCTTTTAGGTTAGAGCGAACAAGGGTGACTACGAAAGTGATCGGCAAGTAGAGGGGGCTTATGAGGAGGAAGCCGGTGCTTCGAAGCGCTATAAGAGCAGAGGTTGCCGCTGCTTGGATACGAGTTACTGCAGAGTGGGAAGTTTGCAACTTTTGCTGTACTTCTTGGATAGTTTTTATGTAAAAACCATCGGTTGGTTGCACCTGTGTTTTAAAAGAAAGTGTATTCATCTTCACCTAGAATTATTTATATTTTATAATTATAACATTAAGACAATAAAAAGAGCGATACTTCGCTGAAAAACCAGAGAATTAAAAAATATTCTATGCCGAGAGTTATTCAAGAATCGGGAGCGGTATAGCGATCTTGGCAGAGGCTAAAGATAAAAAGAGAGCGGGTTAAGGCTCTCTTTTTATGTGCTAAATTTTTTAATATGAAGCAGATTGCTCGACTTAATTAAACCCAGTAGTGGTTTAACGTCGGTGTGCGGCTCCAGCTTGCAAAGCTAGATTCCTAGATGTTATAAAGGGTTGGTTACGGTTAATGGTTTCGAGCCATTGTGTTAGAGTCGCTCCTGGAGGGAGGTCCTTACTAACCTCATCCCAAGCCATTCTTGCAGCTGTTGTTTCAGCATCATTATACCCATGTAAAACAAGCTCAACACTTACATGTTGTGCGATCAGCCTTTGGACTAAAGCGACAACAATGGGGTTGTTTCTGAAGACACCTGCACCCAATTTACCAGAATGTAGACGGGTATCCGGGTTATGTTGCTTTACTAGCAAGCAGGCTGCTAAAAAGCTATTGGCAAGGTCGGTTAAGGTTGTCATACTAAATTGATCTTTGGCTAAAGCAGTGCCTTCAGAGTATAAGCGAGGGGCAGCAACAGCTACTACATCGGTTGGTATAGGTTTGGCATATTCTGTATACAAAACAGCGGGGTCTGTGCTTTCGGGCGTTCCTCCAAATTCAGTTAAAGTAGATCTTAGAGCGCCATAAAATGGCACCGCTTTTGCTAAGATTGGATTTGGGCTTCCGCTGCCGGCGCTTTGGTTTCCGCTACGTACTTGTTCTCCTAAAAGAGTTCCAAGGGTAGGAGCTACTACTAAAAGACCCTCTTCTTGGCCGAGTCCTCCACGAGTCCACGCGCCCCCTCCAAATAACATATTTGCAAAATCAGCTAGGGCGTGTCGTCAATTAAAAGATTGAATGATAGTGATGAAACAGGCACAATGTTTTGTCTTATGAAAAAACGATATGCTTTAAGAGATGATCAGTGGGAGAGAATTAAGGCGTTACTTCCAGGTCAAAAAGGATGGGTTGGACGCCAAGCCCAAGACAATCGACTATTTGTCGATGCAGTGTTATACAGATACCGTGCCGGTATTCCATGGAGAGATTTACCAGAACGGCTAGGTGATTGGAAAAACACACATAGACGATGGTCACGTTGGGCAAAAACAGGAGTTTGGGAAAAAGTCTTCAAACACTTAGCGTCAGATGCTGATAATGAGTATGGAATGATCGACTCAACGATTGTTCGTGCTCATCAACATAGTGCTGGTGCAGTAAAAAAAAGAACCAAAATCAAGCTCTTGGACGTAGCAGAGGTGGGTTGAGTACAAAAATCCATGCAACTGTAGATGGGTTAGGCAATCCTACAAGTTTTGCGCTGACCGGTGGAGAAGAACATGATCTACAGGGTGCTGATGCACTATTGCCTGAGATGAAAGCAGAGACGATCATTGCTGATAAGGCATATGATGCAAATGAAAGAGTTATACAACGTCTTCTAAAGGCAGGAAAAACTCCAGTTATCCCCTCCAAACGGAACAGTAAGCAGCCTCGAGAGTATGATAAGAGTCTCTACAAAGCGCGACATCTAATCGAGAATTTTTTTGCAAAACTGAAGCAATATCGTTGTCTTGCAACACGCTATGATAAATTAGCGGTGACTTTCTTATCAGCAGTCTATCTCGCTGCATCAATCATATGGTTGAATTGACGACACGCCCTAGTACCGGCTTTTTTCCAGAAGAATCTCGAGTATGATCATAGAAATATTTGACCATCGAGAAATGAACCGTAGGCTTAGGTACAAAAGGATTGCTTAGAGGATCTGTCTTACCAGAGCGAGCTTGCCAAACAAAAGCACCCGCCGCATCCTTGCGGTATTGATGGCCAGTCATATCGCCGCGATGGACAGTAGGACGCTCAAAGGGTAAGCCTTTGGCCATTTGCGCTCTTAGAATGGCTCTTTCGTGAGAAAGGATCCTTCTGGCGCCATCTTCTTTTGGCATGGCTTCGATTAGTTTGTCTAAGTGAGCTTCTATATCTTGAAAGCTTTTGGGTCGTAAAGCTGTGGTTACAGCAGCTTCTTCTCTTTGAGGGCCAGCAGCTCCGCCCGTTGGAGGGATAGACGCCTCTACAACTGCTGGTGGTGCGGCAGGAGGTTGATTTGGAGCGGGAGGTTCTGCTGTTGCAGAAGCTGCGGCCGGAGGCGGAAGAGGACTTGCAGTCAGATGACCATAGACAGTTCTTGGTGCGACGAGACAAAGGAGGGTTTCAGCGGTGAAGATAAACATGCGTTGGAAGGAGATGACGACTAAGCGAGCGGCATTGCCAAGGCTATTTTTTGCATCGGTAAAATTTTTATCGAGAAGGGTTGCAGCGAAGGTGATTGGTAGGTAGATAGGGCTTATGAGGACGAGAGCAAAGCTTCGAGTGGCTATAAGTGCTGTGCTAACAGATGCCTCTATGCGGGCTTGCAAGCCGTCTGAACTTTGGAGTTTTTCTCGAATTTGGGCAAGTCTTGCTATGTAAAAACTATCTGTTGCTGCATCTACGGCTCTAAAAGCACCTGTTGTCATAAAATCCTTAAATTATTTAATTTATGAAATTATTTTAATGGAAAATTGTAAATAGATCTATTATTTATGAAAATAAAATTAAGATTTATCTTTGAGTGGTAAAATCATAAAGATCTTTTGCTGTAATAAGAAGGAGGGCTCCGATAGGGGCTGCAACCTTTTGTGCAAAAGAGAGGATAAGGGTGTCGCCAACACCGGGGAGAGCAATCGCTGTCAGCGCCTCTTTTTTAGGATGCTTCTCTAAAAGATGGCAGCCGAGCTCATAAGTATCTTTTTGAAACCCCTCCTCTTCTAGACGATAAAAGAGGACATCGCTCTTAAAGAGGAGCGCTTGGATGGCCATGTGGATACCAAGGCCTGTCTCTGTTGGATTACCAAAGCTCTCTACGATGTCAGGTAGGGAGCGAAGGTGGATAAAGGTGTGGAGGGGCCCCTCTTTAGACTCTCCAAAGATAGCTATCATTTTTTTCACTATAGGCGCTCTTTCGATCTCTTATTTTGCAGGGGCGAGCGCTTCTTTTAAGGCATCTCTTGTTT
>JAFEGE010000028.1 GCA_018240105.1 Verrucomicrobiota bacterium | reverse complement strand
TTTGTACCCGCTGCAGCTCGCCCTATATGCTATAGGGGCTCGCTTTAGCGCCGGTTTCACCTGGTACAAATTATAAGTTCTGCTTTTGCCAAAACACCAATTTTTGAATTCACTTGAGTATCGATCTTAAAAAATGGTATATTCCACCTCCGTACAAAATGTGAAGGCATACGGAAATGGCGACTTCGGCAATTAGAATGGCTTCGATTCCTAAAGAGTTTGTTTGGAAAAGAATGCACTCCCTCATGGGGCTCTGGTTTCTTATCTTTTTAGCAGAGCATCTCTTTACAAATTCACAAGCCGCACTCTTTTTTGGTGATGATGGCTATTGGTTTGTGCACAGCGTTGATTTTTTAAGAAATATTCCTTATTTACCTGTCATAGAGATGGTCCTGTTAGGGATCCCGATTGTCTACCACATGGTTTGGGGCGTCTACTACATGATGAGCTCTAAATCTAACGCCTATGTCTCTGATGGCTCAACACCGCTTTTGAAATATAAACGTAATCGTGCGTACTCATGGCAGCGCTACACGGCTTGGATTCTTCTTGTAGGTTTGATTTTGCACGTTGTTCAAATGCGCTTTTTAGATTATCCCTATAAATTTAAGCAAGCTGGAAAGCCTTACTACTATTTAAAACTTGTTGTCGATCCTGGACTATATCCCGTAGCTGATCGCCTTGGCGTTAAATTGTTCGATCGTAAAGCCATTATGAGAGAAAAAAACCGCCTTTTAAAACAAGAATACAAGATGGGCATGGTGAAAGAGCGGATTGTTGAAATTCAGCAAGAGGTCTTTCCTGAAGAGGAAGGCGGGTATAATTCCGAATTAGACCACAGCTATCAAAGTTTGCAAGGGTTTCAGGCCTTGCAGGATCATATCCGCGGTCTTGAGAGCCGAAAGTTAAAAGAGAATGAAGTGATGGCCGTCTCTTCGAGTTTTGGTAGTTTAGAGCTTTTAAGTGTGCGCCAAACCTTTCAAAGCATTACGATGTGCATTTTATACTCTATTTTTGTAGCAGCTGCGGTCTTCCATGGTTTTAATGGTCTATGGACCTTTCTCATTACATGGGGGCTAATTTTATCTAGAAAATCGCATACAAAGACCATGACTTTTTGTTTAGGCCTCATGTTTGTTGTTGGATTTTTAGGTATGATGTCCATTTGGGGGACCTATTTCATCAACCTCAAATATTGAAAAAGAAGTTGTTGTTATCGGCGGAGGTCTAGCTGGCCTTGCTTGTACGATGAAGCTTGCAGACCTTGGCTGCAAAGTAAAACTCATCTCTTTAACTAAAGTTAAGCGCTCTCACTCTGTCTGTGCGCAAGGCGGTATTAATATTGCTGTCAATCTTATGGGAGAAGATGACTCTCCAGAGATTCACGCCTATGATACCATCAAAGGAGGCGACTTTCTAGGTGATCAGCCTCCCATTGTAGAGATGTGTTACAATGGCCCCTATCTTATTCGGATGTTAGATAGACTGGGTGTTCCCTTTAATAGAAGAGCAGATGGCCAAATCGACTTTAGACGATTTGGAGGAACGCTCTATAAACGAACAGCCTTTGCAGGAGCCTCTACAGGCCAACAGCTTTTATATGCTTTAGATGAGCAAGTGCGCCGTTTTGAGGTGAAGGGAAGAGTAGAGAAGTTTGAGCACCATGAGTACATGCGCTCTGTCATAGATGAAAATGGTATTTCGAGGGGCTGTGTTATCATGGACCTCTATACCATGCAGCTTATGACTCTTAAGGCAGACGTTGTTGTCTTAGCAACCGGTGGTAATGGCGTTATTTTTAAGTACTCTACCAATTCAACGATCTGTACCGGTGCGGCGAATGGTCGGGCTTATACCCAGGGGGTAAAGCTTGCAAATCCTGAGTTTATACAGGTCCATCCGACAGCTATTCCGGGGATGGATAAGCTACGGCTTATGTCAGAGTCGGCAAGGGGTGAAGGCGGCCGTGTTTGGGTCTATGGCGATAGTAATAAAAAGATTATAGGACCCAATGGGGAAGAAGTTGTTTGTGGAGAGACAGGCAAGCCTTGGTATTTCCTAGAGGAATTATACCCCTCTTTCGGCAACCTTGTGCCTCGTGATATCGCCTCACGTGTTATCATACAGGTTGTGACTGCGGGACTTGGTATTGATGGGAAAAAGCAGGTTTTTCTAGATGTGACACACCTTGAACCTAAAGCTCATCAAAAGTTAAAGGCGATCTTAGATATCTATCAGAAGTTTACCGGTGAAGATCCTAGAAAACACCCTATGAAGATCTTTCCAGCTGTCCACTATACCATGGGAGGCCTTTGGGTGGATTGGCCTGCTAGTAACGATTTAGATCGCTTTGATCGTTTTAGGCATATGACGAATATACCTGGCCTTTTTGCTTGTGGCGAGTGTGATTTTCAATACCATGGCGCTAATCGTCTAGGAGCAAATGCTCTTTTAGCCTGTATTTATAGCGGTATGGTAGCAGCAAATGAAGCTTTTTGGTATTTCAATACATTAAAAAAACGGGCTCGTGAGATGCCGCCTAGTTGCTTTAATGAAGCTGAGGCAAAAGAGCTTGCTTTGAAACGCGACCTTTTAGAGAGAGATGGCGATGAAAACGTCTTTCTTTTACATGACGAGCTTGCAAGTGTTATGGTTGCCAATGCAACCGTTGTACGTAGTAACCGCGGCCTTAAAGAGGCGATCGATAAAATTAAAGAGCTTAGAGAGCGAGCGAAAAAGATCTCGCTTGATGATCGTGGTACGCTTGTCAACCAAAGCTACCAATTTGCTAACCAGTTTATTTATATGCTGGAGGTCGCTCTTAGTATCGTTAAAGGAGCGCTTCTTAGAGATGAATTTAGAGGCTCGCACTTTAAGCCTGAATTTCCAGAGAGAGATGATCACAATTTCCTAAAAACAACGATCGCAACGTATGATCCCAAA